>NZ_JAOPHO010000001.1:0-372508 GCF_033141925.1 Peribacillus sp. CSMR9
CTGAACCGCCGTATACCGAACGGTACGTACGGTGGTGTGAGAGGTCGGAGGCTAGGCGCCTCCTCCTACTCGATTTTACTTAAAGTCTTTTATTATTTTTAAAAGGAGTTCGGAGGCAATCTTTGGACTATCTGCATTCATGATTGCTGAAACGACCGCGGTACCGGATAGCCCGCTATCTGAAAGTGAGGAAATGTTATCGGCTGTGATACCCCCGATTGCTACGGCAGGAATCGATACGCTGCGGCAAATTTCCTCCAAATCTTCAATGGCCATTAGCGTTGCATCTTGTTTGGTCTTCGTAGGGAAAACGGAACCGACTCCGATATAGTCTGCTCCATTTTGTTCGGCTTCGAGAGCTTCTTCAAGTGTGGAGACTGAAACACCGACAATCATATCGTCAGGAACCATTTGTTTGATGACAGGCAGTGGAAGATCATCTTGCCCAATATGAATTCCGTCCGCTTCAACAGCGAGTGCTATATCTACCCGGTCATTAATGATAAGGGGAATGGACAGCTCGCTCAATAACTGTTTTAATGCAGAAGCCTTTTTATAAAAGGAGAGGGAGGAATTGTTTTTCTCTCTAAGTTGTACGATCGAAACTCCTCCTGAAACCGATTCTGCAATGATTTTGGTCAATTCTTCTATTGCTATCGACTCTTCCGTAACTAAATATAGACTTAAATCAATTTGGGACTTCTTCATTTATTTTCACCTCATGCATCCATATTTCCTTATCCATTCTTGATATTGCATCCATTAATCGCACTCGAAACGTTCCTGTCCCTTCATCTTCTTGAAGTTTTGCAGCTGCCAGGTCCCCTGAAATGCTCATGGTCGAGATACCGGCAATTGCCGCAGAATAGAAATCGTCCGTGACTCCGGAAAAGGTGCCGATAAGAGCAGTGGCCATGCATCCGGTACCAGTAACATTAGTTAAAAGGAGATTCCCGTTGTCGATAATTGACGTATGTTTTCCGTCGCTGACCGCATCCTTAGCCCCGCTGACCACGATGATACTATTCAATTTATTTGCTGCTTGTGCAGCCAGCTCTGCATTGCTAATCGCTAGTTCCCCTGAATCCACTCCGCGTGTAACGATATCCCCCCCCATCAATCGAAGGATCTCACTCGCATTTCCGCGAATGATTTGGAAAGTAACCTTACTTAGAAGCTCTGTGACTTTCTCTGTCCGATAGGAGGTGGCACCCACTCCCACCGGGTCCAAAATGACTGGGATATTCAGGGCATTTGCCGTCCTGCCGGCAATCTCCATTGCTTCTAAGGCTTTATCATCAATCGTACCGAAATTCAGGACCAATGCATTCGCTAATTTGACCATATCCGCCACTTCACTGGGGCTCGATGTCATTACAGGTGAGCCACCGATGGCAAGGGTGACATTGGCACAGTCGTTGACCGTAACAAAGTTGGTGATTTGGTGAACGAGAGGTTTTCTTTCTCGTACTTTCACGAATAAATCGGCTGCAGCTACATTCATATTAAGTCACTCCGTTCTTTTTTTGAAAATGAATGAAAATGATGGACAGGTCCATGCCCCCTACCGATTGAAAAGCTATTACGTATCGCTTCGGAAATATAGGTCTTGGCCAGTTCAATCGACTCTTTCAATGGCAGTCCATTTGCCAGGTTGGATGTAATGGCGGATGATAGGGTACAGCCTGTACCATGTGTGTTTTGTGTATGAATGCGTTCTCCCTTGATCCATTGGAAGTCAGTTCCATCATAAAAAAGATCGTTTGGATTTCCTGCTGCATGGCCCCCTTTAAGTAAAACGGCTTTAGAACCTAGTTCATGTATGGATATGCATGCCCTGTAAAAATCTTGTTTCGTTCGAATCGACAAGCCAGTAAGGACTTCCGCTTCTGGTACATTCGGGGTTGCAAGTGTTGCAAGCGGAAGCAATTCCATTTTTAAGGCAGTGACAGCTTTTTCGTCTAGCAAATGGTGGCCGCTTTTTGAAATCATGACTGGGTCAAGGATAACGATGGAAGGTAAGTAGGTTTTAATGGACGCAGCGACTGTTTTCACTATTTCTTTTGATCCAAGCATTCCTATTTTTACTGCATCGACATGAATATCCTCAAAGATGGCAGCAATTTGATCCGAGATGATAGCTGTTTCGATGGCCTGAACTGAACGCACTTCCATTGTGTTTTGTGCAGTAACGGCTGTAATGGCAGACATTCCAAAGACACCATGTGCAGAAAAGGTTTTTAAATCTGCTTGTATTCCAGCACCGCCCCCTGAATCAGAGCCTGCGATGGTTAATGCTGTTTTCATAAAAAATCCCCTTCATATAATTATTTTTTAGAAGTATTTTAAGTAATATGAAAGCTAAAAGCGCACCTGCGAATGAACTAAGCATAAAAGCTGGTAAAAAACCAAAAAGAGCAGCTTTTTCCCCCAATAGGAGGAGTGCAAGTGGATAACAGGATAGGGATCCGAGAATGCCGGTCCCAATCACTTCCCCTAGACAGGCGAATTTCAAGCTTTGTGTTTTTCGATAAAGGACGGCAGTCAATAGTGCACCTATCATGCTGCCAGGAAAGGCGAAAATTGAACCGGTACCAGACATGTTTCTAATGATGGAAACTAATAAAGCTTGTGTTACCGAATAGGCAGGTCCCAATAAAACGGCTGTCAGGACATTTGCCAGATGCTGTATAGGGAAGATTTTAGCAAATCCGACAGGGATGAAAATAAATGAACTGGTCAGAGTCGTTATACCCGTGATCATGGCAGTCAACGTCATTTTCTTGATTGGATTCATCATCATGTCAATACCTACAGTGGCCAATCCTGTTCATTTTGAACCATATCCCAGAATAAATATTCATATCGGGAAGTCACCAAAAAGTGCTTTTCTAATCTCAGAAGTTCCTTTTCAGGCATGCCTCTTGTTAATTCTTCCAATAAAGCAATCAGCCACTTGTGTGCCTCACCGAATTCAGGAGATGAATAGGACCTTATCCAATCTGCGTAGCGGTTGTTTTCCAATGCTTCACCATTTTGTTTTTTTAATATCAAACCGATTTCATAATAATCCCAAGCACATGGTAGGAGACAAGCGATGAGGTCTGCCAAAGTCCCATGCTGAGCTGCATTTAGCATGTAACCCGTATAGGCTAAAGTGGTAGGCGTAGGTTCTGTATCTTCCAATTCCTTGGTACTGATTCCGAATTCCGAAGCATATTGCCGATGGATATCCATTTCCACTTGAAGGGTTTCGTTTAAAATACTGGAGAACCTTGCCATGATTTCGATATTATGGGCTTTGATGACACCTAGAGCAAAAAGCTTGGAATATTCCATGAGATAGATATAGTCCTGCTTCAAATAATAAGAAAATTTCTTTTCAGGTAGCGTGCCGTTTCCAATTGCCTGGACAAAGGGATGTGAATGGTTCCTTTTCCAAATTTCTTTTGCCCGTCCATGAAGTCTTTCACTGAAGGTTTCTAATTTAGTATTCTCCATTGTTCATCCTCCTTTAGAATAGATCCCCTATTTACATCCATAAAAAAACCCGCTCCTGAATACGGAACGGGGTAGATGGATAAAGTCTGCAAATGGACGATATCATCCACTTCCCTCCGCCGGTATGAGCCGGTTCAGGTTCAAAGGGTCCGGAACTAATTCCATCTCAGTCTAAAAAAAGACTCCCCTAGTGGTGTGAATTGTATGTAATTACTGACATCATATCAGAAAGACAAGAAAATGCAACCCACATTTGAAAGGGGAAACCCATTTATGGCAAGTGGAAAAGGAAGAACCAGGTAATTGACTTTTGATGTTTATTGGGATAAAATCATTTCTACATCATTTATATATTGAATTCTTATCCAGAGAGGTGGAGGGACTTGGCCCAAAGAAACCTCGGCAGCAGACCCATTTTGGGAACTGTGCTAAATCCAACAAGCATTTGCTTGGAAGATAAGAAGAGCCGTACGGACACTGTAAGCCTCTTCTTGAATTAGAAGAGGCTTTTATTTTTGCGGAATAACGTTTAGTGGAATACTAGAAAAGGTATATATAATTTGGTGAAATCAAACCGGTTAATACAGTTTAGCTCAACTAGAAGCGGCTCTATGATGACTAGGAAAGGAGCCATTTACATGGCAGAATTATTTAAGAGGATTGAACAGAGGAAGGCAATGCTTATTGAAGAGTTATTGGCCAATGGAGTATACAAAACCTCTGATGAAAGGCACCTTTATGATGCCCCGTTAAAAGTACTTGAAAATGAATATAAGATTGTAATAAATAGACCTAATAACGAGTCTCCTTCGGAATGGATGACATAGTATCCGATAGGCTATAATCTTGGGATAAGAGATATGATGTAAGCATTCGCAGTCAATACTTGTGGATGCTTTTTTTATTTATGTTTATATAGGGGATGACACAATATATACATATTTAGAAAATGAAATAGGCTTTTTGTCACATTTAAACAGTAAAATTACACATTTAATTTCAAATAAATAGTTGATTTTAACTATAAGTTTCATTATGATGAAGGTGTAAAAAAATTGAATAAATGGGAGGTGGCTTGATGCTTTGCCAGAAGGTAACTGTAGAAAAAGTAGAAGAGAAGAGACAAGAAATGATCAAATTGGCGGCAATTTATGGTTTAACAAGTCTTCTAACTGTTCAAGCAAGCCAAGAATTGGATACGCTGTTGAATGCTTTAACAAATAAAAGAGATTCTGAATATTTTTCCCTTAAGAAAGTATATAGGTATTTCTAAATTCTCCATTTCGGCCTCGTTTAATCTGAAAAAGGCTACTGCTCAAGGCAATAGCTTTTAAATGAATATTTTAATGATCGACACGTTTCCCAAGTATAATCAAATCTCTTTCAATGCCATCGAGCTCTGCAACTCGAGGCAAATTTGCCCATTTTTCAAACCCGAATTTTGAAAAAAGCTTCAGGCTAGGTATATTGTGGGCAAAAATGAAACCTAATAAAGTCTTCACCCCTAATTTAGGGCTCACTTCAATTGCCTTTTGAATCGAAATTTGTCCGATTCCTTTTCCCCGGAAATAATCATCGATATAAATGCTGATTTCGGCCGTAGAATCATAAGCTGGCCGGCCATAGAAAGATTGAAAGCTCATCCATCCGGCAGTTTGCCCTTCTATAGTAATGATATATAGCGGTCGACTTTCTGAATGATGTTCCTCAAACCATTTAACCCTCGATTGTACGGATACAGGTTCCGTATCTGCCGTGACCATTCTTGAAGCAATTGTCGAATTATATATTTCAACGATTCTGGGTAAATCCGAAAGTGCTGCCTCCCTAAACTCTATGTGCTCTGCCATCATTTAAACTCCTATCTATCATTTATATTCAATCTCCAGAATAAAGGGTATCATCCCGCTTACATAAAGGCCGGTGAATGAAGCCCAATCCATTGAAAGTTTTATATTATCATACACTCTTTACTATTTATCTGACAATTCATTTTTGTATGGTTAAAACTACAGATTTTTGGGTATTTAAAATGATGAAATACTTCATAGTAAATAGACAAAAGGAGAAACCAATGAAAAAAGTAGCAGGTTTGTTAATTATTGTACTAGTTATTTGTTTTGCTGCATATAAATTTCAGGCCTCGGAGTCGAAAGATGTGCAAAGGGTAATGGCTTTTGGAGATTCGTTAACCTATGGAAAAGGGGATAAGGACGGGGAGGGATATGTAGAAGGTCTGGAGGATGAATTGAATAATCCGGAATCGGAACAAAAAGTGAGTTTTTGGAATTACGGTATAAAAGGTCAGGAAACGGATGGGGTCATGAATCAGCTTGATGATTACCGCATTAAATCGAAACTTGATAAAGCCGATACTTTCATCGTTTATATTGGAACCAATGACTTGATCAATAGTAACGGCGGTGACTTGAAGAAAATAAGTGATCGAAAAATCGATGAGGGTAAACGGGAGTATATCAACCATCTTGATAAGATTACTTCGACACTGATAAAGGCAAACGATAAAGCGGATATACTTGTAGTGGGACTGTATAATCCGATTAAAGACAATCAAAAACTTGAAAAGCACATCCAAGATTATAACCAATCAATAATGGGAATAGCGAAAAAGGATAAAAGGATGGTATTCATTCCTACAAATGATCTTTTTGAGAATAAAAAGAAAACCGAGTATTTCAGTGATAAGATTCATCCCAATGAAAAGGGATATCAGCTCATTACGAATCGGATTTTGGAAAGTTATCATTTCAAATGAAAGCAAAAATGCACAGAAGGCTGAATTATACCCTGGATAACGGACATACATAAAAAAGTGTCCCTTATCCGGGTTTTTTTGAGGTTGAGACTGTTCCCATTGGTTTAATGGCTGCTGTTCTTACTTTTGCTTGCGGGCTTGCTTTACTTTTATCCCTATTTATGCTGAGGCATTAGGTATGACATCTATTGCAAGTTATTTCTTTGTAATCTTCGCACTCTTTATAATACTGTCACGTCCATTTGTTGGAAAACTATTTGATCGTAAAGGAGCAAATCATATAGTATATCCGTTCGTATTAATTTTTATCATAGGTATGATCATTTTGAGTCAAGCACATACCATGAATGCATTTTTAAGTGCGGGAGCAATCATAGGAGTAGAGTTTGGTGTTCTTCAACCTGCTTTGCAAACTCTTCTGTTCAGTCGGTAAATACTGAGCGAAAAGGGTTAGCAACTTCAACGTTTTTTTTATTCAATGATTTAGGTGTGGCATTAGGTTCCTTCACTATAGGTATTGTCTCCTCGCATACTACCTATAGTTTTGTATATATAGTATGTGCAGAAGTAATGATTTTTCTTTATGTTCTTTATTATTGCTTACAACATCGCAAAGTCATTGCTATTTGGAGCTATATGGAATTTCGGAAGTTGTTTGTATTAGGTGAATTTTACCTTTATGACTATCATAGAGCTTTTCGAAAAATAGACAACTATAAATCGGTTCGTTTCTGTCAAAAAGCATTATTATTTTACACATTCATATAGAAAATGGAATAATTAAAGGAGATTAGCCAGGCCATAAGAGGAGATGCTATAGATGAATGAAAATGAAAATATCAGGGAAGAACTTTTAATTGCGGTCAAAGGACTATCGGATGAACAACTGGACACCCATCCTGAAGAAGGACGTTGGAGCATCATTCAGGTATTGGATCATTTATATTTAATGGAGAGGGCCATAACAAGGAATATTGCCGATAAATTGAAAAGCGATGAAAGCATTCCAGCTGTGGATAAACCAATCGAGCTTACTTTAAATCGAGAATTGAAGGTTCAGGCCCCGCCATTTGTCATTCCGTCAGAATCATTCCAAACTTTGAGCAAGGTTAAGGATAAGTTGTCCGAATCCCGCAAAGCCTTTATACAAGTAGTTGATCATGCAAAACGAAATGATCTCGAACAAAAGTCTTTTCCTCACCCTTTGTTTAAAGAATTAAGCTTGAAGCAATGGATTGCTTTCGTGGGACTTCATGAAAAACGGCATTTAATGCAAATAGAAGAATTGAAATCAAAGTTATAATAGAAGAAAAACTCATCCGTCTTTGGTTGAGTTTTTCACTTTCTGACTGTTATTCGTAAAGGAAGGATTTTTCAGTGAAAGCTACTTGGGTAAGGACATGTTTGGTATTGGGCTTTTTCGGATTATTGTTGGGGCTCTTGTTCAAGTATATGCTTCCGCCTGATCTAGATGAAATCAAACTGACTGACGAGCTTAATCCGATCGTCGCCGAAAAAAAAGATGAGCTCATTCAACAGGCTAATGACAAAGGCATCCCGGTAATCATTACAGCGGGGTTCCGGTCATTAGCCGAGCAAAATGAACTCTATGAAAAAGGCCGATTAACCAAGGGCAAAGTCGTAACGAATGCAAAAGGAGGGGAGTCGCTTCATAATTTCGGTTTGGCGATAGATTTTGCCCTCCTTAACAAACAAGGCGAGGCCATTTGGGATATGGGTTATGATGGCAATCATAATGGGAAGTCGGATTGGATGGAAGTCGTAACCATCGCTAAAGGGTTAGGTTTTGATTGGGGCGGGGATTGGGCAGGGTTTAAGGATTATCCTCATTTACAAATGACATTTGGCTTGAGCCTGCGTGAGCTGCAACAAGGCAAGCAACCAAAAGGGCAGTGAAAGTGTGGCGCTTTATTTTAAGGCCGAATAATTTTGACTAATAGCAGGAAAATAAGCATGTATATTGCTTTACAGGTAAGAATTCGATAAAGTGGACTAGTGAGAAATCAGACAAAAAGGAGTGCAGTCACCATGGAAGAAATAAAACATTGCCGGGATTCTTTGGTCATAAAAACAAGCCTTGTCCTCCCGCCGGATACAAATAATATTGGTACGATGTTCGGAGGCAAATTAATGGCATACATTGATGATGTAGCGGCTATATCCGCCATGCGGCATGCGAGAAGCAACGTCGTGACGGCATCAACTGATTCTGTCGATTTTCTGCACCCTATTCACGAAGGAAATGCAGTTTGCCTTGAAAGCTTCGTGACGTATACGGGCAGAACATCAATGGAAATCATCGTAAAGGTGATTGCGGAGGATTTAGTTACAGGAGATCGGAATTTATGCGTCATTTCCTTTTTGACCTTTGTTGCCATTAATGAAGTAGGTAAACCAATTCCGGTTCCGCGTTTGGTTCCCGAAACAGAGATGGAAATGAATTTAAATGAATCGGCAAAACAACGGGCCCAAATAAGGAAAAAAAGAAGAGAAGATACACAGTTCATTGCAAGTACCTTCGGTGTGAAACTGCCATGGACCGATCAATCAAATCCAGGATTATATAAATAAGATACGGTACCTTCAGCAGTTCATTGCCAGGGGTTCAAAATTTTTGGGGAACTCTCATGAATTGGTTTTATACAGTGATTTATATAAAATACCTGATAGATGCTTTTTTACCCATGGGGCACATACGTGAAAAGACGCTTGGATCAGCCAAGCGTCTTTTTCTGTTACCATGTAGGATTGGATACCATCCTTTTAGTCATCACTTGCTAAAATACCAAAGAAACGTAAGATGTTAATGAAAAGGTTAATGAAATCAAGATATAGATTCAGGGCCATGAGCGGTACTTCTTCGGCTGTTACCCCGTAATGCTTCATTCGATTGAAATCATATAAAATATAACCACTGAAAACTAAAATACCAATAAATGAAAAGACCAGCATGGCTGTAGAGCTTAATGGAAAGAAAATGTTGAAAAGGCTAATAACCACTAAAGCCAGCAAGGCTGCAAATAACATGCCTCCCAAGAAAGAAAGATCCCTTTTGGTGGTTGTCGCATAAACCGCCAGTCCTCCAAATACAACTGTCGTCGTAACACCGGCTAAGATTACCACATTTGCCCCTTCAGCTGCTAAGTAGTGTGCAATGATCGGATAGGTGGTTATTCCTGAAATTAACGTAAAACTATACAAGAATGTGTACCCGATAGATTTTTTCCTCCGCATGATGAATGCTCCAATCAACATGGCGATCTCGAGGATCGCTAAGGGAAGAAACAAAGATGGCGGAATAAAAGTGCCGAGAGCCATCCCT
This sequence comes from Peribacillus sp. CSMR9, assembly GCF_033141925.1. Classification (NCBI taxonomy): domain Bacteria; kingdom Bacillati; phylum Bacillota; class Bacilli; order Caryophanales; family Bacillaceae; genus Peribacillus; species Peribacillus sp. CSMR9. The sequence continues at coordinate 9,621 of NZ_JAOPHO010000001.1, forward strand.
AAAACGGAAACTGCTAGAGATAACGCGAACGTCCTCATGACGGAAGGCATATATGTTTGTACAGTTTGTGAATACATTCAATCACCTCATCATTTATTTGCTACCGATTTCTACGGATCTGTTTTAAAAAGGTTTCATTACATTTAATAAATTTAGTTGTTTTTTCGAAAGTATCGAAATATATATGAAATAATTACCTATTTTATGATATCCTTACAATTAAACTAACTTTTCTGAAATATTAAAATATTTTTATTCTAAATCATATTAAGGTATGTAAATCGATATGTTCAATAAATAGATATAAACTTATCGATAGTTATTTAAAGATAATAAATTTTTTAATAATCGTTCTGCACAAATAACCGGGCTTCATAACTTTACTGTATAACAGTCATAAAGAAAATGACTTTTTATTGCAGAAAAATATTCCTGTAGTTATAAAATATGAAAAAAATGTGATTATTTTGGATGAAAACTATTGTATAAATGTAAAAAATTGATTAAAATTTTAAATAATTATCAGAAGATTAGTTATTTTCTCGATAAAATAGTTTAGGGGGATCAAGGATGAAGAAAGCTATTTTGCAAATAGAGAACCTAACTACCTCATTTCGAATCCGTAACAAATATCATGCAGCGGTGGATGATGTTTCATTTACGGTGAATGAAAATGAAATTGTTGCAGTTGTTGGTGAATCAGGTTGTGGAAAGAGTGCATTGGCCTTATCTATCATGCAATTACATAATAAGCAGAGAACGAAATCCGAAGGAACCATAAATTATAAAAGCCAAAATCTACTAAAGTTGAATGATATGCAAATGAATAAAGTCCGTGGTAAGGAAATGGGCATGATATTCCAGGAACCTTTAACGGCTTTGAACCCGCTCATGACCATTGGAAAACAGATCGAGGAGAATCTTGATTACCATACTGAACTTTCCAGGGATGAAAAAAAGAACAGGACAATAGAGCTTTTGACACAAGTCGGAATTCCTTATCCTGAACGGACGTACAAGCAATATCCGCATGAGCTCTCGGGTGGAATGCGGCAAAGGGCGATGATTTCGATTGCCATTGCTTGCAACCCTGCACTGGTCATTGCCGATGAACCCACGACGGCACTGGATGTTACGATTCAAGCGCAAATACTTGATTTGCTGAAAGATATCCAAAGCAGGACAAAAATGGGGATCATCTTAATTACACATGATCTGAGCGTCGTTGCAGAGGTCGCTGACAGGATCGTTGTCATGTATGCCGGACAGGTAGTGGAAACGGGATTTGTTAAAGAGATATTCAATAATCCGCTGCATCCATATACGAGGTCGTTATTAAATTCGATTCCTTCGGCTACAAATGAGAAAAACCGTTTGCACGTTATTGAGGGAATCGTCCCATCGATAGCGAAAATGGATAGGATAGGTTGCCGTTTCCAGGATAGGATTCCTTGGATACCAAAACATGCGCATGAAGAGGCGCCCCGACTTCACGATGTGGGCAACGATCATTTTGTACGATGTACCTGCTATAAAGAATTTTATTTTCAAGCTGAAGGAGATGCATCGACACATGACATTACTCAAAGTAGATAATTTAAAAGTGCATTTTCCAATAAGGGGCGGTTTTTTCCGAAGGGTGGTCGATCACGTAAAGGCTGTGGACGGTGTTTCCTTTGAACTGCAGCAAGGGGAGACATATGGTTTGGTAGGAGAATCCGGTAGCGGCAAGTCCACGACAGGCAAGGCAGTGGTTAAGCTGAATGATGTGACATCCGGACAAATCCTGTTTGAAGGCAGGGATTTAGCATCATTAAGTAGAAAAGAGATTAAACCATTTAGAAAAGATATCCAAATGATTTTCCAAGACCCGTATTCATCATTAAATCCCAAGAAGAGGGTGCTGGACATCATTGCCGAACCGCTGAGGAACTTCGAACGGTTATCACCAGCGGAGGAAAAGAAAATCGTCCAGGACTTCTTGGACAAAGTCGGGCTTAGTCCTGAATCGATTCACAAGTATCCTCATGAATTTTCAGGGGGCCAGCGCCAGCGGATTGGAATAGCCAGATCATTGACATTGAAGCCTAAGCTGATCATTGCTGATGAACCAGTGTCAGCCCTGGATGTTTCCGTTCAGGCACAAGTTTTGAATTTCCTTCAGGATCTCCAACAGGAGTTCAATTTGACTTATTTGTTTGTCGGGCATGATTTGGGTGTAATCCGGCATATGTGTGACCGGATGGGCGTTATGTATCGTGGTAGATTAGTAGAGGAAGGCAAAAGTGAGGAAATCTATGAAAATCCCCAACATATTTACACGAAACGCCTGATTGCCGCCATTCCAGATTTAGAGCCGGAAGTTCGCGAGGATAAAGTGCAGCTTAGAAAAAAACTCACTTCAGAATATGAGTCAACCTACTCGAAATATTTCGATGAGAATGGACGTGCTTACGATTTGAAGCCAATCTCGGCAACACATAGAGTCGCATTACAATAAGGAGGTGGAAAGAATATGTGGAAGTTTATCCTCAGACGTTTATTAGGTATGATCCCGCAGCTCTTTTTATTGAGCATCATCGTTTTCATGATGGCCAAAGCCATGCCGGGAGATGCCTTATCAGGCCAGGAAATCAACCCCAGGGCCAATCCAGCCGAGCTCGATAGGATCAGGGAAGAATTGGGTCTGAATGACCCTTGGTATCAACAATATTTAAGGTGGGCATCCAATGCTGTACAGGGGGATTTCGGTATTTCCTATACACATAAAACGCCCGTTATGGATGTTATCGAAGACAGGCTTTGGAACACGGTGTTCCTGGCGTTGGTCACTCTGATCTTTACATATATGCTTGCTATTCCATTAGGCATACTTAGCGGAAGGTATAACGATACATGGGTGGATAAAACCGTTACGGGTTATAGTTATGCAGGGTTTGGCACACCGATTTTCATCTTTGCGTTAATCATGTTATTCATTTTCGGATTCGCCTTGGATTGGTTCCCATCCGGAGGCAGTGTCGATTCAAAAGTGGATGAAGGCACATTCGCCTATGTTATAAGTAAGATCAATCATTTGATATTACCAGCTTTAAGTACAGCATTAATTGCAACTACAAGTACGATCCAATATTTGCGAAATGAAATCATCGATAATAAAATCAAGGATTTCGTCAGGACTGCGCGTTCAAAGGGAGTGCCTGAATCAAAAGTATATTCACGTCATATCCTTAGAAATTCTTTTTTACCGATAGCAGCATTCTTAGGTTATGAAATTACTGGATTGATCGGCGGCGCGGTCATAATCGAGACCATTTTCAGTTATCCGGGACTTGGGCAGCTTTTCCTTAGCTCAGTCAGTCTGCGGGATTTCAGTGTAGTGACGGCCATCGTCATGATGACGGGATTTGCCACTCTGCTTGGCACCCTTCTTTCGGACATCATACTTAGTGCGGTCGATCCGCGCATACGGATAGAATAGGAGCGGGGTGAGTCGTATGGAAATGAAAGTAGAAACCGGAAAGAACATACAAGTGAAAGATGTAAGCCCTTCAGGAATCAAAATCATCTGGCAGGAAATTAAAAAGGATAAACTTGCCATGGGCTCATTGATTATATTAGCAGCTATTTTGTTGTTTGTTTATGGTGCGGCTTTCTTCATGGATGCCAAAGAAATTGCCAAGGTCGATTTCCTCTCCATTTATCTGGAGCCATCTTCAGACTATTGGCTCGGTACCGATTATGGTGGCCGGGATGTATTCGGACAACTGATCATCGGTACGAGAAACTCATTTACCATCAGTTTGTTCATTACCTTATTCACGGCAATCATCGGTTTATCATTAGGGCTTCTTGCTGGTTACTTTGGCGGGGCAACCGATAATGTGATCATGCGTGTTATCGATTTCGTGATTGCCCTACCTCAATTGATGTTCATCATCGTTGTAGTCACGATTGTACCAGTATTCAATGTGTATGTTTTCATATTGATCATGACGATGTTTTTATGGACAGGAAAGGCACGGCTAATTCGTTCAAAAGCTTTGTCAGAGCGTGAGTTGGACTATATCCACGCCTCACAAACACTCGGGACGCCACATTGGAAAATCATCTTGTTTCAGCTTCTGCCTAATGTCAGTTCACTGATTATCGTAAATTTCATTTTGAATCTTGCAGGCAATATTGGCCTAGAATCCAGTTTGACTTTCTTAGGGTTCGGTCTTCCGGAGAGCACACCGAGTCTCGGGACGCTTATCAGTTATGCTCAAAATCCAGATGTTCTGGAAAACAAGTGGTGGATATGGGTACCCGCATCACTCATGATTTTAGTGTTGATGCTGAGTATAAATTTCGTTGGTCAAGCGTTAAAACGCGCCGCCGATGCAAGACAAAGAAGAGGATAAAAAAGGGGAGTGTAGGATATGAAAATCAATAGCTACAGTAAGGTATTAAGTGCATTGGCCATTTCGTCTCTACTGCTTGCTGCATGTTCGGATGATACGGAGAAATCATCAACGAAAGAGAAAAAAGGAAAAGATGTCGAGCAGATCGATGCCTCTAAATTCCCGACAAAGACGACTAATCAAGGAGAGCCTATTGAAGGCGGCCATTTGACATATGGATTGGTATCCAATACCCCGTTTGAAGGGATATTAAACAAAGTTTACTATCAAGGCGAACCAGATCACCAAATCATTACTTTCATGGATGATGAAGATTTATTGGATACAGATGAAAACTATGTTTTCACGAATGAAGGTGCCGCTACCTATGAGCTTTCAGACGATCATAAAACGTTTACACTTACGATTAAGGATAATGTAAATTGGCAAGATGGGAAGCCTGTGACTGGTGCCGATTTAGAATATGCATACCTTGTTATTGGAAGCAAAGATTACACAGGTGTACGCTATGATGAACAGATGGAATTAATCGAAGGTATGAAGGAATATCATGAAGGTAAAGCAGATAGCATTTCAGGCATTAAAGTGGACGGTAAGAAAATTACTTTTACTTTCAAGAAAGCAAATCCTTCTGTCACGACTGGATTATGGACATATCCGCTTCATAAAGAATACTTAAAAGATGTTCCAATTGCGAAGTTGGAATCTTCTGATAAAATTCGTAAAAACCCGATTGGATTTGGACCATTTAAAGTGAAGAAGATCGTTCAAGGGGAAGCGGTCGAATTCGAAGCGAATAAAGATTATTATCGCGGTGCACCTAAATTGGATAGTGTGACATTGAAAGTCGTGAATCCGTCTGTTGTCGTTAAGTCCCTTGAAAATGGTGACCTTGATGTAGCTGAGGTCCTGGCTGAGCAATATGATCAGGCCAAGGAATTGGATAATGTCGAATTATTGGGTAAAGTTGAATTGGCTTATTCCTATATTGGTTTCAATTTCGGTCATTATGATAAGAAAAAAGAAGAAAATGTTATGGATGATAATCCAAAATTCAAAGACAAGCGCCTTCGCCAGGCAATGGCCTATGCCATCAATAATGAAGAAGTTGGCGAAAAGATGTTCAAGGGCCTTCGCTTCCCTGCCAACTCGGTCATTACACCAAACTTTAAATATAACAATAAAGATGTAAAAGCATATGAATATGATCCTGAAAAAGCGAAAAAACTTTTGGATGAAGCAGGATTTGTAGATACAAATAAGGATGGCATTCGTGAAGATGCGGATGGAAAAGAGTTCAAGATTAACTTTGCTTCCATGAGTGGCTCCGATGTTTCTGAGCCTCTAGCAAGGTATTATATCCAACAATGGGGACAAGTGGGATTAGACGTTGAATTGCAGGATGGAAGGCTGCATGAGTTCAATTCATTCTACGACCTATTGAAAAAGGATAATGACCAAGTTGATATTTATCAAGCTGCATGGGGGGTCGCTTCCGATCCGGATCCATCAGGCTTATGGTCTAGATCTGCAGAATTTAACTATACCCGCTGGGTAAATGATAAAAATGATGAGCTTCTTGCTAAAGGGATTTCAGAGGAAGCATTCGATGATCAATATCGGATCGATACGTATAATGAGTGGCAAGAGTTGATTCATGAAGAGGTTCCAGTCATTCCGACATTATTCCGTTATCAATTGGCGGGAGTGAATGAACGCGTTACGGGATATGATTACCTTGCTGGCCGCCAATATCAATGGCATAATGTGGGTGTAACGAAATAATTTATTTGATGACTATCGGCTGCCTTTATGGGCGGTCGATTTTTTTGCGTTTCAATGAAGTGGATATAGGTTATATAGAAAATAGTAAGTAATTGGAAGGGTGATATTGATGGAAGTGAGAAATCCTAATGAACAAAGAGAGAGTTAGAAATATTGTTTACTTTAATCGGTTGGTCGTTTACTGAGACCTCTTGAAGAGGAAATCTTTGCAGACATTGTTGTCTATAGAGACGAAATGAGAATTACCTTCTTGGAATATATGAAGGAATTTCCGACAAGCAAAGAAAGTTGAAATAAGTTGAACTTTCATCATGGAGGAGGTTTTTTTATGAGAAACGAAGATATGAGCAGATATAAAGTATGGCGCGATAAATGGAAAAGAAAAATGAATATGGAGAATTTGGCGATATATGGCATTACTACATTAGTCATGGCCATCTTGCCTATTTTGGCCCATATGAGTTAAATCGATATAAGGACCGCCATTTGGCGGTCCTTTATATGTTAAAAGTTGGCATGAACAGATATAATAAAAAAAAGAGGAAAGGAGAGATATGTATGAGTATTATCGAAGAAAAGAAAATCGTATCTTACATAAAAGAGTTAGTATCAATACCCAGTCCCTCCGGCTATACGGAGCAAGTCATTAAATATGCGGCTGAATTCATGGAAAATAGGCAGGTCCCTTACAAGATCACGAATAAAGGAGCATTACTTGCTTCATTAAAAGGCGAAGATGATGGTAAACATCGTTTGCTGACAGCACATGTTGATACACTAGGAGCCATGGTCAAGGAAATTAAGCCGAATGGCCGTTTGAAATTGACGATGATCGGTGGTTTCCGATGGAATTCAGTGGAAGGGGAGTATTGTAAAATCCATACGGCTGATGGGGCGATTATCACCGGGACCATTTTAATCAATCAGACCTCTGTCCATGTATATAAAAATGCCGGGGATGCCAAGCGTGATGATGAGACAATTGAAGTCCGTATCGATGCAGTCGTGAAAACCAAGGCGGAAACGGAGGCCATTGGCATTTCAGTTGGAGATTTTGTCTCCTTTGAACCGAGAGTGGAAATGACAGATACAGGCTTTTTGAAATCAAGGCATTTGGATGATAAAGCTAGCGTTGGCATCCTCCTTCATATCATTGACCTCATTTCCGCAGGAGAGATAAAATTGGCATATACGACCCATTTCCTGATTTCCAACAATGAAGAAATCGGCTATGGCGGTAATTCCAATATCCCAGAGAAAACAGTCGAATATTTAGCCGTCGATATGGGAGCGATCGGTGATGGACAATCGACGGATGAATACAGCGTTTCCATTTGTGCTAAAGACTCCTCAGGCCCTTATCATTATAAATTGCGTCAGCATCTTGTCACACTTGCCCAAGCAAATGCTGTCGACTACCGTGTCGATATTTATCCGTATTATGGATCGGACGCTTCCGCTGCAATCCGGGCAGGGTATGATGTCGTGCATGGTCTAATCGGACCGGGGATTGATGCATCTCACGCCTTTGAGAGAACACATATCTCTTCATTAAAACATACGGCCAATCTGATTTTGCATTATATACAATCAGAGTTGGTGTAATCGTGAAAAAAGCCCGCACTCAAGTCATATGAGTGCGGGTTTTAAACTGGCTTTTATAGCGATAGTTTTATTTTATGTGAGTTTCGGTTATATACTCGTAAATTTCGCACATTTACTCGTGAATTTCGCACATTTACTCGTAAATTTCGCACATTTACTCGTGAATGCCAAATAATAATTTTTTATAATGTTAACTCTTGTGGAGGTTGACCATTGTTGTTCATCAACCGGATGCTTTCAGGCTTAATTTGAAGGATTAAATAATTTGGATCGTTTGGACTGTCAAACCAATTTTCAAATGACTTATTCCATAATTTATCTTTTAATTCCTGTGAATCGTTAATTTTCGAGGTACCTGAGATTTCTAAGTAAGAATCGCCTAATCCTTCATTTTCATAACCAATCAGGATATGAACATTTGGATTCTTTTCAATTTCAGCAATTTTTTCCGTATTTGCACTCGTTGGCGTGTATAAAGTTAATTCTTCATTAAAAAATGTCATATAGCGTGAATGTGGTTTGTTATTTTCTACAGATGATAAAACTCCTATTTTATGATCACGGATGATGTTCAATACTTTTTCTTTTAATTGGTTTTGGCTCATCTTTGCACACTCCTTTTATTTTTTTCTCTATTACTTTTCCTCTCTTTTCATTAAGTTAAACAAAATTCTGCTGTTTGCCATTTTTATGAATGAAGACTTAGACAAGTTGCCATACTAGTCATTATGTGTTCTGTATAGAGCAACTTAATGATCTTAATCCATTTGTAAAGGTGAGTATGAGGAATGAATTGTGGTGAATTACTTATCATTGGCGGGGCAGAGGATAAGTGCCTTGAAGGTGAAGTATTAAATAAATTTGTCGAGCTTGCAAACCGTTCAGATGGCGGAATAGGAATATTGCCTACAGCGAGTGAAATTCCTGAGGAAGTGAGTACCGAGTATATCAAGATTTTCAGGGATTTAGGCGTGGACAGGGTGGAAGTGATCAAGCTGGATTCAAGGCAGGATGCAGACGATCCGGCGATTTGTAAACAGCTGATATCCTTTTCCGCCATCTTCATTACTGGAGGAAACCAAAGCCGGTTATCTGAGCGGATTGGAAAATCCAAATTCCATCATGCCCTTTCTAATGCCTGGCATAAAGGAATGGTGATAGCAGGGACAAGTGCTGGCGCCTCCATTTTAGGTAAGCATATGATCGTTGCTGCTGACACGATGCTGAATGATAATAAGTTAAAGGTAGAGATTGGGATAGGTTTCGGCTTCCTTGACGACCTGATCATTGACCAACATTTTTCCCAGCGTGGCCGCTTTGACCGTCTGTTAAGTGCGATAGCAGGGAATAAAGAAATTATGGGTATTGGCATTGATGAAAATACAGCAATTTTAGTTAAAGAAGGATATTTTGAAGTATTTGGCCAACATCAAGTATTAGTTCTTGATGGCAGCAACAGTGATTATATCAATATCACATCTTCCGATAATGGCAGTGAAGAGTTGACTCTCTCGGGATTTAATCTTCATGCACTTACCAGGGGATACCGTTTTGACCTGCTTACCAGGAAATTGTTGATGAAAAAGGGGATCCAACCATGATTATCAATCGAGTCCGTTATTTAAAAGGACCTAATTATTTTGCTTATACACCAACGATTTGCATTGAATTGGATATAGGGGAACTGGAAGAGAAACCATCTGATTCGATTCCTGGATTCAATGAAAAATTATTGAGGACGCTCCCGAACCTGGGAAGCCATACATGTTCAAAAGGGTATCGAGGCGGTTTTGCTGAAAGGCTTAGAAAAGGTACATGGATGGGACATATTTTAGAGCATATGACGATTGAGCTTCAAAACTTAGCTGGAATTGATGCCATTCGGGGAAAAACGGTAATGATGGAAAAGAAGGGTCATTATTATGTAACCTTCGACTATAAGGAGCCTCAGTCAGGTCTTCAAGCTTTTTTAGCAGCAAAAGATATCGTGGAAGCCATCCTGAATGGTGAAAACCTTATAAATGTACAATTTTATGTAAAACAAATAGAGCAGCTATATTATAAAAATAAACTGGGGCCTAGTACAGAAGCCATTTTTAAGGCTGCGCAGGCAAAAGATATCCCTGTCGAGCGAATGGGTGATGAAAGTTTACTACGTATAGGAACCGGTTCAAGGCAAAAGTATGTCCAGGCGACAATTTCTAGCCAGACTTCGAATATTGCCGTGGAGAATTCATGTGATAAATCATTGACCAAATCTATATTAAAAGGGTGTGGCCTTTCTGTACCTGAAGGGGATATTGCCCATTCCATTGAAGAAATCTTTACCACAGCGGACAAGCTGGGTTTTCCACTGGTTATAAAACCGTATAACGGCAGACAGGGAGAGGGTGTCATCACCCATATCAAAAATAAGGATGAACTATTCAATGTAGTCAATTGTTTGGAGCCGCATGTGGAGAAGTACATTGTCGAACGACATATTGAAGGACATGATTACAGGATATTGATAGTAAATGAAGAACTTATAGCCGCTAGTTTAAGGCTTCCTCCCTATGTTATTGGAAACGGTAAGGAAACGATACGTAAGTTGATAGAAAAGGAAAATCGTAATGCATTGCGTGGAGAAGGTCATGAAAAACCGATGTCAAAAATCCCTCTTACACATACCGTGACGTGTTATTTGGAAAAATCGAACCGGACACTGGATACAATTCCGAATCAAGGAGAAGTGGTTCAAGTTGTCGGCAATGCAAATCTTTCGACTGGTGGAAAGGCAATAGATGTAACGGACCAGGTCCATCCAACCATTAAGAATATGGCGCGTGCTGCCGCAAAAGCAATCGGTTTGGATATAGCCGGAATAGACTTGATCTGTGAGGATATCTCAAAATCAATCGAACATTCACGGACTGCGATAATCGAGGTGAACGCTGCACCGGGAATTCGAATGCATCACTATCCGAGTGAAGGAAAAAAAAGGGATGTAGGCAAAGCCATTATCGATTATTTATTTCCGACACGGGAAGAGGCGGCGATACCGATCATCGCGGTGACCGGAACAAATGGAAAAACGACAACGACCCGATTGGTTCATTATTTTCTTTCAAATGAAAATACGAAGGTAGGAATGACGAATTCCGATGGAGTATATATCGGCGATAAGGTATTGGATCAAGGTGACTGCAGTGGCCCGGTCAGTGCAAGAATGGTATTGGCACATCCTGAAGTTGATGTAGCTGTATTAGAAACGGCACGGGGGGGGATTCTGCGTGAAGGTCTGGCATTTCGTCAGTGTGATGTTGGCATCATTACAAATGTTAGTGAGGATCACCTCGGCCGTGATGGAATTGAAACATTGGATGATCTCATAAAATTAAAGAGGCTGGTAGCCGAAATCGTTCAAAAAACAGGCTATTGTGTGCTGAATGCAGATGATCCGAATGTAGCTGCTATGGAAGCTTTTACAGATGGGGAAGTGATTTATACTTCTACAGATGCCACCCAGCCTCAGGTGAAGGCCGCGATTAAGGGAGGATGTAAAGTTTGGTTTGTCAATGAACAAGGTATGATCTGCCATTCATCAGATGGTGTCATTTCTCAGTTTATGGATTGCTCGATGATTCCAATAACGATTTCCGGCAATGCACGTCATAATATCGCCAATTTACTTCAGGCGTTAGCCGCAGCCCAAACCCAAGGGATTTCCATGGAAGAACTAAGAAGGAAGGCTGTCACGTTTATGCCTGATACGAATTTGTCCAAAGGGCGTTTCAATTTAAAAAAGCTGAATGAGCGAACGATCATCATCGACTATGCCCATAATGAAGCAGGATTAAAGGCCATATTCGAAACGGTCAGTGCCTATAACAAAAATCGTCTTATCACTGTTTTGGCAGGACCGGGAGACCGTATTGATGATGAGCTCATCAGACTATCCAAGGTGGCGGCAATGAATTCTGATCTGTTCATCATTAAAGAAGACGATGATTTGCGGGGAAGGGAGCCTCTTGAAGTAGCGAGGCTGCTTAAGGAAGCTGCGGTAGAAGCAGGGTTACATAAAGATCAGGCATTTATCGTTATTAATGAATTGGACGCATTCGTAAAAGCTTGGGAAACATCACAACCTGGTGATCTATTATTGTTCTTCTACACGGATTTTGAATATGTAGAGCGGTTTTTCGAAAAAGTTGCAACAAATCCATTGCCAAAAAAATAAAAGAAAGTGCATTACCAGGGCGAAATAATCTGGAATCAAAATGATATCAAAAGCTAATTTTCAGTACCATTATAACATTTGAAAGCCATGCTTCCCATTTTCATGAAAGGGAAGCATGGCCTTTGTACTTATTTATTAGCGTTAATCCATAGGATGCCAGTCGCTTTTTGGGTTGTGATATTATCATGACCATCTGCAGCTTTTACTTCCACAACGGCACCAGGTGCCTTTACATTCGCTGTTGCAGTATAGTAGCCAACATAATGTCCTGAAGATGTTTCTTTCATCGGCAATTCAGTTGCATTTGCGATGCTCCTTGCATTTGTCAAAGGCATCAGTATTGAGAAACTGGTTGTTAGTCCGGGTTCACTGTCAAATTCGATTTTGACCGATTCGCCGCTTTTCAAGATCTTATCCTCTTTCGGCAATAAATCAGTTATTTCCGGGGCGATATACTTTGCATCGATCGAGACGGATTTAGTGCTTTTATTGCCTGCCTTGTCCAGTGCGACTACCTTAATGTTATTGATACCTTCATTCAACATAAGTCGATAGGTGAAGGTGTTGTCTTTCACAGTAGCTTTCTGACCATTTACTTTGACATTATTAAGATTTTCATCCGAAATCGTACCTGTAACGATTACCGATTCACGGTTGGTTTTGGAACCGTCTACAGGTGCAGCAATCGCAAGTTCCGGTTTAGCCGTATCCAATATCACTTTTACAGATGGAGAGGCCTCAGTAGAACCTTGACTAGTTCGAGCTTTTGCTGTCAAAGTATTTTCACCATTCCTTAATGTGACTGGAACAGTGAAGGTTCCTGTTTCAGTTGAATCAGTACTTGCTACTTTCTCACCTTTGTTAAAAATATCTACCTTTGTTGCAGGTGCGGATATACCTTCAACTGTTACTTCTTTTTGATTCGAATACGCATTGTCTTTAGGAGAGGTAATTACAGGTTCCTTCACTTCGTAATTGACAGTGGCACGAATCATGTAGTTTCCTTCATCAGTTGGTGATTGCGACCATGAACCACCGACACCCTGCCAGCTTCGTCCTGAATTAGGTCCATCTTCATCTGTACCTAATCCTGGAGCATTCGGATTGGCCTTCGATTGGGTATAAACAATAAAGAAATCACCCTCAACCATGATTCCATGCTCGCTCAGATCAATATGTGTCCATTGACCGTCACGCAACGCAGTCTTATTGAAAGGACCTGCGATTTTTTTACCTGGCGATCCTTCTGTTCCTGAAGCATCATATACAGAAACTTGGAATTCAGTCCCGCCCGGAACAGGCCATGTGGTATCCCAGAAGCGTAAGAGAGCGCCGGTTACATTTGCCGATTTATTTCCCGAAGCTAGCGACATCTTTACTGCCCAGCTGTTTCCTGCCGCATTATAGGCACGGGCATTTTCTGCTGTTCCGTCGTCATACTTAATCTCATCTGGGTACCCGATGAACGGTTTCAGTTCAATATCTTTCGTGGAGTTATTACCGTCCGAAATCGTTACTGATGCTTCATTGCCGTAATAAGAAGGAGCCATGACTTTCAAGGTGTATTTACCTTCATAAGCAGTTAAGGAGTATTCACCCTTTGAATTTGTGGTTACCGGTTTAATGGCAGCATCTTCAAGAAGGTATACTGTAGCACCAGAAACTGGTTCACCAGAAATTTTGTTGGTGATTGTACCGTTGATTGTACCTTTAGGAATTTCTTGAAGTATAAAGTTCGCAGTTGTTATGTCATCCTGTTCTACGTTGACTCTTGCTGTTTGCGATAGATACCCATAAGTTTCTGCTTGCAAAGTGTATGAACCTGATGCATGTGTTAGTTGGTAGGAACCATCTTGTGGGTTTGTATACACAGATCTTCCTGTTTCTAAAACACTGACCTGAGCCTGCAATGGAAGAAGTAATGGAGCAGGCTGAGCTTTTTCAGGGTCACTTTTCACTTTTTCTGCAATGGGCTTAATTTTATCAGGATCAACTTTCGGTTTGGCTGAAACGGAAGAGTCAGACTTGTTAATACCTAATCCTTTTTTAGCTTTTGCAGACGGTTGAAGGGCAGTATCAGCCAATTTAACATCATCAATATACCAGCCAGGTTTTTGGACTGAACCATCAGATGTTACATTAAAGGCAATATAGATTCGTTCTCCAGCATATTGGCTAAGGTTTACTTCTCCATCAATCCAACTATTTGATTTATCGTTAAAACGAGCTGCTTGAACCCAGTTCGTTCCATCTTTAGAGATAAATAAATGGGCGAAATCATAATTCTTTTCAAGTTCGTACCAATGTTTAAATTGTAAATAGCTTGTCCCTTCTGGAACATCGATTGGAGGCATTTGCAGACTCATGTTGGCACCATTGGAATAGTTTCCAGCAAGATTTGTTGCATAAACCTTTTGACCGGAAGATGCAGAACCTGGTCCGCTTGACGGAACGCCCCAATCCCAGGCATTATTCGTGCCAAATGAGCTCCATCCAGTTGGTTTCTCTTCGAAATCCTCTGTATAACCTAATCCAATTCCAGGCAAAAGATCGATGGTATAATCATCTGTAGCTGTCTCTGAACCACCGAAGTCTATAGCGGTCCATTTATAAACGATGGTATCTTCCGTCAACTCCGAACCCGGAATAGTAGCCTCAAACGTTCCCGATTTATGGTCACCGTCAGATCTTTCACCTTTGATTTCAGCCCAAATTCCATCGGCTTTTTGATAGCTAAGGGTAACGGAAGTGACACTTACATTATCAGACACTTCAGCCTGAAGCGATAGATTCATTTTTTTATACGACTTTTCTGGTGCTTGATGCGAAATGACAGCTGCTTCTGAGTCATCTCCAGACTTGGTTACTTTTCCTTCAATTTTCCCAAGTCCGCTTACAACTGATGAAACTGCATCAAATGCATTTACAAGGCCATAGCCATAGGCATGGTTGGGCGTTACTGGATAATTATTGTCTGTCAATGGAGTAGCAGTTGTTAGTAAGATTTCCTCAAGTTGGTCAACTGTTAAGCTGGCATTTGCTTGTCTTAATAGAGCAGCGACCGCTGAAATGTGAGGACCTGCCATAGATGTCCCGTTCCATCCGCCTTCATATGCACCGCCAGGAACGGCAGAACGAATGTTGACGCCTGGTGCAGAAATATCCGGTTTAATTTCTCCGTAGGGTGATGGTCCGCGTAAGGAAAAACTGCCGACTTTATTGTTTAGGTCGGTTGCTCCAGTGGCAAATGCCTCTGGATAGTTCGCTGGATTCGCTACTGAACCAGCACCGCCAGGATTTGATAATGTAGTGTTTCCTGCAGAAAATTCCGGGAATATCTCTGCAGCTTTCCAGGCTTGTACCATTGGACGGTACCACTCGTCGAGACCTGCTCCGCCCCCCCAAGAGTTATTGACAACATCAGGTGCTTTCTCAGGATGGGGATTTCCAGAAGCATCTTTCGGAGCGATAACCCATTCTCCTGCCTCTAATAAATCTATGTCTGACCCGCCATCTTCAGAAAACGCTTTAACGGAAATGAATGTGGCACCTGGGGCAACCCCGATTTGATTTGCACCATTTGGTTCAGAACCTACCATCGTACCGATTGTGTGAGTTCCATGATCTAAATCATCATATGGTGAAGCTTGTCCGCTTACAGCATCAAACCAGTTGTATTCATTGTTTGGAACATCTGGATTGGCAGGATTATACCCGCGGTACTTGGTTTTTAATGCTGGGTGGTTCCATTGGACACCTGTATCAATGGAAGCAATGACGGTTCCTGCTCCATCAATGCCCATATTCCAGACAGCAGGAGCCCCGATTTTTTCGATATTCCACTCAACGGAAGATGTTTCTGCTTTCGTTTTACTTGCGCTTGAGCTTTTAAGGGCTTTTGAAGCGACAGTCTTGCTTGCCGGCGTAATAAGCTGTCTTGTTTCATTTGGCATGATTTTTTCTACTTCGGGGAAAACTGCGATTTGCTCCATAACATCCTTTGTGGCTGTCACGGCAATCGCATTAACAATATAAAAAGATTGAAAATCCTTTGCATTACCGGCTTTTTCTTGCTTTTTTAAGTAGTTCTTAATATTGACTTGTGTTTCAAGAGCAGTAGCACGAAGCTCAGAGACTACACTTGATCGTTTAAGTAACTTTGAATTATTTGCAGATAATTTTTGTGATTTTGCTGTTTTTGCAGCTTTTGAGGATACGTCCTTGGTGTCTACTTGTTCTTTGAATTTAACGAGAAAGGTTACCTTTTCGTTTTTTTCATATTGGGAAAGTACTTTTGCGGCGATTTTCTTTTGATTCTTCCCCGATAATTCATCTTTAGCGGAAGTATGAAGTTTATTAGATGCTGCTGTGATGGAGCTTGTCGGCAGAATGATCGATCCAATAAGCATGATCGTGAATAATAAACCTAACCATTTTCTTTTGTTTTGCAAGCAAGTTTTTTCCCCCTATTCCATTTTCAAAGAACAAAAAGCGACCAGCCTATACCCAATTTCCCCTCCTTTCTAAATAATTGGCCACTATGTAGAACCATGTTAATGATAACCAATAAACATATGAAAAAAATGTCATATTTTGGAATTAAAAATGCTGTTTCGTGAAAATGAACACATTGTAGGAAGAGTGTGTATGGAAAAATAAGGGAAAATACCTCTGATTTGAAAAGAGAACGGAAGGAATATAAAAAAAACATGCTATTCTACGGGTGTCGAAAGGACTCTTTTTTATTTCAAAAATAAAAATGGTAATAAAGGTTCAAAATGTCTTGTTTACAATTTGTTGTATAGACGGCAATCTTAACTCGAGACATGTCAGTGAATGGAAAGTCCTTGAATGAAAAAAAAGCTAATCCAATTTGGATTAGCTTTTTTTCATAACCGTTTCATTCTTCGCAGGCACATTGGCATGATCTTTTTTATAAACTCGTTGCAGCACGATGGACTGAACAATCATGAATAAACCTCCGATTGACCAATACAGTGGCAATGCTGCAGGAGCGGAGAAAGAAATGAATAAAATCATCACTGGTGAGAGCAGGCTCATCACCTTCATTTGTTTCTGCTGTTCTTCCGGCATTTGTCTCATGGAAATGACTGATTGGAAATAATAGATGACACCAGCGATAATCGCCATGGCAATATTCGGCTGGCCAAGGCTGAACCAAAGGAAATTATGGGTCGCAATTTCATGGGAACCTTGAATCGCATAATAAAAGCCCATTAGAATCGGCATTTGGATTAAAAGCGGCAGACAGCCCATATTTAGCGGATTGACTCCGTGCTTTTGGTAAAGCTGCATCATTTCCTGTTGCAGGGCCTTTTGTTTAACTGGATCCTTAGTCTCTTTAATTTTCTGCTGGATTGCTGCCATTTCTGGTTTCAGCCCATTCATCTTCGTTTTCATGCTGAGCTGCGTTTTATACTGCTTGGCAGTCAGTGGAAGCAAGACTAGACGGATGAGAAATGTCATCATAATGATACTTAAACCATAGTTACCATTAAATATATCAGCATTGAATTCAAGCATTTTTGTCATGGGGTTAACCAATGCTGTATGAAATGGGCCGCTCGTTGCTGCAGAGCATCCTGTCAAAAGGGTCGTAGCTAAAAATAGGACGGTAATTAGTAACATGCTTTTCTTCTTCAAAATAATTCCTCCTCAAAATTGTAAGTGGTTAAACAACAATAAGGAGGCTTGGTTCATCTGAATCATCGAGTGAATCCTTTTGCTTTTGCCGGATAAATGTGAAAAAGCGCTGTGCACCCCGCCAGTCAAAAATGCTGCATGCTTGAACAGGGGATTTACTTTTATCTGAATGAATGGAAGCTTGATATTTATCGTTCAAAAGCGATTGCTTTTTATTTAAGAAGTAAAACGCAGCCAGTGGAAAGACAAAGGTCAATAAGTAACCTGCCCATACCGCATGACGAACGGTCTGATAATCGAATTCTAATAATAATTCCCACATAGGAATCCCTCGTTTTTTCTAAGATAAAAAAATTTAGTTCCGCTGGCCTCCACGTTGATTTAGGGGCCAGGAATGACTATCTTGATTTAATGAGTTTAAATCATTAAGAACACTATATCAAATTTTAGTGCATGAAAGCTAAAAAATATAGGGTTATTTTCAAAAAATACACAGGGAATATTTTCTGGAATATTAATTTGACATTAAACGTCTTGCAGAATCCAGATCGTGAATGTAATTCGAGCGAAGATTGCACAAATGGACATTCGTCTACATATGGATAAAAGGAAGTTCAAATATGAGGTGAAGAAGTATAAAACCGAGCGATATAATCGACCAAAATAACGGTACCGAAAACTCCGTGGCAGGTAAAAGATGGAGACGAAGCCACCAGTGATGGGCCTATTATGGAACGGACGCGCATGAAATACCATCATTTCAATGTTTTAAAAAACCAATCCGCATGAGGGATTGGTTTTTTATTTTGGCTCTTTTCGTAAAGATTGTTGTTTTTAAAACGAAACTATTTAAGGTTGATTGGAGCGGAAGTGCGAGACTCCTGCGGGAGCAGCGGGACAGGTGAGACCCCACAGGCGTTTACGCCGAGGAGGCTCACCGCCCGCCCCGCGGAAAGCGAGCATCTGGAGGGGAAATCAACCACAACTCACTACCTGGTAAATAGCAACAAAGTATGTGAAAACAGCCTTTATTTTTTAATTCATTCAAAGTTTCAATCCAAAAAATAATCAGGAAAATCGGAGATGATACCATCTAACTTCATCTTTTTGAACATGTGTATTTGTTTTTTATTGTTGACGGTCCATGTATACACTTTCATCCCGTGCTCCTGGATGCGTATTTGCAGCTTAGGACTCATAATCGTTTGCTTTGGATTCAAAAATGATGCAAACTCTGCAATCTCTTTTAATTTTTGGTCATTAATTCGCCGTTTTATCAAAACGCCCACTTGTATGTCCGGCATTAGCTGATGAAACCTTTTCATGGATTCCAAATCGAACGAATGAACCATAACCCTATTATTCCCTGATGAATATTCTTGGATCTTTCCTAATTCTTCAGCAAGTTTCTTTTCAATGCCGGGATAAGAAGATGGATGTTTTATTTCGATTAAGATTCCAACTTCAGACCCGAAATTCTCCAATACCTCACTAAGTAAGGGGATCCTTTCGTTTTTATAACGAGTATGATACCAGCTCCCTGCATCCAATCCCTTTAATTCGGCCGCCGTATAATCACGGAGGTTTCCTTTGCCGCTTGTGGTTCGATCCAGTGTGGGATCATGATGAACCACAATTACACCATCTTTACTAAGATGAATATCCACTTCCAGGAAATCAGCTCCCAATTCAATTGCTTTATTAAAAGATGCCATTGTATTCTCGGGGCAATATCCAGATGCACCGCGATGTCCTATCTTAAGGGGGGAATGCTGCATAATGGAGTTCTCAGGGAATTCATTTTTTGTTCTTTTAGAGTAGAGAACGAACAAGACAAGTATGGTAACTAAGATAATAAGTAAAAATGCAATCACCGTTCACACTCCTTTTAGACACATTAATTATAAAAATCTTCGTTATCCTTTACCTTAACTTAAATAAAATAAAAGAAATTTGCAATTTGGCAGCCTCATTTCATAATTTTATATGTTAGATAGGAAAAAAACATGTTTAACACAATCCAGACTTAAGAGGATTTATTGGAAAGGTATGGAATACATATAATTTAAGTATCAATAAAGGGGGAAAGCTGATGGAATTGCAGGTGAAACCGAAGTCTAAAAAGTGGAAGGGGAATTTTGGTTTATATTTTTCCCTGCCCATTATCTCATGGGCCTTATACGATTTTGCCAATACGATTTTTTCTTCTAATATCAATACGATTTTCTTTCCATTCTTCCTCCAGGAACAGATAGGGGAAAATGCTGTCCTAGATCAGATTGCCAGTACCTTCATCTCCTACGCAAATGCGATTGCCAGTTTGTTTCTTGTTTTGTTTTCCCCGCTGTTCGGGGTCATGATCGATAGAACGGGAAAAATGAAAAAATACATTATGATTTTCACACTCATTTCTGTTGCAAGTACATTTTTAATGGGGATTTTTGGAGGGATTTCATTCGATGGGAAGTTTCTTGGCATCCCAATTTCCTTAGTGATCGTCATTCTTTTATTTGTAATCGCAAAGTTTTTCTATCATTCAAGTCTTGTTTTCTATGATACGATGATGAGTGATTTAGGCACGAAACAGCAATTGCCGCTTATATCAGGCTTTGGAGTGGCGGTAGGCTACCTTGGAACGTTAGTGGGACTGTCGATCTATCCATTCATAAGTAAAGGGAGTTCACATGAAGCCTTTATGCCTACGGCCATTTTATTTTTGGTTTTTTCGCTTCCCTTATTCTTTTTTTTAAAAGAGACCCCAAAACAGCAAAAAGCCAAACAACCTTTTTTATCCGGTTATAAGGAAATTAAATCAACATTCAAAGAGATGCAATCCTATCGATCGGTTTTTACATTCATGATTGCTTATTTCTTTTTAAACGATGCAATTGCGACCACTATTGGCATGATGGCCGTATATGCCAAGACAGTTGTCGGATTTTCTTCAAGCGGGTTCATTTTGCTTTACTTGGTATCGACAGTATCGAGTATTGCCGGATCGTTTCTGTTTGGATACATCACACAGTCGAAGGGATCGCGGATAGCTGTGACATATGTGGGAATTCTGCTCTTGGTCGCTTTATTTATTGCGGTCTTTGCCCAAACCGCTCTTTGGTTCTGGATTGCAGGAAGTATGTTCGGCATTTCGCTGGGGTCGATGTGGGTTACATCACGGACATATATAATTGAATTGACCCCGGATGAGAAGAGGGGCCAATTTTTTGGGCTATTTGCATTCTCTGGAAAAGTATCTTCAATAATCGGTCCGCTTTTATATGGAACGATTACGTTGGTTTTCCATGACCTCGGTACATTGGCGAGCCGGATGGCATTAGGGTCACTGATTATCATGGCGGTTATTGGTCTGGGCTTTCTTTTGAAAATGAAGGGTTTGGAAGAAGTGAAATAAGGAAAAGGGAATGGAGCGGGCCCATTCCCTTCCTAATCTTTATACCAAAATCAAGGTGACATCAATGTTCCCACGAGTTGCTTTTGAATAGGGGCAGATCATGTGGGCTTTTTTGACAAAGTCTTCGGCTTCTGCTCTGCTTAAGTCAGGAATTGAAACATCCAACCTTACAGCCAATTTAAAGCCACCGTCTTCCTCATCTTTACCGATCGTGACATTTGCCGTCACGGAAGTATCGACTTTTTGCTTTTCTTTTTGCAGAACAAGATTCAAGGCACTGTCAAAACACGCAGCATAACCGGCTGCAAATAATTGTTCAGGGTTTGTAGCTCTTTCACCGGAACCACCCAATTCCTTAGGTGACCTCACATCAAAATCCAGAATTCCATCCTCTGATTTAACATGTCCTTCACGACCACCGTGTACGGTAACAGTAGCTGTATATAATGGTTTCAATAAAAACAACTCCTTTGTATATTCTTACTATCATTAGTTCCCGCCTTTAAGTCTTATTAAACAAAATAAAGGGGGTTTATAGGAGTGCATTGCTTGAATTTTGGTTATTAATTGGTTTTAAATTGGAAGAAATTGTTTTATAATGAACTGTATTAGAAGGTGTAATACACCCAATGTTCAAGGAGGGGTGATGATGTTTGAGTTGGATGTACAAAGCAGAAAGCCGATATATGAGCAATTGATGGATAAGTTTAAGGAACTAATGATCAATGAAGTTTTACAGGCACATAATCAGCTCCCATCCATTCGAATATTGGCTCAGGAATTGACCATCAATCCAAATACAATCCAAAAAGCATACAAGCAGCTTGAATTCGACGGGTATATTTATACTTTACCAGGAAAAGGGAATTTTGTAGCACCTCCTAAATCTTTGAAAAATTCATTGAATGAAGAAAAGATCAGAAATGAGCTTGCAAAGGTTCTCGCTGAAGCTCTGTATATCGGGATAGATAAACATGAAATTTATAGATTAGTAAAAGAAATCAGTCCATTGGCAAAGGGGGGAGATTCATGATTGAAATAAAACAGGTGAGTAAATTATATGAGGGAAAAGAAGCAATCAAGAACGTCACCTTGGTCATACAAAAAGGCTCCATATTCGGGTTATTAGGTTCCAATGGAGCGGGGAAAACGACTCTATTAAAAATGCTTTCAGGCAATCTGATACAGGATTCCGGTGAAGTCTTTATTGATCGATCATTTGTGTTTGAAAACCGTGAAGTGAAAAATCGTTGTTTCTTCCTCCCTGATACGCCATATTTCCTGGCTAACTATACGATCATGCAAATGGCAGGTTTTTATAGCCATATTTATAGTGATTGGAATCAAGAACGTTTTTACCAATTACAGGAAGTTTTCTCGATGCCTTTCCAATTTAAAATACATAAACTATCAAAGGGTATGCAGAGACAGGTTGCTTTTTGGCTCGCACTCTCGACGATGCCGGAAGTTCTCATCCTAGATGAACCGTTTGATGGGTTAGATCCGGTCATGCGTAAAATTGTGAGACAGTTGTTGATTCAGGATGTCTCGGAAAGGGATATGACGGTATTAATATCGTCTCATAATCTCCGGGAAATTGAAGATTTAGCTGACCATGTAGGGATATTGCATAAGGGAGAGCTTGTTATCCAAAAGGATTTGGACGACTTAAAAGCAGATGTACATAAAGTGCAAATTGCCTTTAAACATAAAATCCCCCATGGTTTATACCGTGGAATTCAAATTCTTAACAAGGAAAGGCGCGGCAGTGTGATCGTTTGCATTGTTAAAGGTGCAGAATCCGTGATTAAATCCCACTTTAATCAATTTCAGCCTGAAATATTCGATATTCTCCCCCTTACTCTAGAGGAGATATTCATTTATGAAATGGGGGATATAGGTTATGTCATCCAGAATAACCTGGTTTAATGAAGAATTGATTATCTATATTTTCAGAAGCACTGGCTGGATTGGCTTCCTATACTTCGTCGGCCTAATATTTGCACTGCCACTGGAAATGTTAACGATTATTTTGAATGAGAATAATGAATATGTTGAGTTCGAAAACCTTTTTTCCAGTCAGCAGAGGATTCAATATGTCTTGGTCATCGTTATTCCAGTATTATTTGCCATCTTCCTCTTTCGGTTTTTACAGATGAAACAAGCTTCCGATTTTATTCATAGTTTACCGATTACTAGACGAAACATCTTTTTTCATATGATTGGGATGGGAATGGGCTTCATAGTTTTGCCTATTTTACTTACAGGTTCAATCTTGATATTATTCCACTCTGCAATAGACATAGAAAGGCTTTATACCATTCCGGATATTTGGTCCTGGATGGGGATTACATTTATTTTGGAAGCTTTGATCTTTTCTGTTGCCGTTTTAATTGGAATGGTGACGGGATTATCGGCCTTGCAAGGCTTGCTGACATATATTTTTCTAGCTTTGCCGGTGGGATTGTTTGTCTTGTTTGCAGCCAATGTGAAGTTTTTGATAGCAGGATTTTCTGCAGATTATTATCTTAGTGCCAATATGAATGCCATTTCACCCTTATTAGCTGCAACGGAGATGGAAAAAATCACTTTTTTCTCAGTTGATATATTAATCTACAGTATATTGACCCTTCTTTTTCTGCTTAGTTCTCTTTTTCTATATGAGAGGAGAAAGTTGGAGCATGTATCGCAGGCATTTGTTTTCCCTAAGATAAAGCCATTATTTAAATTCGGACTGACTCTATGCATGATGCTGCTGACAGGGCTTTATTTTAGCGGAACGACAGGCAAACCAGGCTGGATTTTCTTCGGATATATCGTTGGTTCTTTGCTTGGATATTATTTAGGGGAAATCGTCCTGCAAAAGACTTGGCGAATACGGCTCAACCTGAAAGGTTATACAGCATTCACAGTGTTTATTATTGTTCTGGCGCTTATTTTAAAAATAGACCCCATTCAATATATGTCCAAGATTCCTGATGAAAAGATGATTAACCAAATATATATTGGCGATGCTCCTTTATTTTTTGATGATGACACGTTGGATCATGCACCCACTTATCTTAAAGAGAAGGAAAATAAAGAAGCGATCAGGTTATTGCATCAGCAAATTATCGAAAAGGGAAAAAAAGTTTCCATTGGTGAATTGGATGATGGAAAATCCATATTTCTGATGTATGAACTCAAGAATGGAAGACGGTTAGCGAGGGAGTATCATTTGCAAAACTATGACTTATACCTTCCGCTTTTGGCGAAAATTTATGAATCGAGTGAATATAAAAAAACGGTTAATGAGTTATTGAATGTTTCCGCTGAAGACGTTTCTAAAATCAAGATAACGGCGATCGGACAAGTGGAAAAATCAGTAACGATTACAGATGGTCAACAGCTGGACGAAGCAGTGCAGGCTTTGTCGGAGGACCTGAATAATCAGTCGTTCACCCAAATGACATCCTCATTTGGTGAATACGCTTCCATTGACATTCTTTTGAATAATAATAAAATCATTTATCTGAATTGGGACTCTTCTTATACTCAGTTTTCAAAATGGATGGAAAATTCCGGACAAGCGGAAGAAGCGCGGTTAATGGCTGATGATATCTCTTATATTCTGGTTGCAAAGACGGATCCGAAAATTTATAATTCGAATTCTGAAAGTAAACTTGTACAACAGATTGAACAAAAGCCGAATCGCATGAAAATTAACACGTCTCCGGAAATCAATTTGGCCATTGATAATGCCCAAATCGATTGGGGCGGAGAGTATTCAGCTGCCTTTTATTATAAAGATAGCAGAGATGTGGATATCAAGAGTTTTTCTGGCGAACATGTTCCCGGCTTTATTTTGGATCATTTTAACGAATGAGTGACAAGGTGAACAAAGATATGCCGCCTGTACACTGTGAATGAAAGGAATAAAATATAAAAGGATGCCGCCCTACTACGGGCGACATCCTTTTGCAATGCATAAGACTTATTTTTGTGTTACTTTACTTTAAAGTTTTACGACGTTTTTAGCCTGAGGTCCGCGGTTTCCTTCTTCGATCTCGAATTCAACCTCTTGACCTTCATCAAGGCTCTTGAAACCCTCTCCCTGAATGGCGGAAAAATGTACGAATACATCATCTTCATTTGGTACCTCGATAAATCCAAATCCTTTGTCGCTATTGAACCATTTTACTTTACCTGTTACTGTCATTCGATGAATCCTCCTAAAAAGTTAAAAAATATTAATGGTGATGATTTTACCTGGATGGGAAAATCAATTCACACATTATCAAGCATCCACATTCCAGTTAAAGTATCATACGAAGATGCTTGATAATGTGTGAAAGCCTAAAGTAAAAATTAACCCACTAACCTCTGGAGCAATTTCCAGTTTTTTAGTATATACCCACCTTTATAAAGGATAAAACAAATGGAAGCAATTTATACATTCCCATTTAGGGAAAATAATATTAGGAAGGCTTTATAAGGGGAAGTATAACGGTATTGTCGTGCAGAATTCTCCTGGTTTGAAATTTGACGGGAATGCCATGACCAAAAGGAAAAGCCCTTATGGTTGAAATTAAAATAATCGGGTATAGGATAAGGAAGAAAGGACTGATGGATAAATGAAGAAATTATTAAAAAGGGCCCTCATATTTGCTGCTCCCATCATATTCAAAGAAGTAAAGAAACGATGGAAAAACAAACGGAATCAAAAAGCGATAAAAACAGCAAGGTAAGTTGGAAAAACAATGAAATAATGAACGATAATCATAAGAATTCGGGTAAGGGGCGCTGATTAAGCGTCTTTTGTTTTGCTATCTGAACAAATCCTTTTATAGTGTTCCATTCACCTCTACATCTTTCCTTCATATCGTGTTAAAATAGTAAGGTTGATTGAAATGAATGCCGAGTAGCCAAGGCTTAAGCCTTATGATATATTGCTTCTTACATATATTGTGTATGATCAGGATCTTTGCTGCATACAAAGAAAGGTTGCCATTCCAATGTAAAAATTACGATAAATCCCCTATATATTTTTTATTGATGACTCCAATAATGAAAGGAACATTTTATGACTACATTAAAAGACGAGGTTCACTCTCGAAGGACCTTCGCAATCATCTCTCACCCGGATGCCGGGAAAACGACTTTAACAGAAAAATTATTGCTGTTTGGTGGTGCGATTCGTGATGCCGGAACAGTTAAAGCAAGAAAAACAGGGAAATATGCTACAAGTGACTGGATGGAGATAGAGAAGCAACGGGGAATTTCCGTTACATCCTCAGTCATGCAATTTGATTATGATGATTTCCGTGTTAATATTCTCGATACACCAGGTCACCAAGACTTCAGTGAAGACACATATCGTACACTGATGGCTGTTGATAGCGCCGTGATGATCATCGACTCGGCAAAAGGGATCGAGGATCAGACGGTTAAATTATTCAAAGTATGCCGGATGAGGGGTATCCCGATTTTCACTTTTATCAATAAAATGGACCGACAAGGTAAAATGCCGCTCGAATTGCTTGCCGAACTTGAAGAGGTATTGGGGATTGAAACATACCCGATGAACTGGCCGATTGGAATGGGAAAAGACTTCGTGGGTATTTACGATAGGTTCAATAATCGGATTGAACAATTCAAAACTGAAGGGGATGAGCGTTTCCTTCCGTTGAATGACGAAGGTGAACTCGAAGTGGATCATAAACTTAAGGATTCCCAGTTATATGAGCAAACTTTGGAAGAAATCATGCTGTTGACGGAAGCGGGTAACCAATTCTCTGAAGAAAACATTGCGAATGGAAAACTTAGTCCCGTATTTTTCGGAAGTGCTTTAACGACATTCGGTGTTCAGACGTTTTTGGATGCTTATCTGAAATTTGCACCAGCCCCACAAGCACGGATGACAACATCAGGTGAAATGAGTCCTGTCAGTAATGATTTTTCCGGCTTCATTTTCAAGATACAGGCGAATATGAATCCGAAACACCGTGATCGGATTGCTTTCCTTCGTATCTGCTCCGGTAAATTCGAGCGTGGAATGAGTGTCAACTTGAGCAGGACAGGGAAACCAATCAACCTTTCTTCATCTACTCAATTCATGGCAGATGATCGGAACACCGTAAACGAAGCCGTAAGCGGGGATATCATCGGTTTATATGATACCGGGAACTACCAAATCGGCGATACGATTACAACAAGCAAAGACATGTTCCAGTTTGAAAGGCTACCGCAGTTTACACCGGAACTATTCATGAGGGTAACAGCTAAAAACGTCATGAAACAGAAACATTTCCATAAAGGAATTAACCAACTTGTACAAGAAGGGGCAATTCAGCTCTTCAAAACGGTTCGGATGGAAGAATACCTGCTTGGTGCGGTTGGGCAACTTCAATTTGAAGTATTCGAGCATCGAATGAGGAATGAGTACAATGTTGAAGTCTTGATGGAGCGCATGGGCAGTAAGATCACACGTTGGGCTGAAGATGAAAAGCTGGATGAAAATCTTCATAGCACAAGAAGCATCCTTGTTAAAGACCGGTTTGATAAATATGCATTTTTATTTGAAAACGAATTTGCACTTCGTTGGTTCCAAGATAAAAATCCTGACGTGGAATTATATAATCCAATGGATTTGAAATAATGGAGAGGCCCGTGTAATATACACGGGTCAGTTTGTAGACAAAAGGGGTTCGGAATTAAAAAATTCCGAACCCCTTTTTGAGATTCCCTTTGAATTTTTGCCTGAAGTTAAGAGATTGGGGCTCTACGAGCCCACTATGTTAGGCCATTTTTGGACCTCGCCATGTCCAATTTGCCATCTTCTTTAAATTAATGGCAGCCTCCAGTTTACGAACCAAATGGTTCGGTGGCACCAGTTGATCTAACGTAATCATTTCAAGTTGATCTCGCTGAATAGAATCATGTTTAGAAAGCATCCTCATCACCTCAAGTTTTAATACTTCTATTTTAAAACAAAAATGACTCCAGGCAAAAGTGTTTATCTAAAAGGTAAGACAAAGTTGATTGGAGCGGGTGTTCGAGACTCCTGCGGGAAAAGCGCGTCTAGGGGAGACCCCGCAGGCGAAAGCCGAGGAGGCTCCCCGACCGCCCGCGGAAAGCGAGTGCCCTACGTTCCAATCAACGGCCAAATTGTACAACTCATAAAAAATAGACAAACTCGATTTTCCTCGAGTTTGTCTACAGTCTGGCCCGTGTAATATACACGGGTTTTTTCATTATCTGGAGCATTGTTTAAATATCGAAAGATTGCCCCGTCTACATCCGCACTGATGTCTACAATTACTAATCTTTTTTCATAATCATTAACATATCTCTAGTAATTAAATGATCTTTTCTATGTTTAGGCCATTTTACACAATTGATGACTAAGTCTAAACCTTGAGTACTGTCTTAATTCATTGTTGATTTGAAATCTGTTGAAAATGCGGGTATTTTAATCATTACCCCCTGTTTTAAACATGTCGACTTTAGATAAACGGAAACAGGGAGATAGAAGATGTTAGACAGCTGAATTTTTGAAAATTAAATAGTAACTAATTGGAAAGGTTAAAAGAAAAGCGTAGTAACTTTTAGCATGGTAAGAATTGCTGGGATATTCCGCGAAACTTCTTAGAACTGCATAATGCTAATAGAAAATTTGTGGCTTTAACCCTGGTGCAGGAGGAGAATAGCAAAAATAACTTATATTGAACTACCGATGTATGCATTTATATCCAAGCCTACGAAGGTATAGTCGGTTTTATCATTGGAAAATATTGCAGATGAATTAGTATTTTTAAGGATACGATTGGCAAATGGTTAGGTTAATTGAATTAAACAATTGGCTACCTTTTTGGAACTTGATAAAGTACCGAATAATTGTGTGATGTAGGCAAAATGAACATACTTAACATAAAAAGTATCTTCCTTAAAGTTAATAGAGTTTTTAGACCAAAGAGGTGTGTAGCAGTGAAAAAAGGGAAATGGAGTCTACAGTTTACTATTATGATACTGGTGTGTGGGGTAGTAGCCCTATCATTATTTATTACAGATATTCTTATTAGCCAAACAGTAGCGGATACAATAGAGAAGAGCCAGACTGAAAAAGCAGTAAACGTAGCACGCATGGCAGCACAAACGCCGCTTGTAATCGAAGCGTTAAGTGGAAGTGGGAACAATCAGGAAGTTCAGCAATTTGCCAATAGGATAAAAAAATCGACAGATGTAGAATTTGTAGTAATAATCGATAATAATGGAATCCGGAAAACTCACCCCGATCCAAGTAAAATAGGAAAAAAATTTGTTGGGGGGGATGAGAAAGATGTATTACGAGGTAGAGAGCACATATCTATTTCCAAAGGAACTTTAGGCAGGTCATTGCGTTCTTTCACCCCTGTTTATGATTCAGAGGATAATCAAATTGGAGCCGTGGTGGTCGGTATTTCTCTTCAAAAAGTTAATGATGCTGTTTTAAAAAGCCGTTTTAATATTTATGTGGGAACCGTTTTTGGAATATTAACCGGAATTGCCGGGGCAATACTTTTGGCAAGGTATATTAAGAAAATATTATTTGGGCTGGAACCTTTTGCTATTGCGAAGGTTTTAAAAGAGCGAAACGCCATTTTACAATCAGTTCGGGAGGGAATTATAGCGGTAGATCAGAGTTCAACCATTACTCTCATAAACAAAGCAGCTTTAAAGATATTTAAAAAAGCGGGCATTAATGAAAATCCAACGGGTAAAAAGGTAACTGGTTACATGCCTGACTCAAACCTGGATAGAATCCTGGAGACCGGCAAGGCCGAATTGGATAAAGAGCAGGATTTAAACGATAGTGTCTTACTAGTGAATAGGGTACCAGTATTTGTGAAGGATGAAATCGTAGGTGCCGTGGCTACATTTCGTGATAAAACAGAAATACATCTGCTGGCGGAACAGCTGACTGGAGTCCGTTTATATGCTGAATCGTTAAGGGCCCAGTCGCACGAATTCATGAACAAACTTCATGTAATACTTGGTATGGTGCATATGCATTATTATGATCAGCTTGCAGCATATATTAGTGATCTTGTTGACCACAGAGAGAACGAGATTGGCTTTATTACCAAAACCGTTAAAGATCCAGTACTAGCCGGTTTTTTAATTGGAAAACTAAGTTATGCCAGGGAAGCAGGTGCTAAGCTGGCATTATCCTCTGACTTTCCATTGCCAGAACCAGAAAATGCATCTATTACTCATGAGCTAATTACGATAATAGGAAATTTGATTGACAATGCTATAGAAGCAGTGGAAAAAAGGCCCGTTAAACGAATTGAATTAAAGTTTGATTATGCAGATGATATTTTAACTATTGAAGTTCATGATACTGGAAAGGGAATATCTGATGCCAATCTTAATCATATCCTTTTAAAAGGATTTACAACAAAAGGAGATGACAGGGGGATTGGTTTATATTTGGTTAAGGCAAGCCTGGATAAGCTAGGTGGAGATCTCGATATTAGTTCAAAAGAAGGTCAAGAAACAACGTTTGTGGTTTATATACCATACAAAAGCAAGGATGATGTAGGATGATTAAGGTAATGATCGTAGAAGATGACCCGATGGTTGCTGAGTTCAATAAGCGCTATTTGAATCAAGTCGATGGCTACGAATTAGCTGCTTTCTGTTCCTCAGTGGATCAAGCTCTGAATGTATTGGAAAATCAAAGAATAGGGTTAGTTCTATTAGACATTTTCATGCCTGGGAAAAATGGACTCGATTTACTCTCACAAATTCGAGAAAGTGAAAAAGAGATAGATGTTATTGTCATTTCTGCTGCGTCGGACATTGAGAGGATTCAGAAAGCATTGAGACTAGGTGCTGTTGATTATTTAATTAAGCCGTTTGAATTTGAACGTTTTAACGCGGCCTTATCAGCATATCGGAACAAATCAGCTTTTATTCAAGATAAAAATATGCTAAATCAAGAAGAATTAGATTATCGAATATTGCATCAAGAAGAAAATCATTTACCAGAGGAATTACCGAAAGGATTAGCTCAAGATACCTTAAAGATTATATGGAATGTGATACGGGTATTTAAAAATGCTCCCTTTTCAACAGAGGAAGTCGTAAATGTGGCGGGTATATCCAGGGTATCAGTAAGGAAATATTTAAAATTCATGAAGGATATCGGGGTCCTTGATGTTAAGGTAATCTATGGAACGGTAGGCCGACCAGTCTCCCAACACAAATTTAATGATGACAAGGGCCATATTATTCAACGTTATCTGTAAGTAGCCAAATGGCTGCTTACTTTTTTTAATTACATAATACTAAAATTAGTTAAATAAGCTAGTGTCCCCCGTAAATGACTACTAAGATATAGACTGGCGATTGAGTTATTTATAAATTTTTCACAAAATTAAACAAATAAGCAGTAATGAGGAAATATTTATGTTTTTATGTGCTGTATATTTATTTTCCTTTTTACAGTTTTCTTTTAGTAATTACACTTCCACAGGGAAGAATATACTCTATTGCCTGGTAATGATCATTTATAAATATACATTTTTAGGAAGAGGGTACGTCTATGACAGCTTATGATAAGACAAAAAAGGGCTTGGAAACAACTTTAAGAGGAAAAGGTATTCTGTCAAACCCTTTTATTAATAAAGGGGTTGCTTTCACTAAGGAAGAAAGAAATGAACTAGGATTGGTAGGCTTGCTGCCATCCCAGGTGCTTACTCTTGAGGAACAAGTAAAAAGAGCTTATGTACAATTCTCCACTCAACCTAGCGATATTCGGAAGAATGGAATGTTATATGATTTGTTTAATAGGAATGTGGTACTGTTTTACCGCCTACTTAAAGACCATCTAAGTGAAATACTTCCGATCATTTACACACCTACTGTAGGAGAGGCCATTCAACAGTACTCCCAAGAATATCACCGTCCAGGAGGTCTATACCTATCTATAGATAATATGGAGGGAATGGAAGATGCATTTAAAAACCTGGACCTTTCATCTGATGATATCGATTTAATAGTTGTTACAGATTCTGAAAGTATTCTTGGAATCGGAGATCAGGGAGTTGGTGGAATTAACATAGCCATTGGCAAATTGGCAGTCTACACTGCAGCTGCGGGAATTGATCCAAGCAGGGTGCTACCTATTGTCCTGGATGTTGGGACTGACAACGAAAGCCTGATTAGTGATCCACTGTATATTGGTAACAGGTTTGGGCGTGTTCGCGGTGATGAATACACCGAATTCATTGATTTATTTGTTAAAAATTCTCAAGCCTTCTTCCCAAGGGTATTGCTCCACTGGGAAGACTTTGGAAATATAAATGCACGAAATATAATCGATAATTATGGTGAAAAGATTCTCACTTTTAATGATGATATACAAGGTACAGGTGCAGTAACACTAGCCGCCGTAAAGTCTGCATTACAAGTAACTGGTGTTCCTTTAAAGGAACAAAGAGTTGTTGTTTTTGGTCCAGGTGCAGCAGGAATCGGTAATGCTGATCAGATGGTTGAAGCCATGATTCTTGATGGCATTTCAAGAGAAGAGGCATATGGTAACTTTTGGGCTGTCGATTATCGTGGATTGTTGATAGATGACATTCCGGATGTTTTGAAATTCCAAAAGTCGTATTGCCGGAAAGCTGAAGAAGTTGAGGAATGGGCTCGGAATGAAGACGGAATTATCCCATTATTAGAGGTAATAAAAAAGGTTAAACCAACCATCTTAATCGGTACTTCTGGTCAAACAGGAGCTTTCTCAGAAGAAGTTGTAAAAGAAATGGCAAAGCACGTGGAACATCCTATTATTATGCCGATGTCAAATCCGACTCCCTTAGCGGAAGCTGTTCCTGAAGACCTTATAAAGTGGACTCAAGGTAAAGCCTTAATAGCGACAGGAAGCCCGTTTGATGATGTTGACTATAATGGTGTGATTTATACAATCGGACAATCTAATAATGCATATATTTTTCCAGGACTTGGACTTGGTGCAATTGTCGCAGAAGCAACAATAATCTCTAAGGGCATGCTTGCAGCAGCATCATCTGCTGTTTCAAGATTATCGGATAGCAGTAAGCATGGTGCTTCTTTACTCCCTTCAATCAAACAATTGCAAGAGGTTTCTAAATCTGTAGCCATCGAAGTGGCAAAGACAGCCATTGAAGAAGGAGTTGCGAAAGCGGATATAACAGATATTGAAAAAGCAATTACAGAATACATGTGGAAGCCGGAGTACAAAACTATTTATGGGAAATAAATCCAGATTATTTTGTTGTCTCAAAAGAAAGGGGATCCGTTTTAGGGGATCTCCGTATAAGTCAGTCATAGTAGAATCTTTTAAATAGGACAATTTTTTTGGAAAGAGAAGTGCATCTCGAGTGAATATTGGGAATATATTTTTAACATTAATACCAATCTTTTTTACAATTATTATTGGTTATTTGGGTGGCTATTTTAAAATTTTTAATTCAGAATCATCCAAAGGGCTTAATACGTTAGTTACAAAATTTGCATTACCTGCACACTTATTCATTGGGATCACGACAACCTCAAAACAAACCTTAATTAATCAATGGTCATTTTTCTTAACTATGACCATAGGTGTTATTGGCTTTTACATTATCCTTTTAATAGTGGCTCGTTTGGTGTTTAAATACGATTTAACTAAAGCATCTATGTTTTCATTAAACGCAACTCAGCCAGCCTTTGCTTTTATGGGGATATCTGTATTAGGCAGTTTGTTTGGGGCGCAAGAGATAGCTATACCTATTGCGATTACCGGTATTGTGGTGAATGCCCTTCTGGATCCATTAGCAACAATAGTTGGTACGGTCGGACAATCCAGATTGGGTAAATCTAAAGATGAAAAAACAAACATTCTAGGTATTGTTTTGCATGGTCTTAGCGAACCGCTTGCATGTATTCCCTTACTTGCTGTTGTATTAACATTATTAGGGTTCCAGGCACCGGATATCATAAAAAATGCGCTTGATCAAATTGGGTCAGTGACATCTGGGGTTGCATTATTTGCTGTTGGTGTAACCGTGGGTATCCGTAAGATTAGCTTACGACCAATTGCTTTTGGTATTTCCATTTTAAAAGTTGTGGCTATTCCATTATATATGATTCTGGTTGCTCATCTAATTGGCCTTGATCATGCAGATACAATTAAAGCTATTTTGCTAGTATCATTTCCGGGATCTGCTGTAGCTGCAATGATTTCAACTAGATTTGATTCATTATCAACTGAAACAGCATCTTCATTTGTAATTAGTACCATTCTATCTTTAATTACATTACCTATCTATATTTCCTTGTTAATGTAGCCTTCTAAGTATCCATCCTTCTTGGATGGATACTTTTCAACAGAAGTTTGTGAAATACTGAACAAACTTATTATATAACATTAACCTTTTTTTGAAAAGAGTAGATGTTGGCTATTTTTATTTAAAGGGATGGCGTTTGATTAAAGGTGTAAGCCTAGGAAAATGCGTCGCAAATATTATCGATTGTTAAAATTATCCATTTATAAAAAAGATTATAATAATAGAATTTGTGTAATTACATATTCGAATGCAGCAGTTGACCAAATCTAAAATCTAAATCTTCGGTGTACAGGAATCATTTTTTTACTTACAAAACGTAGTTTGTACACAATAATAATTTTTATTAATTGGTAAATTAAAAACCAAATTATCTGATGATCAGGAGCGGTTTGCAGTTCATTTAGGTGGGACTACGACATAACTGAAAGAATTGTAGGGACATGATTAAGATAGGGCCTTATTTGGGGCTAAGCAATGAAGAGGACTTATATCTTATGGAATATTTAGCTGAACCTATACGAATCGAAGTATGGGTTTTTGTTTTGTGATAAAAAGGAATGAAGAATCGAATTCTACTAAAAATAGATTATTATTCCTTTGACAATCGCCCGAAACTCCTTTATATTTAGCTAGTACTTTAGTGCTTAAAAGCGTTTCAGTAATTGTAGGGAGTGAAAAGTCCTATCCTTACCTTAGAGAATATACAAAATGAAAGTGGGGAAATACATTATGCGTCTTGAAGATGCAAAGCTAAAACTCTCCTTACCTGAAGCAATTGGGGTTTTGGCAATTCTATTCTTAATTATTGCAACTGGTATCATACATTATGGACTTGCCCCCCATATTCCAATTATAGCGGCAATCCTATTTCTATTTGTTTATGGAAAGATCAAGAAGCTGCCATTTTCGATTATGGAGGCGGCTATCGTCAAAGGTGCAGTTTCTGGTATGGGAGCTATCTATATATTCTTTTTCATTGGAATGCTGATTTCAATCTGGATGGCAAGCGGGACGATCCCTACCATCATGTACTATGGTTTTGACTGGATTTCTGGTGAATATTTCTATGCGGTCACATTTTTGGTGTGTTCGCTACTTGGGCTCTGTATCGGGAGTTCACTTACAACAGCAGCCACAATCGGCGTTGCTTTCATAGGCATGGCGTCGGCGATGGATTTTTCGTTGGCGATCACAGCCGGTGCAATCATTTCCGGTGCATTTCTTGGGGATAAAATGTCTCCATTATCCGACTCGACCAACCTTGCTTCGGGAACGGTTGGAGTACCATTATTTGAACATATCAAAAATATGCTTTGGACAACGATTCCAGGTTTTTTAATATCACTTATTCTCTTCTACTTCCTTTCACCTAATGTCAAACTGGCTCGCGTTGAGGAAATTGAAGCCATGACGAAAGCCCTGGAGATGGAAACGAACATAAGCATATGGAGTTTGATTCCGTTTGCCATCGTTCTAGTCATGGCTTTGAAAAAGGTGTCAGCCATTCCGACATTGTCGGCAGGAATCATTTCGGCAGCCATCATCGCTTTCATTCAAACTCCTAATTTGACGGTTGCAAAACTAGCAGATATTTTATACGGCGGATTTGTACTCAAGAGTGGAATGGATCAACTGGACTCAATCCTATCGAGGGGCGGCATTGAAAGTATGATGTTCTCCGTTTCGATGGTGTTGTTGGCATTGGCGATGGGAGGACTATTGTTTGAATTGGGAGTGATTCCTTCAATTTTAAATGCGGTCCAGGATTCACTGACGAGTGTAGCGAAAGTGATCTCCGCTACTGTATTTGCAGGAATCAGCGTGAATTTCCTAGTGGGTGAACAGTATTTGTCAGTTATACTGCCTGGGAAAGCGTTTCAGCAGAAATATGAAGATTTAGGCTTACACCCAAAAACTCTTACGAGGGTACTTGAAGATGCAGGAACAGTTGTTAATCCTCTGGTTCCTTGGGGTGTTTGCGGTGTTTTCCTGACACAGGTATTGGGTGTTCCAACCCTTGAATATGCCCCATTTGCATTCTTTTGCTTACTTTGTCCTTTGCTTAGCTTGATTTCAGGCTTTACGAAAATCGGTATCCATTATAAATGAAAAAACAGGCGGTCGGTTTTGACTGCCTGTTTTTTTATGCGATATCCCATAACCAAAGATTGGAGAGAGGGTATGACTAAAACCCCCTGACATGAACAGAAATGTCAGGGGGTGAAGGATTGGATCGTTTATTTTGAAGAAGCGATCTCATCTTTTGGGATGGACACGACTTTCTCTTTCTGTTCAAGTAAATTCATTCGCATTACGACATTTTGGTATATTCCCATTGACAGCATGAGCAGCAGTAAGGAAGATCCTCCATAGCTGATGAACGGAAGGGTGATACCAGTAATGGGAATTAGTCCAGTCGCACCGCCGATGTTGATCCCAACTTGAATGCCAATCATGGATGAGATACCGATCAATAATAGGCTTCCAAATGGATCTTTACATTTTGCTGAGAGTATAAACCCCCTAAGGACGATAAACCCAAGTGTCAATAGAACGAAGCCTACACCGAATATTCCAAGTTCTTCTGCAATGATGGAAATGATGAAATCCGTATGTGATTCGGGCAGGTACCCGTATTTTTGTACACTGTCACCAAGTCCCACGCCTGTAAGGCCTCCTGATCCTATCGCATACAAGGAATTCACGAGCTGATACCCATTTCCTCCCTCTTGACCAAAAGGATCTGCAAACCCGGTAAATCGAGACACTTTATTTTCAGAGAAAACGGATGAAAAATTTCCTGTCACGATTACTCCTAATGCAAATATTGTAACGAATATCGCAGTAATCAAAGAGAGTTTGGAAATACTCTTAAATGACATTCCGGATGAAAAGATCATCGTACTTGAAATTAGGAAAATGACGGCTGCCGTTCCGTAGTCAGGTTGAATCCCGATTAAAAAACAAATAAATACGAGAAAGAAAATCGGGGGGATGACGGCTTTATCAATGCTATTGATTCGATCCTGCCTTTTTCCGTAAATGGCTGCCAGATAAATGATCATGGCTAACTTGGAAAATTCCGCAGGTTGGACCGATTTTGTCCCTACCTTGAACCAGCTTGTGGCATTTCCTGCTGTATGGCCGAAAATAAATAGCAGCAAAAGGATACCGGCCATTCCAAACATCATAGACATCAAGAAAATTTTGTTTTTGTACATCTTATAAGGAAGAATCATCGTCACGATCATTGCCAGGAATGATATGACAAAGGCCGTTTTTTGTTTCTCGAAGAAGAAATCCATGGACTGGTGGTACCGAGCAACAGCAGTAATCATGCTCGAACTGTAAATCATCACTAAACCAAACAAACAGAGTAATACGACAGCGATGAAAATAGGGAAGTCGTATGCTTTAATTATTCTTTTCATTTGTGCGCTCACCTCAAATATGTATGCGCGAAAAAATCGCCTTCTTATATAGTAACGGAAAATCAGTTATATAGATAATAATTTTTATTCGATAATATGAATTTATCCTCCCAAACCCATATTAAACACTAAACCCGATAAACTTGACAGCTGCAATTCCCTTTGGTTTCCTATACATTAACTTCGATAGTTATCGTGAATTCTCCTTTTAATAGTGATTGTTTTTACTATATATTCCATTTCGGTAGTGCTATTATGGCTAGGAGATTACTATTCAAGGTAAATTGGTGAGAGGAATTATTCGATGAACTTCAACAAAAAGTCACACACAATATTTAATCTTGACGCGATATACGATTTAGCTATCCCTGAAAAAATTGACCGGCTTGTCAATGTCGTAGGTAAGGACCATGTAAACGAATTTGCTAAAGGAGTAACTACTCTTAAGAGGTATACGTATTTTAGCACCCGTTATGTGGCAGGGAATCGGGAAGGGATTCCTTACGAGCATGAATTGCGCTTTCCGAAAAGCTTTAAGAATCATTATGAACGACAAAATTTGAGGCTGAATTACTTGTCGAGGAGCTTAAAAAGAGATTCCTATTACCATAATCAGGCCCAAGATTGTTAAGGGGCATTCCCAAACAGGGGAAACGATTAAATTCGATGGTCGCTATTTCAACCTTAATTTTCTTGATACATATATTTCATCGGAGAGGGAAACGGTAGTGAACCTGGTTACAATCGATTATATTATACAGGCTACTTTATCTCTGGCATTATATAATGAACTTTTCGTTGATGAATTGTATAAGAAAGACCAAAAGACCATATTCCAATGGGACTAAGCCAAGCACTCCTATCAAGGGTCCTATGAAGGCATATTTAGGACAAGAAGCCCCTTGATTACTTCACTTGGAAAGGACGTTTTGACAGTACTGCAGCCCAAAACGATTTAGTTGCTTCTGGAATCATTTGTCCTGATTTCAGGGAAGTTGTTCCTGCTATGGTCAATTTTTATTTAAAACATAAAAATGATAAGGAGTACCAGATAAGAATTTGGTAAAGAAAGGGGAATAGTTATGGAAAAAATACAAGGCAAGTGGGATGTGTATTCCCCGGCAACAGGTGAGAAGATTGCGGAATTCGTTCCAACACCACTGACCTCGATCCCTGATATATATAAGAAATCAAGATATGCGTTTCAAGCGTGGTCGAGTCTTCCCATCAAAGAACGGCTGCTATATTTAAAACGGCTTCGCTTATTGATGGTTGAAAAAATGGATGAAATAGCTGAAGTTATTTCAAAAGATACGGGAAAAGTAAAAATTGAAGCGCTGGTTGCTGACATTATGCCCACCATTGATGCGATCAAGCATATCGAGAAACATGCAGTAAAAGCTCTTTCCGGACAGAGGGTGTCCACTCCACTCATGCTAATTGGGAAAAAATCCTATGTCCATTTTATGCCCCGTGGAACGGTTCTCGTCATTTCACCATGGAATTATCCGCTGCAGCTCTCCATGGTACCCATTCTAAATGCTCTAGCAGCAGGAAATACAGTCATCGCCAAGCCATCAGAGGTAACACCCTTAGTTGGGCTGTGCATTGATAATCTGTTTCATGAAGCTGGTTTCCCAGAGGGAACTATACAGTTTGCGCATGGGGGGAAAGAATTGGGTGCGGCACTAACTGAGCAAAAACCAGATTATATATTTTTCACTGGATCTGTAAGGACCGGAAAAATGATTGGTGGGGTCGCAGCTAAACAACTTATCCCAACTATTCTTGAGCTTGGCGGGAAGGATCCGATGATTGTTCTGTGTGATGCTAACCTGGAACGGGCTGTGAACGGGGCTCTTTGGGGAGCTTTTACAAACAGCGGGCAAGTGTGTATGAGTGTCGAAAGGGTTTATGTAGAACGTTCCGTTTATAAGGAATTCCTAACGATGCTTAAAGAAAAAGCGAAGTCCATGAGGCAGGGGATTCAATTAAACGATGATATCGGTTCAATGACTTTCCCAGCACAAGTTGATATTGTGGCTGGACACCTGGAGGACGCACTGAATAAAGGGGCCATACTTGAAACTGGAACCTCTCCGAAAGAGTGGAGAACGGGACAGACCCACTTCATTCCGCCGACGATTCTTTCCAATGTCGACCATTCCATGAAAATCATGAATGAAGAAACGTTCGGACCCGTGTTGCCTGTTGTGCCTTTTGATACGGAGGAACAAGTGATTGCCCTTGCAAATGAAAGTGAATATGGACTCAATTCGAGCGTATGGACGATGGACAGGGAAAAAGCAAGTCGGATTGCGTCACAGTTAGTTACAGGAGCGGTGACGATCAATGATGTGCTGATTACTGTTGCTAATCATCATTTACCATTTGGCGGTGCCAAACAAAGTGGCATTGGCCGCTATCATGGCGAACATGGATTGAAGATTTTCTGTCATGAAAAAGCGATCATGATCGATAAAGGTAAAAAGAATACAGAAATCCAATGGTATCCATATGATGGGAAATATCCGAGGTTTTTATCGTTGTTTCAGAACTACTTTTCTGGAAAACCGAACTGGATCCGTTTTGGTAAAGAATATTTGCAGTTGATTAAATTATCCAAAGGGAAACGAAGAGGATGATCCAAATATAAAAAAGATTGTTATTTTCATAATAAGTGCGTATACTATTAATATACTTAATAACTGATTTTCCTTTCAAAGGGGAGTAGCGTTAGGGTTCGCCCTAAAACAAAGTCGTCATTACGTGAATGGAAACATTCATCGGCTTTGTTGACATGTTTTCATGTTCAGCAAGACCTTTGCCTATACGGCAGAGGTCTTTTTATTTTGCCAATGCCGATAGGGAGAAAATACAAACTATTGGAGGTTGAATGGATGGAAGCATCAATATTATTGGAATATGGTTGGGTCCTTCTTATCTTGGTTGGACTAGAAGGAATACTTGCTGCGGATAATGCAGTCGTCATGGCTGTCATGGTTAAACATTTACCAAAAGAACAACAACGAAAAGCCTTGTTTTATGGTCTGATGGGAGCTTTTGTTTTCCGCTTTGCAAGTCTATTCCTTATTTCCTTTCTTGTCGACGTGTGGCAAGTTCAAGCGATCGGTGCCATTTACTTACTTTTCATTGCTTTTCAGCACATTTACAAAAAATACGTTGGTAAAGGTGAGAAGGAAGTCACAAAACCTAAAAAGCAATCTGGCTTCTGGTTGACCGTGGTAAAGGTTGAAGCTGCTGATATCGCTTTCGCAATCGATTCCATGTTGGCTGCCGTTGCACTGGCTGTTACACTTCCTGCAACAGGCTGGATGAAAGTCGGCAGTATTGACGGAGGGCAATTCGCCGTTATGTTCCTCGGTGGTATGATTGGATTGATCATTATGCGGTTTGCAGCAAATGCATTCGTGAAATTGCTTCATCAGCGTCCTTCACTTGAAACGGCAGCATTTTTGATTGTAGGTTGGGTTGGGGTGAAGTTAGCGGTATATACACTCGCACACCCTTCACTGGCTGTCATCGATCATCATTTCCCTGAATCAACTCTTTGGAAATCGATATTCTGGGTCGTATTGATTGGAATTGCCGTAGGTGCGTGGATCATTTCAAGCAAAAAAGAGAAAAAAGAAAAAAAAGAGAATCAAATACAGGAAGCATAAAAAAACAGGCGTGCAAGTTTACGCCTGTTTTTTTATCTTCTTAATGTATTTATGGAGATGACCCACACAAGACCAGGGATGTTTGCGAATGATATGTTAAAAGATGTGAATATTAAATTCCGGTTAGAAAAATGACAATTGTCCCATTGATTTGTACAATGATCCTGTAAAAGATATTTTACTGTAATTGCACTGTAATAAACGAGAAGAAACTAAGTATTTTATCATGTGGATATATTATGCGATTTCATTTATATCGCAAAAAT
Source organism: Peribacillus sp. CSMR9 (assembly GCF_033141925.1). Lineage (NCBI taxonomy): Bacteria > Bacillati > Bacillota > Bacilli > Caryophanales > Bacillaceae > Peribacillus > Peribacillus sp. CSMR9. The sequence continues at coordinate 51,417 of NZ_JAOPHO010000001.1, forward strand.
AGTTCTTTTGGCACTGTCTTTTAGACTCCCTCCGCTTAAGATAAGTATGTTGATGCGTATTTTTGTTCAACAGGAGCGAGGTGAGCAAATGCTTGGATTGATGTTTACAGCATTCAAAAAAAAGCGTTCTTTAGAAGAAACCGTATTGAAAATTCAACAAGGCGATATAAGCCTTCGTAATGATACTATAGAGTCTTTCAAACCTTTTATTGCAAAAACCGTCTCATCAATCTGCAGACGTTACATATACGAATCAGATGATGAATTTAGTATTGGAATGATTGCTTTTAATGAGGCAATCGATAAATATTCCCCGGAAAAAGGCCGTTCTTTATTGGCATTTGCCGAAACCCTCGTTAAACGAAGGGTTATAGATTATTTAAGAAGCCAGTCGAAACGGAAAGAAGTCCTTTTGGATTTATCTCTGAATGATGATAATGATCAAAGCCATATATATATCGATAATGAAAATTCCATGAATGAATACGAGAAGCAAAAGGAATCGGAAAGAAGAAAAGAAGAAATTCACCTTTATATAAGCCATCTACAGGATTTTGGTCTGTCATTTGAGGATTTAGTCGAAAACTCTCCAAAACATGCGGATGCCAGGAAGGGAGCTATTATGATTGCTAAATTGTTAATGGAAGATGACGAACTGAAAGAAATCCTGTTTGCAAAAAAGCGGCTGCCAGTAAAGCAGCTTGAAGGAAAAGTGGATGTAAGCAGAAAAACGATTGAACGGAACAGAAAGTACATCATTGCTGTGGCAATCATAATAAACGGAGATTTTTTGTACTTGAATGATTATATAAAAGGGGCTATCAATGGATGAAAAAAGGAGTAATTCTTTCAGTTAATAAGCGTTTTGTAACCCTATTGACCCCCGAGGGTGAATTTCTAAAAACCAAAAGGCAGGAACGGGAATATGAAGTAGGTGAGGAAATCACTTTTTCGCCTATTAAACAAAAGGTCACTTTCGCCTTTCCCAATTTTAATTCATCTTTCAAAAAAAAGGCCGTGCTAAGCATTGCCTCCACTTTTCTGATTCTCTTTTCGTTTCTTCCATCCTATTTCTCTGAGCATGTATCGGCATACATGACAATAGATGTGAATCCCAGCATTGAATTGGAGCTTGACCATCATTTAGAAGTTCTCAAACTTAGCGGTTTAAATGAAGACGGCAAGCTTGTGATTGGTCAGCTGAAAGATTGGAAAGGTAAGGACATTAAAACGGTTACAAACCGAATCGTCGAAACGACGAAACAACTTGGATATCTGAAAGAAAAAAAACAAATAGTCGTTTCCACAACGATATTGGATAAAGATAAAAAATTGGATAAGAACTTAAAAAAAGAGATAAAAGAAATATCAGAACAGAATAATGTTTCTAATACGAAGATGAAAGTGATTCAGGCAACAAAAAGCGATAGGAAGCAAGCAAGGGAACAAGGCATATCCACAGGTAAGTATGTCGAAAAGAAGTTAAATGAAGATAAAGAGAAGGTAAAAGTCAATACGAGGGAGTCTGCACCAGCAACGGATAAAAAAGTAGAGGAAAAGGTTGTTATTCCGAAAGAGCAGAGCGAAACGCTGAGTACAGAAAAAAAATCGGTTGAGGAAAAGAAAAAAGAGAACAATACATCAAATGAATTAAAGCAAAAGTCGGTAAATGAAGCAAAACCAATTGAACAGAAAAACTTAGGAACACCATCAGACCAAAATAAGGGAAAAAACAAAAGTGAAGATAAAAATGGAAAACGGAATGAGATAAATGACTTTAAGGAAAAAAGCATGGAATCAAAAGGAAAACCTGTCAGCAATCAAAATAATCACAGCAACCAATTAAAGGACAAGCAGAAAAATGAAAAGGAAGATAAAAGGCTTGATGGGAAAAGATATACATCGGTCAATGAAAAGGGAAGAGAAAGAGAACAGAATAATGGCGATCATATAAAGTACGAAAATAAAAATAAAAAAGATAAACAAGATAAAATAGTGATAAAAGTTAAACAAGATTGGGATAAGTGGAAAAAGGGTAAGGGCAATAATGGAAACGGACAAGGGAATAATTAAAAGAGTCCAGCACGGAGCTGGACTCTTAGCCATGGATATTCAATTGTGATAGTAATTATTGACCTTGACCTTTAAGTTGAGATTGAGCTTGTGCTACAAGTCGTTTCGTAATTTCTCCACCAACTGAACCATTGGCACGTGCTGAAGTATCGGAACCTAGTTGTACACCGAATTCTGATGCAATTTCATATTTGATTTGTTCTAATGCTTGTTCGATTCCAGGAACAAGAAGGTTGTTACTGCTGTTAGCCATTTGAATCTCCCCTTTGCTTTTTCAACGGCTTTTGCCGCTGTAATGATAGTATAAGTAGAATGCGGAGTTTTACTTATAGTAGCGGAATCAAACTTTTTGGTAAACCTGCCTTATTGTTGTAAGTAAGACAGTTTTAAAAGAGAATGGAAAAAAGAATGAAAAAAGGGTAAACTAGATTTTTAATGGTTATGTGATTCACATAACTATAAAGGAGTAAGAAAGGAAACTCTTTATGTTTGCTATCAAAAAAATATTATCAAAATTAACACCAGCTCAGCTTATCGTCGGTTATTATTTTTTAGCTGTCAGCATCTCGACAGCGTTGCTTAGCCTGCCGGTTGCCCTAAAACCTGGTGTTGAGTGGGAATTTATGGATGCCTTATTTACAGCTATCAGTGCTGTCAGTGTTACAGGATTAACTGTAGTCAGTACGCCTGATGTGTTAAGTGAGGCTGGCTATTTCATTCTGATGTTCGTTCTCCAGTTTGGCGGGATTGGCATCATGACACTCGGAACCTTTTTCTGGCTAATATTGGGCAAGAAGATCGGTTTGAAGGAAAGGCAATTGATCATGACCGATCAAAACCAATCGAATCTTTCGGGCCTTGTTAAATTATTGATTCAAATCATTCAGATATTCCTCGTTATTGAAATGATTGGTGCCCTGGTTTTAGGTATTTATTTTTTGAATTATTATCCAAACTGGAAAGACGCCTTCTTAAATGGCTTATTTTTGGCAGTCAGTTCCACTACCAATGCCGGTTTTGATATCACCGGTATATCGATGATTCCTTTTAAAGGGGATTACTTCGTGCAGTTCATCACGATTATCCTGCTTACCCTTGGAGCCATTGGGTTTCCGGTCTTGATCGAGTTGAAAGAGTTTTTGTCCAATAATGCCCGTACTTATAAGTTTCATTTTTCTTTGTTCACGAAGCTGACATCAGTCACTTTCTTTTCCCTTATCATTGGGGGGACGATCCTGATTTACCTGCTGGAAATGAATGGGTTCTTTAAAGGTAAGAGCTGGCATGAATCGTTCTTCTACTCGTTATTCATGTCCTCCAATACGCGAAGCGGAGGGTTAACAACAATGAATGTGAGTGACTTTTCGGAACCGACCCTTTTATTGATGAGCATATTAATGTTCATTGGGGCATCCCCAAGCTCAGTCGGGGGAGGGATCCGCACAACCACTCTGGCTATCATGATTCTGTTCTTATGGAATTTCATGAGGGGAAGGCGATCCATCAAAGTGTTCAAACGGGAGATTCATCCAGATGATATCCGAAAAGCGACAGCAGTTATGATCATGGGTTCCTTCCTGTGCATATTGGCCATCTTCATTTTATCGATTACCGAGAATTTCACTTTAACCCAAATCATTTTTGAGGTATGTTCGGCTTTCGGTTCAGTTGGCCTTTCGATGGGAATCACGCCTGATCTCAGTAATACCGGTAAAATTGTCATTATGATCATTATGTTTATTGGCCGGGTCGGGATAACGTCCCTGCTTTATATCATAGGCCATAAAGAAGTTACGGAAAATTATCATTATCCAAAGGAACGCGTCATCATTGGGTAAATGATTTAAGTTGAAAAGAGACCTTTCCATCGAGGAAAGGTTTTTTGTGTTGTTTGCAGGAATCAAAGGTAAAATGTTGAAGTTTACCTATAAGTGAGTTTTTTACCGTTTTAATATACAGTATATGCATAATTTGAACCCTTACTTGCTGGAACTCCGTCGAATGAAGTTTAAATCATTAGTAAAGGAGGTGGAAAAAATGAACAAATATACTGGAAGGATCATTGTCCCTGCCCTATTCTTCATATTGATATTGCCCTATTTAGGATGGCTGGGCCATGAAGAACGCAGGTTTTCCGCCTTTGCAGGAATATATTTACTCGCCATTCTATCCATTGCTTGGTGTTTGGGTGCTATCTATGATAATAAACGGAAAACGATAGCTATATTGCAAGATAGCGAAGGACGTTATCGCATCTTCTCCAAGTACTCCAAAGAATTGGTCAATAGCTTCAATGAGGTTATTTTTCAAACGGATGATAAAGGAAAATGGTTGTATTTAAACCCAGCATGGAAATCGATGAGTGGTGCGACGGTGAACGAATCACTTGGGCTTCACTTTTCTAAACATATGGATATGTCTTCTTATCAGGACGTATTAAAGGCCTTTGCGGAATCCTTTCATCAAGGAAATAAATATTTTCGAGTGGACATTAAACTGAATGCGAAAAAAGGGACCAGTTGGGTTGAAGCATTCGTTAAACTAATTTACGATGACGCAGGGAAATTCATAGGGACGGCAGGCATATTATCGGAAATTAATGAACGTAAACATGCAGAAGAAAAGCTTGTTAGCCTAAACGAACATTTGGCAATCACATCAAGCAAGTTATCAACGGCTGCACAACTTGCGGCAGGGATTGCACATGAGGTCAGGAATCCGATGACAGCCATAATGGGGTTTGTAAAGTTGATTAAAGATGGCGGTGCTGATAAAGATGAATATTATGATATTATTTTTTCGGAAATAAATCGAATCGAGCAAGTCCTGAATGAACTTTTGCTGCTTTCGAAACCCGCGGAGGCGGTTTTTCTTGAGAAGGATTTAAAAGAAAGCTGTAACCATGTCGTTACACTGTTGGAGACAAATGCCGTATTGAACAATATTCAAATTCATAAAAATTACGATACAGAACCCATTTTTATTTACTTTGATGAAAACCAAATCAAGCAAGTATTAATAAATATGATAAAAAATTCCATAGAATCGATGCCGAATGGCGGAAATATTTTTGTGAGCGTAAACGAAAAAAATGGGGAAGTTTTTTTGAGCATTTTGGATGAAGGGGAGGGTATCCCGGAAAACTCCCTTCAAAAAGTAGGAGAACCATTTTTCACTACAAAAACATCAGGAACGGGATTGGGTCTTTCCGTTTGTTTTAGAATCATCGAAAAGCACGGCGGAAAAGTGTTCATAACAAGCGAACTGAAAAAAGGTACGAAAATCGTTTGTGTATTCCCCGCAGTCCTACCAAGTGATTATAACGGGAAAGAAAAATGTCCAGATAACGGGACAAGAACGACATGAAAATATATAATTCAATCGTTGTAAAAGTCAGAATATTGCGTGTACTCCAACGGTAATAACATACTAACCGGTTAGTCAGTTTTAAAGGAGGAATTCAATTTGCAAATTGAACATGATCAAGAGGTACAAAATCTGGAAAAGAAGTTAACGGAATTCATGGAAAAGTACGTATTCCCAAATGAATCCGTATATCAAAAGCAGCTAGATTCACAGAAGAGTCGATGAGTGATATACCGCCGCTTTTATCTGAATTAACGGCTCATGCTTCTCGCTAACAGAACCAGTAGTGGCGTCTTCCGATGCTACCAATGTAGAGTGCAGTCTTGAAAAGGCAGGTAATGATATGTCATAAACGGCCGGAAATGGTGCCCTTCAGGAGCAGGAGAGCCCCGATGCAAGATTGCCATCGTTATGGGGAAGACAGATCCTGAAGCGTCCAAGCATGATCAACAGTCAATGATTCTTGTACCGCTGGACACACCGGTTTTCAAAATCGAGGGAATGCTCCCCCTGTTTGGTTATAATCATGCTCCGCATGGCCATGCGGAAATCAATTTTGTAAATGTGAGGGTCCTGGCAACGAATATACTATGGTGAGAAGGTAAAGGGTTTGCGATTGCCCAAGGAAGACTCGGGCCTGGAAGGATACACCACTGCATGAGGCTGATCGGTGCTGCTGAAAGAGCACTTGAAGAATTATGTAAGCGCATTCAAAACCGTGTCGTTTGGTAAACCTTTGGCGTGGCAAGGTGTGATCATGGAATGGGTTGCCGATTCACGGATTGAAATCGAACAAGCTAGGCTTCTTACTTTATAGGCTGTATGTGATGGATACTGTCGGGAACAAGGGAGAGAAGGCGGGAGATAGCCATGAAAAAAGTGGTGGCACCAACTAGGGCATTAAAAGTGCTGGACAGGGCAATTCAAGGGTTTGGAGCTGCAGGGATTTCAACGATTTCCCGTTTGCTGCACAATTGGGCAAATGCACGGACGTTGAGGCTTGCTGATGGTCCTGATGAACCGTTCACAAGTAGCTAAAATAGAACTTCGAAAATAAAAGCATGAGGTGAAAGTATGAAAGGTACCGGCCTATTCAATCTAACTGGAAAGACGGCGATCATAACTGGTGGAGGGATAGGATTGGGAGTACAAATAGCGACCGGATTTGTCGAAGCAGGGGTGAATGTTGTGCTTTGTTCAAGGAAGAAGGAAGCATGCGATGAAGTTGCTTCGCAAATTGAAAAACTTGGAGGCAGGGCGCTGTCCTTCAAGTGTGATATCAAAAATCCGTCAGATGTACAGGAAGTGGTTAACGAAACTTACCGGGAATTCGGTGCCATTGACATTTTAGTGAACAATAGCGGGGCATCCTTGGGGGCTCTGGCCGTCGACATGCCCCTTGAAGCCTGGCAGAAGGTGAAGAATGTCAATGTAACCGGAACTTTTATCATGAGCCAGACTGTAGGAAGGATCATGAAGGCTATGGTCTTACGGAAGCTTCGCCAACTACGCATTGCAACCCGGTATTTGCTGAAAGGAAGCATGGGAGTGTCGGGATTGGAATCCCTTCGACAGAATATAAAGTAATGGATCTAGAAGACGGGACTAAAGAAGTGGCCCCAGGCGTAATGGGGAATTGTCATCAAAGGACCTCAAGTGATGAAGGGTTACTGGAATATGCCAGAGGAAACGGCGGTGACTCTTAGGGATGGTTGGCTTTATACGGGTGATATCGCCAAAGTTGATGAAGAAGGGTATCTCTATATTGTTGACAGGAAAAAAGATTTGATCATTGCAAGTGGGTATAATATCTACCCGCGTGATGTCGAGGAAGTCCTCTATGAACATCCTGCTGTCCAGGAAGCGGTTGTCTTTGGAGTTCCAGATGCTTACCGAGGGGAGTCGGTAAAAGCGGTGCTTGTACTTAAAAATAATAAAAAGGCAAGTGAACGGGAAATCATCGAGTACTGCCGTGCAAACCTATCGGCTTATAAAGTTCCGCTATTCGTTGAATTTCGTGAGGAGTTACCAAAAACAAATGTCGGAAAGATTTTAAGGCGTGCTTTAAGGGAGGAAATTTCCAAGAAATAAGAAGGCTTTGATAGTGCGGAGCGTATGATATTAATTCAGCTGAATTTTTACAGATTGCGAGGATGCTTACATGAAAGAAAAAATGAAAGAACATAGCATGCGCTTATTCGAAAAGAAGGGCTTTAGTGAAACTTCGATTTCTGATATCGTCGAATCGGTTGGAGTGACAAAGGGAACATTTTATTATTACTTTAAGAGCAAAGAGCAGTTGCTTATGGATATTCATATTGCTTATATAGACGAGTTGCTTAGTGAGCAGGAAATCATCATTTCGGATACTAGGAAAAACTGTAAGGAAAAGCTTTTCGTTATGGTATATATGTTTTTAAAAAGCATCAAAACAAAAAAATCAAGCGCCACGGTCTTTTTCCGTGAAATGAAAAATCTAAGTGACGAAAAACTTGCACAAATCCTTCCTAAGCGGGATGAGTTCCGTAATAAAATCAAACAGGTGCTGGTGGAAGGCATCGAGAGCGGAGAACTACGTTCCAACCTTGATGCATCCATCATCTCTTTTGCTATTTTGGGTGTGGCCAATTGGAGCTATAATTGGTTCGACTCTGGAGGTGAAAAAACCGAACAGGAAGTTGCAGATATTTTTATGGGGATGATTCTACAGGGCATTGAAGCTTGACCAGGCTACATACTAACCAATTAGTAGAAGGGCATGACCAACAAGCAAATTCAATCAATAACCGTAATTGGGGCTGGGCAGATGGGGCATCAAATTGCGATGCTTGCTGCATTTGGAGGTTACGAAACGATTCTTCAGGATGTTCAGGAAAAAATTGGATCATTAAACACCCAGATATGCTGTTGCCTGGCATTGAAGTCTTTTTTCTTACGTGGATTCTGGAAAGCTTAAGCTTGCGATCGGCGTCATTTATCCGATTGAAAAGGCGGCAGATGACCATGCAGAAATGAACGCTCGTCAAACTAAAGGAAAGTGGATTTTACAAGTTAAATGAGAATAAGGGGTATATACTGAATGAGCTATACACCCCTTGGTTGTTAATAAGGATTTCACTTGTACCATTGACCCTTCAAGAATCACTCAATCCGTATCAATGCTAACATCTTTATCAGGATGCATAAAAGAAGGCTGCGGCGTTCTTTTAGCCTCTAACAGTTCACGGTTTTCAGTTGAATTCCAGCCTATATCATTGGTGGGGTGTATCCAGTCGTCTCCAGCCATGATTTCCGGGTCTGTATCTTCGCTCCAATTTTCGAGTGGTGAGTTTTCAGATGCATATTTACTGTCGCCAATGACGACTCCATAATCATTGACAAATGGAGCTCGTGGTTTTATGCCGGTCCCTTTATAGCTTGGTGCGTTAATTTGGTGGGGTTGTGTATCATCGATAATTGGTGAATCCAATTTCTTTTTCATCTAGAATCTCCCTTTCCGTTTTACGGTTATTTTTTCTCGTCTGTCCCTATAATATCCCTGAATAATTTTCGGCAGTTTTACCCCATTCTAAAACGTAAACTATATTAAAAAGGGTGGATGAAAATGAAACGGAAAGCTAATGTAGATGGTGCTGTCAAAGCAAGTAAAACGCCAAAAAGAAACCAAGCTGAAAATGAGTTTTCCAATGAGTTCGCATTAGAGGAAAACCCAATAAAAGGTGCCAACCGCAATTCAAAGCAAGGCAGAAAAGGAAGAAGTTAATGGAAAAAGAAAAACGGAACTCCCAGGAAAAGGTGGGGGAACATGTACGAACTGAATTTGGAATCGAATTCAGTGGCGATATGAACGCAACCAAAATTTATGAAATATTAGCAAAAGAAAATAAAAAACGTGATAATAAATAAATAAGGACGGACCCATTTTGGGTCCGCCCTTAATCTTTAAAAAATGGCATTTCTAGATTTTGGGAGCGGGAAAATGTTTGATCCCTTTCCACTCGGATCAAAATAGGCAAGCATGATCGATGGTTTCTCGACGATTGTACCCTCTGCTAGATACGTTTCCAAATCAAAGGGTAGTGCCTCGAGCAAGGTATGTTTGTGTATTTCTTTTTCATTAAGTGCCAAGGCTGTGAAAGAGGAACCAAGCTGTTCAGGTTTATTCAGAATATCTTCATATATCACTTTCCGTCCATTTTTATCCAGGGAAGCTTCCCACCAAGGTTTACGTGGTTTGTATTTTTGGTTCATGAAATAATCCAATTTCATGAGTCCGATAATGTTATTCAGTTCAGCAGATTCCCGGGAAGCCAAAAACTGCTGTAAGCGTCTGAACAAGTCTTCCAGCTGGTGTCCGATTCGTGACCAGCCTTGTTCATCCCAAAAGGTACCGAAATCCTGAAAAAAGTCGAATGGTGATTGAAATACCGTTTTGACAAGGTATTCCGTGGTGTGATCCATTCTATGATCGTTCCAGTATTTTTCAAGGACATCTTCAACTTGTTTAATGCGGACAATGTCATCGAAGCTTAAAACATTATTTCCTAGGATTTCATAAGGAGCATGATCACTGTAAATATATTGGTGTTCATTGGCACGTATCCGTAAACCCGTACCTCGGAGCATCTTTAAGAAGCCAAGCTGCATCTCTTCGGGTCTCAGCTCAAAAACATCATTGAAAGTCTTTTTGAAAGAATGATAATCTTCTTCAGGTAAACCGGCAATCAGGTCTAAATGCTGATCAATTTTCTGCCCATCTTTTACCATAGTTACGGTCCTGGTCAGTTTTTCGAAATTCTGCCTTCTCATAACTAGATCATTTGTATGGTCATTCGTCGATTGTACCCCTATTTCAAAGCGGAACAATCCTGCAGGGGCATTATCGTTCAAGAACTGGATAACTTCCGGACGCATGATGTCCGCCGTGATTTCGAACTGGAAAACCACACCGGGAAGATGCTCATCGATTAAGAATTGAAACATTTCCATGGCATAGCTTCGGCTGATATTGAAGGTTCGGTCAACGAACTTAATGGTCTTTGCACCATTAGCCATAAGGTACCTGATATCTTCTTTAATCTTCTCACGATCAAAATATCTGACACCCACTTCAATCGATGACAGGCAAAATTGGCAGCTGAACGGGCATCCTCGGCTAGTTTCGATATAGGTGACACGTTTAGATAGATCGCCACGGTCTTCCTCCAAACGATAAGGAGAAGGGAGCGATTTCAAATCAACCTTGCCGTTTTGAGGCTGGATGATTTTTTTTCCATCCAGTCGATACGCAATGCCTCCGACCTTCTTATAGTCATTCGAACCTTCAATTTCAGATAAAAGGGACTTGAAGGTGACCTCACCCTCGCCAATTACGATGAAATCAGCCCCAGGAATCTGATCAAGCCATTCTCCAACATCATATGTGACTTCAGGTCCTCCGAGAATGATGACCAATTCTGGATTGATTTTCTTCAGCATGGCTACTACTTTCATTGTTTCCTCGATGTTCCAAATATAGCAGCTGAATCCTATGACATCTGGTTTTTTGGAATGAAGGTCACCAACTATGTTCATAATCGGATCTTTTATCGTATATTCTGCTAGATGTACATTATAATCTGGCTGGGCATAAGCCTTTAAATAGCGGATGGATAGCGATGTATGGATATATTTTGCATTAAGAGTACTGATTATTATATTCATGTTAAAGGGCGTAAAAGAAACGCCTGGCTCCTTTCGTGTACATATCTTTTTAAGCCAACAAGCACTAACGAGTAATTTTACCATAGTGCGCTCCATTTGAAAAATGAGTTATTGAATGAACGGAAATCTTTCAGCTTTAAAGCCGAACTGGAATTACTTTTTGAAAAAAACGGATAAAGCAGAAAATGCTTTATCCGTTTTATTTAAAATGCTTGTTTTATATATTCTTTCGTTTTAGTCATGAATCGTTTTGTTTTGGTCGCCTTCAATTCGATGATCGGCTGTGCCATTGTGGCAATCATTTCGCTTGATAATAACACGGTAATCAAGAAGGATAGACCGGCAAGCATGATAAAGCTCTCTGTATTGCTGAAGTAGTCATGTAGAGTGCTTTCACGGAAGAAGCGGATGAAGAATCCGTGCAGCAGATATACATAAAGGGTTTGTTTACCCCAATTCGTAAAGAAATATTGTCCGCGTGGGATGAATGAAAGGAAGCTGAACACTGAAATTACGCTCAATCCATAAAACCCCAGGCGTTTAAACATGGATACGATTGTCGCATCTTCAAGCTCGGTATATGGTTTCGAACCGAGGAGCCATTTATAATTGACATCGGCATTTAAATAAAAACCGATAAAAATCACTAACATGACACTAAGTGAAGCCAAACGAACCTTGGGTGTGAACAGTTTCTTTAAGTGTTCCTTGCTTAAATGGTACCCGATCAAAAACATCGGGAAAAAAACGAATGTCCTCGAGAGACTAAGGTAATTGGAGACATTGTCAATATACCCAATCAATAAAGCGATTAAAATGGATAAACCTATGCCTACTGATGGCTTTAGCTTTGAAAAACCAAGCAGCATGATGTTCCAGCAGAATAAACTGATCAAGAACCAAAGCGACCATTGGGGATCAAGCAAGTCAACAGTGATTGCAGAACGTTCATATAAAAAATAATAGTAAACGGTATATATCAATTGGAAAATGATGTAGGGTAAAATTAGTTTTTTTGTAATTTTAGCTAAATACCCTTTTTGATAAAAACCTTTCGCAAAAAAACCTGAAACTAGAATAAAGGCCGGCATGTGAAAGGAATAAATGGTTTTATATAAAGCGTAAATCGTTTCACTATCATGTATATACGTATTCAGCAAATGTCCAAAGACGACAAAAGCCATGAGAATGAATTTGGCGTTATCAAAGAAAAAATCACGTTGTTTCATAGTTGCCTCCTAAAAATTTTTAAGGTAGCTAGAGAGCATTGTTATTTCTTATACCCTAAATACAATGAACTAAATCAATATTTATAAAATTTATAAAAATAACATTAAATTAAGCTTAACGCTAAGTTTTAAGTGATTCAACATACTATTATTTGACATAAAGGATAATTTAGGTTTTCGATGAATGCACGGATTTTCGATAATACCGAGGAAAATCAAGATGGGTGTCGAATAAAGTTTGGTAAGTATGGGTTTTGAAAAGGGGTGTCAATATGAATATCGGTTATGGGAATGAAACGGAAAATAAACAGGAAATTTTAAAATTGAATAAACAGATCGAAGGGTTTTTGAACATTTTCAATTCAATGCCAGAGCCTTATATTAGGGTTGATGAGGAACTAAGGCTCACTTATGTAAATGATGCCGCTTGTGCCCTGCTGGAAACATCGAAAAATCAGCTGTTGTCCATGAAGATAACTGATTTTCTCGAGGTTAGCCCTTTAAATGATCAGGAAGAGTCCGGTACTCCAAAAAAGCCGAGTGAAAGTGAAAGACAGATGATCCAGCTCCATACCGGTGCCCTAAAGCATATAGAGTTTATACCAATAGGGGCTCCTTCCGAAGGACAGCAATTTTATCGTTTAGGGGATGTGACATTGGATCTTTCATCATCCCGGGAAACAAGAATGTCAAGGCAGATGTTTTTGGACCTTTTTGATACGGCCGTAGAAAGCATCGTCCTATTCGATGGTTCAGGAATAATCATGGAAGTGAACCATGCTTTTATCCATGTCATGGGCATCCCGAAAAAAGAGATTGTCGGCAAGAATATGAGGGACCTCATTTCCCCTGATTATAAGGCATATTGGGACGAGAGCATAAAAAGAGCATTTGTTGAGTCGAACTTCAAAGGAGAGGTGGAGATAATGATCGGGGTTGAGCGGCATCATTTTACTTTTTCTATCAGCTCAGCGGTAGGAAATGAATTATACATGTCGGTGCTTCGAAGAATTACAGAATCAAATTTAATAGAAAAGAAGTTAGAGACGAGCGAACGGATTTTTGCGGAATTATTCGACCAGTCCATGGATGCGATCATATTCTGGAATGATGACGGAATCATTTTTCGAGTCAATCAATCAGCATGTAAAATATTTGAATCAAGCAGAGAGGAATTGATAGGCAGTTATATCTGGAAATACGTATACAGCAACAAACATCATTTTGAGCAGATAATGGAGACGTTTGAAAGGGACACCCAAGTGAGGGGGGAACTGATTTATAAAATGCCGAATCACCAAATAAAATTACTTGAATTGACTGCCAAAAAACATGAGGGTGATGGGTATAACGTAACGATATTTCGAAATGTCAGTGAACGCTGGCTGATTGAGAAGGAATTAAGGGATAGTGAGAAGAAATTCAGGAAGATTTTTGAGGGGACATTAGACGGCTTGATTTTATGGAACCATGAAGGGTTCACGGATATTAATGAAGCGGGTCAGGAAATATTGGAAATATCGAAGCGTAAACTGCTTTCTTTATCTGTAAAGGGATTCATCGAGAAAATCCCTGGAAATGTTCCTGCCTTGAACGCACATATTGATAATGTTTACAAGCATGAGGTCTACTCATCCATCATTCCGATAACATTCGAAGACGGAACAATTAAGCATATTGAATTTTTAACGAGAAAGAATTTATATTCGAACTTGAATCTAAGTATTTTCCGTGATGTGAGTAAAAATCTCGAAATGCAGGAACAGATCCGGAAATCAGATACTTTGAATGTCGTTGGTGAATTGGCTGCAGGGATTGCCCACGAAATCAGGAATCCAATGACTGCTTTAAAAGGGTTTATCCAGTTGCTTGAGGATGGTGTTAAGGGAGATTTCTCCACATATTTTCATGTGATTACATCTGAAATTAAGCGAATCGAAACCATTATCACGGAATTTTTGGTACTGGCAAAGCCCCAGGCGCTAAAAGTTTTTAAACAGGATGTCCATACCATTTTGAGAGAGACGCTAGAATTACTGGCCGCTCAGGCATTGTTGGAAAATATTCAATTCGAGACAGATTTCGAAGAAGATGAGTTTAAGGTTTTATGTGAAGCGAACCAGTTAAAGCAAGTGTTCATTAACATAATCAAAAATGCATTGGAAGTCATGCCGGATGGCGGATCTGTACGAATTAAAACAACCCGATATTCAGAGAAATATATTTGTATTTCTATTACCGATCAAGGCATGGGGATCTCAACGGAAAAGCTAAAAAAATTAGGTGAACCTTTTTATACGACGAAAGATAGGGGAACTGGGCTGGGGCTCATGGTCAGCTATAAAATCATTGAAGAGCACAAGGGCTTTATAGAAGTGGAAAGCGAAGTAGATATAGGGACGAGCTTTCATATATATTTGCCATTCGAGTGAGAGGTGGAAATGTTCTAGACCTTTGCCCAGTAACCAGAAAAGCATGGAAAATCCTAATAGTATATGGGGGTCCTTATTCATTGGATTCCTTTTTTTAGTTTCCATTTTCCATCATTATTATCTTGGATTCACGACTGAGGTTGTACCTGTCCAAAAAATATTGTGCTCACATTAAAGGGACTATCATTTTTGATAAACTTGTCCGGTTTGATATTGAGTT
This sequence comes from Peribacillus sp. CSMR9, assembly GCF_033141925.1. Classification (NCBI taxonomy): domain Bacteria; kingdom Bacillati; phylum Bacillota; class Bacilli; order Caryophanales; family Bacillaceae; genus Peribacillus; species Peribacillus sp. CSMR9. Next base: position 66,440 of record NZ_JAOPHO010000001.1, read on the forward strand.
AAACTGCTGAATTATTTAAGAGGAAACGAACAGTGAAAAATCAAATGGGAGAACTTTCGAATCGAGGTACGGAGCTGGCTTCATATCAAATCCTCCTAATCATTATAAGAGGAATATGGGTTAGATATTTCCGTCATATCCTGTCTGCTGGTGGGTCAAGCTTTATCGCAATTTAAGAAGTTTTGTCTTTTTTTGCGAATCTATTTACATATAAGGCATATTTTGTAATACTTCTTTATTATGATGTAACTTTAAAAGGGCAGGAGTAGTGAATGCAGTTATGAATTCTAGGTGTGCAACGGAAATTTGTTCTGAGATTCAAATGAAGCGTTGGGAAATGATGGAGCTGGCAAAAATGTATGGAATAGGCCATGAGTTTACCCTTCGCCAAAGCGAGCAACTTGATAAACTTATAAATGAGTATTTGATCCTTCAACATCATTCGTCAGTGGAAGTGAGAAATAAGCGCGAAGAAATGGTTGTTATTGTACAGAAGCCCTTTAATGATGATATTACAATTTAAATGGAACTGAGAATGCACCATGTCTTCTTAAATTGGCGGTATTGGAGATAATCACCTTTAGGGCTAATGATCAGGTGACCGTTTTCTGATGGAAATGAACTTTACAAACATTTCATAGATAATGTCAAGAAAGACTCATATAAAGGACAATCATTTTCTTTTGAAATTCCTATGGGTATGAGGCATACATTGAGGGGAGGCCACCAGAAGGTGTCCTTTCTAACATCGGGAGTAGTTTAGAAGTCGAATTTAACTGAGTGGATTACACTGATAAACAAAAACTAAAGGCTGACCCAAATAATGGAGCCAGCCATTGTCAGGTCCGGAAATCACAAAATTTCCAATAATATTACCATGAACAAAAGACCAACAATGAAGGAATAGGTTGAGGTGCGTTCATTACCATCCCCATGGCTTTCAGGAATCAACTCCTTATAAACGATGAAAAGCATGGCTCCGGCGGCGAAAGCTAGGCCGTAAGGAACCAGGAACCCAATGTAAGAGGTTAAATAATAACCCAATAAGCCCGTAATTATTTCGATGGTACCAGTTAAGGTTGCTATCAGGAATGCAGTGAATTTACCGATTTTTTGATTAATTAAAAACAAAGCGACTAGTAAACCTTCCGGAGCATTTTGCAGGCCGATGGCAAAGGCGATCAAGTTACCTGTATCAGCTGAATCAGAGGCGTAACTGACACCAACAGAAAGGCCCTCAGGAATATTATGGAGTGTAATGGCAGTGATGATAAGCAAAGCCTTTTCATCAAACTGAATACCACTTTTCGTATGGCTGAGATCGATATGCGGAATGTTTTTTTCCATGATCGTCAATGTCATTACCCCGAGAAAAACCCCAATGACAAGCTGTATATACCCTCCGGTGGCTATAGACTCCGGGATCAGGCTCAATAACGAAGCAGCCATCATAATACCAGCGGTAAATGCCAGAAGCGTGTCTCTGAATCGATGTGTGATTGAATCTTGAATAAACAAGATCGGTAACGCACCGAACCCTGTAGACATGGCAGATAGGATGCTGCCTAATAGAACTCCACTCATGAATTTCTCCTTTGTATGGTCCATATCAACTTATTTATCAACTTAAACAATACTTCATTGTATGGGATGGTAAAAAAATATGTTCCAGGAAACACCCATTTTGCAGTCGTGCATGAATGATCTGTATCATTCTTCTGCATACCATTTTTTCAATGTTAGATCAGTCGGCAGCAATACGCTGATGATCCCCAGCAATGGCAGGAATCCCACTAGCTTAATCATGGATTCGATCCCAATTATATCAGCAATGGCACCCAGTGAAACGGATCCAATGGCTCCCATTCCAAAGGCTAACCCTACAGTCAAGCCGGCCATTGTTCCGACTTTTCCCGGGACCAATTCCTGTGCGTATATTACTGTGACAGAAAAACTGCTCATTATAATGAAGCCTGCCATCAATAATAGGATAAAAGCGGCTGTAGGTGGTACGAATGGTAAAAGTGCGGTTAATGGCATACTGGCAGCGAACGAAAAGAGAATCACATTTTTACGACCGTATCTATCCGCAAGCGGACCACCGAAAAACGTACCTACAGCTCCAGCGGCTAAAAAGGCAAATAGGAAAATCTGAGCGGATTTTATCGTGAATGAATGCTGCTCGATTAAATAAAAACTATAAAAGTTCGTCATGCATGATACATACCAGGAACGGGCAAATATAATGAATAAAATTAATACCAAGGCTTTGGCCACTTTATGGGACCGCTCTTTATTGATTACTTTTGCCGCAACCTTTTTAGGCTGGAAATGAACTAATTTTTGAGAATACCACTTGGCAATATACAGCAATAGGATAACGGCCGTTAAGGCAACTAGGCCAAACCAGAGTGCACCTTTTTGACCAAATGGAACAAGCACGATGGCTGTGATGAGTGGGGCAAGGGCCTGCCCGCTATTCCCGCCTACCTGATAAATTGATTGTGCCAGGCCTCTTTTGGGGCCGCCTGCCATGTAGGCAACCCTAGAGCCTTCCGGATGGAAAATGGCTGATCCAAAGCCCATCAAGATGACTGCACCAAGGATTATGGTATAGTTTGGGGCAATTGCAAGAATGATGACCCCAATTAATGTACTGGTCAATCCAATGGGCAATGCATAAGGGAGGGGCTTTTTATCCGTATAGAACCCAACTGCGGGTTGCAGAAGGGATGAGACGATATTCAGGCAGAATGCAATCATCCCCAGCTGAGTATACGTTAGAGACATTGATTTCTCGAGGATTGGGAACATGGCCGGTACAACGGCTTGAAGAGAATCATTCATTAAATGGCATATGCCTATGATGATCATGATTTTCAGAGTCATATCTTGTTTTTGGGGTTTTGCTTTAATGGCAGCGATACGTCCCATATGTTTATTTCCTTCTTCCTGATTAAGAATTTTACCCATTCCATAATTAAAATAGATTCGATAAGGTATGTATGCATGACACCTTTAAAAAAATCGGAATCGTTAGTCCTGGCTTCATTTATAAATGAAACTCCTCAATGCATTACTAAGGATGGTCATTAATTAGTGGTAGGCTGATTGTCACGGTTGTACCGTTGAGAGGTTTACTTGTAAGCTCGATGGTTCCGTTAAAAGATTCAATTATTCGTTTACACACAAAAAGTCCTAATCCGGTTCCTTCCTTTTTTGATGTATAGAATGGTTCGAATACTTTACCGATATCTTGTTCATTCAGTCCTTGCCCGGTGTCGATGATTATGATTTTAGCCCGTTCATTTTCATGGTGGATTCGTATCCTTAACTTTTTTCCAACTTCCATGGCCTCGAATCCGTTTTTGGCAATGTTAAGAATGACCTGTTTGAGTTGGTCCTTTGTATAATGAACCAGGATCGGTTCCTTTACGATATTCCATTCCACTTCAATATTGAAGTGACGTGCTTCTGATTCTATTATTGGTCTCAATTCGGCAATGATACTGCGAATATCATATAAGGATAAGGTCTGGACCATGGGCTTCCCTAAAATCAAAAACTCGCTGACGATACTATTGATCCGTTCAATTTCCTTCATGATGACAGAGTAATAAAACTGATCTTGTTCTTCAGGATGTTTTTCAACCAGTAACTGTACCAGTCCCTTTATGCCCGTTAGTGGGTTTTTTATTTCATGTGCAGTACTAGCAGCCAATGTGCCGACAAAATCTATTTTTTGTTTATCGTTTAATAACTTTTGGTTTTTCGTATTTCTGCGTACGATCAGTTCCTCCACGACGGTATAGATTATGTGAGTAAAGAAGAAGGTGAAAAAGACAAGCATTAAAAAGACATTCATGTTATTTGTGTTAATCTTGTCAGGTATCTTCACGGACAGTTTCCAGTCCACTTCGGTTAAAGGAACATCCACCCATGTTGGATGTTCAGTAAATTCTTCGGCATTTATATCTAAAATTCGGGTTTTATCGTTTGTTTCCAATCTAAAGGTATGACCAGGGCTGAGCATTTTTAATATTTTTTCCATATGATCCAGCCTAATATGTGCCAATAAAAACCCTTGCGCCTTTTTATCATGATCCAGAATGGGAGCAAAAATGGAAAAATAATTGAAATCCGGGTCATACAGCTCCTGGGTTCCTACAACAACGGCTTTTTGAGTTTTTACTGCACGCTTTATATCATCCTGTTCAATTAAATGGTAATTATTGAAATGTTTATTCGTCCCCGAGATGGAAACGCCATCCTGATTTAGCCAATATACTCCGGCATACCTGGAATCTGTATCTTTGATCCATTTCATAAGGTGTTCGGTTTTTTTATCATCCATATAAAGAACAGAACTGCTAAGGCTAAGCAGCTCAAGGTTTTCCTTTGTTTCACTGATAACTTGATCTATGTATTCTTGATAAACCGTTCCCGCCCATACAGCTTGTTCCCGTCTTTCTTTTTGAATGGAACGTTCTAAATACATCCAATAAATGATGGAAAGAATAATTAATGGTAGAATAACAATAAGTAGATATGTGGTGAATTTATGCCTTGTTTTCATGTTCGTCACTACTTTAACTTTTTTTTCAAGTATATCAAACTGAGTGATTAAACAATAGTGCATACTAACAGAGCAGATTGACAAAAAAGTCATAATGCCATATAATAACTTTTAATTCAAGATATTTTAATTAAAAACTTTAAGGTTGTGAAGTTATGGAGAATAATAACATCCAACAGTCTTTGAAACTGTTTATTGTGATGTCTAGAGCTCATCGATCAATTAATGATGTGGTGAATAAACATATAGCCGAAGAAGGTTTGAATCCAACTGAGTTTGCCGTACTGGAATTACTTTATCATAAAGGCGATCAGCCTCTTCAGCAAATAGGCGGAAAAATCCTGCTAGCGAGCGGCAGCATTACCTATGTCGTGGATAAACTTGAACAGAAGGAATATCTACAGAGAATAGCATGTAAAGAGGATCGCCGTGTAACCTTTGCAAAAATAACGGATAAAGGAAAGGCCTTTATTGAAGGAGTATTTCCTGAGCATGAAAAAAGAATCGATGATATCATGAGTGTACTTACTCAAGATGAAAAGGCCACCGTGATAGAATTACTTAAGAAGATTGGATATTCCGCTCAAAATTAGCTTAAGAACCAGCACCCCGATTTTACTGCAGGTGCTGGTTTTTTATGTCTAATTGGATGTTGTGCAATGCTGGTACAACCTTAATTTGTTCAAAGGACATGAAGGTTTTTACTAACACTGTGGCGAATTAAATTATATTACGATAACCGCGATAATGAAGAATGTGTCTTGACGTTAATCCGGATTTTACAGTCAAAAAAAATCTTGTTATATCGTGAAAAGGAGTGTATATATGAAATTTAATGAGTATGAGTATAGACGTCCTGAAATGGATGAGATTAAAACCCGGTTCATGAAGGCCTTGGAAAAGTTTACGGACGCTGAAAATGCTGCTGCACAAATAAAATCCATGGAAGAAATAAGTGAAATTCGAAATTATGTGGGTACGATGTTTAATTTGGTCTATATTCGACATTCCATTGATACCAATGATGAATTTTATAAAGCGGAGAATGATTATTTAGATGAATTCTCCCCTGAAATGGAAGAGTTAACATCAAAATTTTACAAAGAACTCGTCCGCTCGAAATATCGTCAGGAGCTTGAGGGGAAATGGGGAAATCAACTATTTGACTTGGCTGAGGCACAGCTTAAAACATTTTCGCCCGAAATCATACCGCAACTGCAAAAAGAAAATAAATTGTCAAGTGAATATTCGCAATTAATTGCCTCTGCAAAAATTCACTTTGATGGAAAAGAGCTAACACTTGCGCAGCTTCAGCCTTTTATGGAGTCGGCGGACCGTGAGTTAAGGAAAAATGCAAGTAAGGCATATTACGGTTTCTTTGAAGAAAAGCAGGAGGATTTGGATCGTATATTCGATGAACTTGTCAAGGTGAGGCATGGGATTTCGATAGCGCTAGGTTATGAAAACTTCGTGGAGCTTGGGTATTATCGAATGACAAGGACTGATTATAATGCTGAAATGGCTGCTGCTTTCCGCAAGCAGGTGAAAGAAGAAGTGGTACCGCTTGTAACCCGGCTGAAGGGACGTCAGCGTGAACGGCTTGGCTTGGAGAATTTGAACTATTATGATGAGAATTTTCATTTCAGAACGGGTAATGCCGTTCCAAAAGGCGATGCTCAGTGGATCATCGAAAATGGGAAAAAGATGTACCAAGAGCTTTCACCTGAAACGAATGAGTTTTTCAACTTTATGATCGATAATGAACTGATGGACCTTGTGGCGAAGAAAGGAAAAGAAAGCGGGGGCTACTGTACTTTTATAGAAGACTATAAAGCTCCATTCATCTTTTCAAATTTCAACGGGACTTCAGGGGACATAGATGTTTTAACACATGAGGCAGGCCATGCATTCCAAGTGTATCGCAGCCGTAATCTTGACATTCCGGAGTATTATTGGCCTACCTATGAAGCGTGTGAAATCCATTCGATGAGTATGGAATTTCTAACCTGGCCATGGATGGAGCTATTTTTTAAGGAAGATACGGAAAAGTATAAGTTTTCCCATTTAAGTGGTGCACTTACATTTCTCCCGTATGGGGTAGCCGTTGATGAATTTCAGCATTTTGTCTATGAGAATCCTGATGCCTCCCCAATTGAAAGAAAGCAGGCTTGGCGTAAGATCGAGATGGAATATTTGCCGCATCGTGATTATGAAGGGAATGAATTCTTGGAGAATGGTGGGTATTGGCAGCGGCAAAGCCACATTTATCAGGCACCTTTTTATTATATCGACTATACATTGGCTCAAATTTGCGCTTTCCAGTTTTGGAAAAGGTCGGCTGAAAAAGATGAAACGGCTTGGAGGGATTATTTGAACCTGTGCCAACTTGGAGGCAGCAAATCTTTCCTTGGTCTCATTGAATCTGCGAATTTGAAATCCCCATTTGTTGAAGGTACTGTTCAGTCCGTTGTGAAGGTGATAGACGAATGGCTTTCAACTGTCGATGATAAAGCATTATAAAAGATGAGATTTTATATGATACGGTAATAAATTGAATGCTTTTAAAAAAACGCTTGAGAATTACTCCTTAAGCGTTTTTAATCTTTCATCACATTCAGGAAGTTAGGCAGGGCACATACAAATCAACTGCTTAAGCCCTAGGGAAATGCATAAGAGGTGAATAGGGTACAATGATGGAGAGAACTTTTTCTTTAATGCCTTTAAGTCATGGTAAAAAACAGCTGACATAAGGAATATTGCTTGGCTTGTCTTAAATGTCCCTTCCTTACATATAAATGTAGGGAGGAGGGGAGAGTATGCTGTCAAGGTGGTCAGGGATTTTTCAGATTGCAGCGGTATATGTAGGCACAGTCGTCGGTGCAGGTTTTGCAACTGGAAAAGAGATTGTCGAGTTTTTTACCCGTTATGGCTTTTATGGCTTTATTGGTATTTTAATAGCAGGTTATATTTTCATTTTTACTGGAACGAAAATCATGCTCATTTCCGCAAGAATCAGAGCATCTTCTTATGAGGAATTCAATGAATTTCTTTTTGGAAAGAAAATAGCAGGAATCATCAATATCTTTTTCCTTATCATGCTGCTAGGGGTGACGGCTGTCATGATTTCCGGTTCAGGCGCCGTTTTCGAGGAACAACTTGGCGTGCCGAAAAGTATAGGAAGCTGGTCTACGATCATCCTGGCATCCTTGGTCTTGATGATGGGTATGCGCGGTGTATTCACTGTAAACTCTTTTGTAGTACCAATCATGATCTGTTTTAGTTTGATCCTTTTTTTCTCGACTTTGGGAAATGGGGATTTCTTCAAGACCCTTACTAAAGTTCCCGATGAAGTGATTACCTTGAAAGTGATTTTGTCACCATTTGCCTATACAGCCTTTAATCTTGCTTTGGCACAGGCTGTGCTGGTTCCGGTGGCTTATGAAGTCCGAGATGAGAAGGTCATTAAACATGGAGCAATCCTTGGGGGGATATTCCTAACCATCATTTTATTATCGGGGCATTTTTCACTTATGACACTTCCTGACGTGAATAGTTATGAAATTCCTTCGGCAGTTATTATGAGAACGGCAGCCGGTCAATTATATTGGATGTTCATTTTGGTGATCTACGGGGAGATATTCACTTCGGTCATCGGAAACATATATGGATTACAAAGGCAAATCAGCAGTTATATCAAATTGCCAAGCATGCTAATCATAGCTATGATTTTTTTAATAGCTTTGATCATTAGTGAATTCGGATATGGAAGGTTATTAGGATACATTTATCCGATTTTTGGATACATAAGCCTGCTTTTTTTAATTCTGGTCTGGAAAAGCAAGGCAGGAAAGAAGTAATGAAGTACGGGGGGCAAGACATTTGCCCTCCGTCCCAGGGGAAATGGGGGTTCATCCTTTCATAAGCGTCTTAGCCATTTCTAGAAAAGCATCCCGGAAATCCATATCTTTTTTCGTGAAAATAGTTAAGCGGACGGGTGCTTTCTCATCCTTGAGCAATATGGAAGTGATCACATCATCCCCACTTTCGACTTCATATCCCGCGCCGTTCTCTATATCAAGTGCCGGATCCCTAATCGTTTTTGAATGGCTTTTCAGCTGGGTATGAACATTTTCTTCCACCTCATCCCAATTGACATCCGCTGTCAACAATTCGATTCTCATATAAATGGAGTCATCTTCAGTCAGGAAAATAATATCCTTTCCAGGTTCTTCGGCACTTAATTTAAATTGTTGCAAAACATAGAGGCTGAACGGTTGATTATCACTTCTTTTTAAGAACGCTGTTTTTACTATTTCTTTCCCATTACTTGTATATTGCAGGTTTTGCTCCATCAGTCTTACTTTGTTGTTGTTTCCGTCATTGCCACCTTGAGAAGAATTGCCTTCGTTCTCCTCATTTACTGAATCTCCCTGTGGCCCATCTGCATTTTTGTCTGTGGTCATACCGCAGCCAGTCAGCAAAGCGGCGAATGCGGCACAGCCAATAGAACGTGCCCAACTAGTCATTTCTTTTCCCTCATCTCTCTGATAGAAATAAAAATTCATATAATAGATATCCCCGCAATCACAAATGCAGGACCTTTAATGAAATAGACGGTATGGAGTGAATATTGTTACAAAAAAGCAGGAGAATGAATTGGCATGCTTCTAAAAAGTGAAAACGGAATAGTCATTAAGAAACCATCCCGTTTGTTTACATTGACTTATCCTATGATTTTATAATTTTTATGGTTGACGACGGTCTTCTGTTCAAGTTCCAAATCACGATAATTTTCCATATACGTGACGTCCACGATTACTGAGTTCTCGTTCACTTTCTCGACGATTCCTTTTAAGCCTTCTCTAAATTCAATGATATTTCCAACTTCCGCTTTCTTCATGGTAATCATCCTTTCCCATTTCGTTTCCAATGATCAAACTATGGAGTAATTGGATTATTCGAACATCTTGCCGTTTAGATATTGACGTGGGGAGTGCAAGTAAGAGAATTAGATTCTCTTCTGTCGGTACAGTAAGCTAAACTGTTAAAGGAGGTGCAATTCTTGTATGGAGCAGTTGTAATGATGTGGCATAATTTGGTATATCTTGAGAGCACAGTTATGCATACCAGTATGTAATCCTATGTACAAAAAATGCCAAACATTTTACATTATGATATTTTACTATACAGTTTGCACTATTTTAAAGCATTCGTAAAGAATAATGTAGCAAGAGGGCCTTAAAAAATTCCAATTTATATTAAGCGGCATGTTTATGATAAAATGGAAACGGAATTTCTCCTGTATGAATATGGATAGAACATTTGATAATTAAGGAGGATAATATTATGAATGCTGAAGAAGCAAAAGATGTACTCGATAAACTGGCAAATCGGGAAATGGATGAATTCAGGATAACAAAGGAAGAATTTTTAGCTTTTCGTGAGGTTCTTGTAAAAAGGGACGACTTTAAACATTTTCGGGGGAATGCTCAACATAACGGTGTGATAATTTATACGTATTTAGAAGAAGCGAGAAGTTAATGCCCGGATATATTGGGGTGGCTCATGACTGGGCCACCCTATTATTATTTACAGTGGAAAATCATTTGCTTCCTTAATTTAATTAAAGTGGACTTTCGCCACGATTTTACAGATGCTGTAGTGACTTGATATAACTCAGCAATTTCAGTCACTGTTTTATTCTTCAGGTAGGTTTGCAAAAGCCAGCGTTGCTGATTCAATGTCAAGCCTTCAGTATAGTGTAAGATGCTTTCGATGGCGAAGGCCTCTTCATGCATTGAAAAAGGATCTTTAATCTCTAGTATGGTGGAATCAAATGGTTTGCTGTGGGCTTCATATTTATGATGATGCTTCAATTCATTCAGGATTTTGCCTTTGATTACTGTGTAGGCATAGTTAGAGAATTGTCCGTATTCCTCATTGAAACTTCTAAATGAATCCCATAAAGCAATCAATCCTACTTGAAAATATTCTTCCTTATTTTTATAGATGGAAAGTGAACGGATAATATGATGGATCATAGGGGTGAATTCAGTCTTTAGAGCTGAGAAATCATCCATTAAGCAGCTTCCTTTAGAAAGTGCACTTTCAGTATTCCCGGGTGCTTCTACCATAAATGATCCGTTCGGCTATTGCGAAATGGCATAACGGAAAAATGTATGGGATGAAAAGTGGGTTATCAGGCGTGAACCAGAAACTAAATTGAAAGGAAAAGGGAGATTCGGGAGTATTGAAAGTGTTTTGAGCGTGGGGATGACCAAAAGAAAAACACATCCGGATAGTGGATGTGCCAATTCTTCTTCGAAAGATTTTAAGTTCTTTAATGGTGACTCCTTCTCGTTTTCATATTCGTTCAAATTAAACCTATATTCATATGAAGATGATGTGCTTTTCTTTTACAGATACTTTTCCTCGCAAGCATCATTTAGTATAAACGTCAGCAATATCTCAAAGTCTCCGTTCACATGGAGCTCAAGATAACACTGGGTTACTCCACGGAGGCTGATATCGAGAACGGGCATGTCCCATTTCGGCTTTCATTATCTATATTGGGCACTTTTATTATTTTGAAAAAAACCAGGAAGTGGGGGAGAAAAGCTGACAAGCTTCATTCCTGTTGTATTTCATTATGTATCCCCCTGAACATTTCTATTGCAATTTCCAAAGTAGGCATATTGATAAAACCATTATTTTTGTTAACTCTGCGATTTTCGGAATCCAGCATCCTGTGCGTCATGTTCGGTACAAAACATTTCTTCTGGTTTAGTTATTTCGTAATATTGGCCCGAAGGAATGTGATATATTTTATTGCCTTTAGAATTTATATTGCCTTTAATTTTTGGGTTACTGCAAGATGAGTTCACAGTGGTTTTTTCCTCTGATTTTTCCCCGGACTTCGAATCATCAAACCCTCTTGAAGTTGCATAGTTTTCAATTGACCATATACCGATTTCGTCTTTTTGGGCTTGTTTCTGAATATCTTCAAATTCATCAAGATATTTAGTGTTCGGTGCATATACATAGGCTACCCTGGCCAGTCCTTTTTCAAGCAGGAGCTTATTCACCATTTTTCCATCAACATAAAAATAGGCAAGCAGCCGGCCGTATTTATCTCTTTCACCAATGCCGGTTTCTACTTCCACTTTAGAACCAGCAGGCATTAAATCCTTGGTGAACTTGCTTGCTTCAGGTCCAAAAGGCTGAACGGGCTTGGAAGGGTGCACGGTTTCCGGGGTATCTACCAAAAGGAGCCTGACCGTTTCTTCATTTCCGTTAGTCATTTTGATTTTTACTGTATCTCCGTCAACAACCCTGACGATCTTGGCTGTGAATGTCTTGCCTTTTTCTTCTTTGGAAGAATCCGTTTTGGATTGGATGTCTTCATTTACCAACGAATCATCCTGTTTGGATTCATTAATCAGGTTATCTGATGCGGCCTGGCAGCCAGACAAAGAGATCAGGCAAATGGCAGTAAGGAAAAAAACATACAGATAAGAATGTAAAAAGGAATTTTTGTTCATGATAAGTTCCTCCATTTCAAAGGTGTTTTCCATGTCCGTCATGGATATATTCGGCAGGAATAATACTAACCTATAAAAAAGGGAAAGAAAATGAAAAATCATAAAAATTTTTACACGGATCGCTACTCCCTATCATGATAGTTTCTTATAATGATAGGGTGGAATATGAGAGGCAGGCGTGAAAAATGATGTTTTGGCTTGAAAATATTAGGTATAAAGGGATTCTGCATATTGATGAGTTGAAAATATCCGCTTGTATGGTTACTTGTTTGACTGGGGAAAGCGGAGCAGGAAAAACCTCATTGCTCCGATTATTGAACAGGATGGATGACCCGGATAGCGGTTCGATCTATTATCAAGATCAGTTGCTGGATAAATTCAACCCGATAGAACTCCGGCGTAAAGTCACAATGCTGTCTCAGACCTCGTTCACTTTACCCGGAACGATTGAAGAAAATCTCCAGCTGGGCCTGGAATTGACAGAACGGAAAAAAAAGGATAAAGCCGAATTGGTGAAGGCGCTTGAAACCGTCGAGTTACAGAAGTCATTAGACGAGGGAACGGAGAATCTTTCTGGCGGGGAGAAACAGAGGCTCGCACTGGCGAGGTTACTTTTATTGAAACCCGAAGTGTATTTACTGGATGAGCCGACAGCAGCTCTTGATGAGGAAACCGAACTGAGGGTCATGAGCCGATTTTTAGAAGAAGTAAAACGGGAAAAAGGAACGGTCATCATGATAACGCATTCAAAACAACTTGCGGACATCTGTGCTGAAAAGTTGATCGTTCTCAAAAAGGCGAAGGGGAGTGACTATTAATGGAGGGGAATGGGATAATAGATATTGAGTTCTGGCGTCTTTGTGCGGCCTACGTCTTTGTTGTAGTTCTGCTCATTATCGTGAAATGGCGAGGGATTTCACGGGAAAAGCAAATCATTCTAGCCACGGTACGGATGACGGTCCAACTCATTCTTGCCGGTTACGTTTTGACATATATCTTTGAAAATCCCCACCCTTTACTTTCTATAGGGTTTCTATGTGCAATGGCTCTGTTCTCCATCCATAATATTTTTAAGCAAGTGCCCTATACGCTTAATGAGAAAATCAAAAGGATGGTTATCCTAAGTATGTTGACAGGTCCCATGGCCGCCCTGTTTTATTTTAATCTGGTCGTGATCCATTTCACGCCTTGGTATGAGCCAAGGTATTTCATTCCAATAGCAGGGATGATCGTGGGGAATGCGATGACTGGAGTGACATTAGCGCTTAAAAACCTCCATGATGGGATTAGCAGTAATCGCGAAAAGGTAGAAGCGATGTTAATGCTTGGAGCGACACCAGCGAGGGCCGTGAAGAAATATGTGGATGCTGCATTCGATTCGGCAGTACTCCCAACTTTGAACAATATGCTCGGAATGGGGATTATTTTCCTTCCCGGAATGATGACAGGGCAAATCCTGTCGGGGATAAGCCCGCTCGTCGCAATTGAATACCAGATTGCCATACTTATTGGGATTCTCGGGAGTGTTTCATTAACAGTTGTCCTTTTCATTATGCTGAGTTTCAGAGCTTTTTTCACTAAAAATGCACAGCTGTCCATTTAATCATTGAAGAATCTGAAAAGTAATAGTTGCAGTTCTATCTATATTTTTGTACTATTTTTTAGGTACCAGATAGTTATGGTTTGTTTGTTGGGAATGATAATGCTATTCTGATAAGGAAAAGGGTTTTTTCATTTCTTTCCTGATTGGATAGAGAAAATCCCTTACATAACCTATTTTTGTTATTTTATCTTAAAGGAGATTGATTTATATGGTAGAAAAAACATTTACAGTAACTGCAGAAACAGGAATTCATGCTCGTCCGGCTACATTGCTCGTACAAGCTGCAGGAAAATTTGATTCAGAAATAAACCTTTCTTATAAAGAGAAAAAAGTGAACCTTAAGTCCATTATGGGTGTAATGTCACTAGGAATTGGCAAAGGGGCAGAGATTACGATTTCTGCTGAAGGAAGCGATGAAAATGATGCACTGAACACACTTGCTGAAACATTGAACAGAGAAGGATTAGCAGAATAATGTCCACTTTGATTAGTGGAATAGCAGCTTCAAACGGAATAGCCATCGCTAAAGCCTACCGGCTGACTGAGCCAGATCTATCGATTGAAAAAAGAAGCATAGAAGATGTCGGGGCCGAAATATCCCGTTTTAAGGATGCTATTCAAAAGTCAACAGTTGAATTGGAGATAATCAGGGATAAAGCCGAAAAGGACTTAGGGGCCGATAAGGCCGCTATTTTTGACGCGCACCTACTTGTTTTGGCTGATCCGGAACTTATAACTCCAATTCAGGATAAAATACAATCAGAAAACGTCAACGCTGAGTTCTCCTTAAATGAAACCGCAAGCATGTTCATTACGATGTTTGAACAAATGGATAATGAATACATGAAGGAACGTGCAGCAGATATCCGAGACGTCACCAAACGGGTATTGTCACATCTTTTAGGTGTTCATATTCCAAATCCAAGCATGATTGCTGAAGAAGTGATCATCATTGCGGAGGATTTGACTCCATCCGATACAGCACAGTTGAATCCGGCTTTCGTCAAAGGTTTTACGACCGATATCGGTGGACGTACATCCCATTCAGCCATAATGGCGCGTTCATTGGAAATTCCAGCAGTCGTTGGGACAAAGTCAGTAACCTCGTCCATCGAAAATGGTGACTTGGTCATTATTGACGGGTTAAAAGGTGAAGTGCACATCAACCCTACTCCTGAACTCGTAAAACGCTACGAAGAGGAACAGGAAGCCTATGCTTTGCAAAAGGCTGAGTGGGCGAAACTGGTCCATGAACAAACGGTTACAAAAGATGGCCATCATGTGGAATTGGCTGCAAATATTGGTACGCCGAAAGATCTAGAAGGCGTTCATCAAAATGGCGGTGAAGGCATCGGGTTATACCGTACGGAATTTCTTTATATGGGCAGAAATGACTTTCCAAGTGAAGAAGAACAGTTCGAGGCATACAAAGCGGTGCTGGAAGGAATGTCAGGAAAGTCTGTAGTCGTCAGAACGCTTGACATAGGCGGAGACAAGGAGTTGCCTTATTTAGAGCTTCCTAAGGAAATGAATCCTTTCCTTGGATACCGAGCGATTCGCCTCTGCTTAAATGAGCAGGAGATTTTCCGGACACAGCTCCGTGCCCTGCTTCGTGCAAGCATCTACGGAAATTTGAAAATCATGTTCCCAATGATTGCGACACTAGGCGAATTCCGCGAAGCAAAAGCCGTCTTGGCTGAAGTTAGACAGGAATTGCTTGATAATGGTGTTCAAGTTGCTGAAAAAATTGAAGTCGGAATTATGGTTGAAATCCCTTCAACTGCAGTGATGGCTGATATATTTGCTAAGGAAGTCGATTTCTTCAGCATAGGCACTAATGACTTGATTCAGTATACGATGGCCGCTGACCGAATGAATGAGAGAGTATCTTATTTATACCAACCATATAATCCAGCGATTTTACGCCTGGTTAAAATGGTTATAGATGCAGCTCATAAAGAAGGGAAATGGGCCGGAATGTGCGGTGAGATGGCTGGAGATGAAGTGGCCATCCCGATCTTGATCGGAATGGGCCTTGATGAATTCTCAATGAGTGCCACTTCTATTTTAAAAGCACGTTCTTTAATCAGCCAACTTTCACTTGAAGAGATGAAAAAACTATCTCAAGAAGTTTTAGTGCTGGATACGAATGATAATGTGAAAGAAGCGGTAGTTAACGCTTTGAAGCAATAAATAATCACAAACGGCACCCCATCCCCTTCGGATTGGGTGCTGTCCTGTGAATTTTTCTTAAATCTTTTAGAAAGAATGTTTATTGCAACAAAATGGGGGTAAATAAGAAGCAAGCACAGTTGTTTGGCTCTATTAGGGCAGCTGACATTCTCAATTTCCCCCTTTGTCGCCGGTTGGATAATCCAACCGGCAGTTTTTTTGAGTTTATCCAAGGGAAATAAAAAAACACGGGAATGATTATTCAGATTTTTCACTTTTCGATTATGACGATATAATGGAATTATAATTTATTTTACGAAAATGGAGGATTGATAGTATATGGAACTACATTTGAAAAAGAAAAATGCTTTGATTTTAGCTTCAAGCCAAGGTTTGGGGAAGGCGATGGCAGCTGAACTGGTTAAAGAAGGAGCAAATGTCATGCTAGCCAGCCGTGATGGAGAAAAGCTTGCCGCCGTCCAAAGGGAATTATCACAGCTTGGGGCGGGTAAAGTGGCTTATATGGCAACGGATATAACAAAAGCTGAAGATATTAAAAGCCTGGTTGAGCGAACAGCTGAGGAGTTCGGCGGTATCGACATTCTTATTAATAACGCCGGAGGTCCTCCCGGGGGTTCATTTTCAGATTTCAATGATGAAGAATGGCAACAATCTTTTGAACTTAATTTATTAAGCTTCATCAGGACGATCCGTGAGAGCTTGCCGCATCTAAAAAAACAGGGCGGAAAAATTGTTAATATTGCATCTTCATCCATTAAGGAGCCTATTCCAGGATTGATATTATCGAATACATTCCGCACCGCAATCGTGGGATTGTCAAAGACGCTTGCTTCCGAGTTAGCTCCAGACGGGATTTTGATCAATACAGTCGGTCCTGGAAGAATTGCAACAGACCGCATTCAGCACCTTGATAAAATGAATGCAGAGAAACAAGGCGTCACTCCCGAGAAAATAACTGAACAATCCATAAATAAAATCCCTCTTGCCCGTTACGGGGAACCCGAGGAATTTGCTAAGTTCGTTACTTTCCTTGTTTCAGGTGCGAATACATATTTAACCGGCCAGTCCTATTTGGTTGACGGGGGAATGATAAAGTCCATTTAAGGTTTTTTGAAACAAAATGATTGGGAGGAATTTGCAGTGACGAAATCAAACGAAGTTATCGGATTCATAGGTTTAGGAGTTATGGGAAAAAGCATGGCCGTAAATCTACTAAAGGCGGGGTTTGAGGTATTTGTTTATACCAGGACGAAAGAGAAGGCAAGTGAATTGCTTTCACAGGGCGCGAAGTGGGCATCTTCACCTAAGGAAATAGCACAGTTAGCTAATGTGATCATTTCCATGGTAGGATACCCTAGCGATGTGGAAGAAATTTATTTTGGAGAAAATGGGCTTATCGAGAATGGGAAAAAAGGAACCCATTTAATCGATATGACGACCTCCACTCCATCCTTGGCCATGAGAATATCAGAGGAAGCCAAGAAAAGAGGAATGCAATCATTGGATGCACCGGTTTCCGGAGGAGACATCGGTGCTCGTGATGCGAAGCTTACGATCATGGTGGGCGGGGATAGTGAGGCATTTGAAGCGGTTCGGCCCATTTTTGATATTATTGGCAGCAATGTTGTACATCAAGGCCCAGCTGGGTCAGGACAGCATACGAAAATGTGCAATCAAATCGCCATTGCATCTAATATGATCGGAGTAACTGAAGCGATTTCTTATGCCAAAAAGGCGGGATTGGATCCAGACCGGGTTCTAAGAAGCATATCATCGGGTTCTGCCGGTAGCTGGTCACTGTCCAACCTTGTGCCGCGAATGGTCAAAGGGGATTTTGAACCAGGTTTTTATATCAAGCATTTTATTAAGGATATGAAGATTGCACTTGACGAAGCGGAAAGAATGGGAATGGAGGCTCCTGGATTAAGCCTGAGCAAATCCCTATATGAGGGGCTGGCAGAAGCTGGCGAGGAAAATAGCGGTACCCAGGCATTATATAAACACTATAATTAAGTGCTAGCATTTCTTTTTCATGAATAAGCTGATAGCGACAGCCTTTATAAAAAGGAGCGATCGATATGGGCGAATTCGATGATATCAACATGAAATTCCAGGAATTAGAAGATGGTCGATATATTGTCAGGATTGAAGGTTATAAACGCGAAAAAACCATTCACCAAACAAAGCCCATTCGTTGGGATCTGAAATTAATGAATGAAAGTCCGCTAATCTTGCCGGTGAAATTCAGTCATATCGAAACGAATGCCGGTTTCCAGATCCTGATGCGCGAATTGAAAAGTTTAGGTCTTTCTAAGCCGCGCTCCGCAAAGGAATTTGAAGAAGTGATGGCTGACTTACTCGGTTCCATCGTTGAAGTGAGCCTTACCACCACAAATAAAGAAGAAGGATATCGGGAAATTCGTTTTTTACGGAGATTGTATTAGTTGTCCGGCATGGTGAAAACCATCAGTAGCCTGAAATCTTTGAGAATAGGAAAGTGGCCCTCAATCATTCCATTGAAGGCCACTTTTTTTGTCCGAATCGCTCAAGATAAAAATGCTTCTATACGGTCCAAAGCCTTTTCCAATGTTTCCATGGAATAGGCATAGGAAATCCTAAAGTACCCTTCCCCAAGTGGAGAGAAAGCGTCACCAGGGACTACCGCCACTCTTTCCTGTTTGACAAGATTGAGGCAAAAGTCAATGGAAGAGGTATAGCCCTCAGGTAGCTTTATAAAGAAGTAAAAGGCACCATTTGGTTTGACTATTTCCAGTTTCATCGCTTGTAATCGACTGTATACGTAATCCCGTCTCCGTGCATACTCGATCTTCATGGGAATGGCATCATCCTTACCTGCCGTCAATGCAGCCAAGGCAGCTCTCTGCGATATGGAGGAGGCACAAGTCACATTGTATTGATGGACCTTCAGAATATGCTGAGAGATGGCTACCGGCGCAAATAGAAGGCCTATTCTCCACCCGGTCATGGAATGGGACTTGGATAAACCGTTCAGGACGATGGTTTGTTCTTTTAAGAAAGTGGCAATCGATACATGTTCCTGATCAAATACAAGTTCACTGTATATCTCATCAGCCAATATGAAGATGTCCTTGCCCTTTACAAGTTCGGCAATGTCCAATAATTCTTCGGCAGACAATGTTACCCCAGTCGGATTCGATGGATATGGAAGAACGATGCAACGAGTTTGATCAGTTATGTACTTTTCAATTATATCTGCAGTTAAACGAAATCCATTTTTTGTTGTATCGGCGTAAATGGGTGTTGCACCGCACATTTTGATGATAGGTTCGTATCCTGGATATACCGGCCCTGGTAATATGACTTCGTTCCCTGGAATGAGAATCGTTCGAAAGGTAATGTCAATGCCCTCGCTGGCACCTGAGGTCACGATGACTTCATTCGCTGGATCATAACCAAGCTTGTATTTATCCTTTATATATTCAGAGGCAGCTTCCCTTAATTCCAGATAACCGGCATTGTGAGTATAAACAGTATAATCATTATCGACGGCTTTTTTTGCCGCTTCTTTTATATGCATTGGAGTGGGAAAGTCAGGCTGTCCTATCGTTAAGGAAATGGTGCCTTCGATATCAGCGACCATATTGTAGAATTTACGGATCCCTGATATTTGAACGTCTTTTACTAAAGGGTTTATTAAATGTTCCATGATGAATATCCTCCCTTTTCATACTTCATGAGATTATGTATTATGTTTGACGGATTCATTCTATTTTATCATTTAGTTTGGATGGGGGAGAAATACTTTTTGAGATTATTGAATTAAAGGTATAATGAATGATAAGAAAATTTTGAGGGTTGATACAAATGATAAGGACTTGTGCAATTACTACTAACCAAGAAATCAGTTTCGGTTTACCTCTATCAGAAATGAATAATCCGGATATCGAGTGGTATTGGGTGGATTTTTCCAATCCCACAAACAATGAAATCAAACTTTTATCCAGTCATTTTCACTTTCATCCGCTGGCAATTGAAGACTGCCTGGATGATTTTAACCAACGTCCCAAAATGGATTTTTATGAGGACTACCAATTTCTTGTAATACATGCTCTCAGGCAAAAGATCTTTAGAGCGATTGAATTGGATATGTTCGTTGGCGAAAAATGGATAGTCACTTTTCATAAGGAAGAAATGCTTGAACTTGAAAAGGTCTGGGAAGAGATTTCTGACAATAAAATGTTGAAGCATGGTCCCTTTTTCTTGATGCACAGGATAATTGACAGGATTGTTGATGAATTTTTCCCTCCCGTCTATAAAATAGAAGGCGAGTTGGGTAGCATTGAGGACAATACTGAAAATGAAACGATAAACGATTTGATGGATCAGCTATTCGATTTACGTACGGATATGTCCAGGCTCCGTCGTACCATATTACCGATGCGTGATTTATTGTACAGGATGATTTCATCAGAGCGCCTGAATTACTTAAAAGACCAGCATCTATATTTTAATGATGTGTATGATCATCTTCTTAAATTAACTGAAATGCTGGAATCCTATCGGGATTTCTCCTCCGATATCCGGGATAGTTATTTGTCGGTGAACTCTAATAATATGAATTCAACGATGATGACATTGACTGTAATCACTACCATTTTCATGCCGCTGACCTTCATAGTAGGCGTATATGGGATGAATTTTAAGTATATGCCGGAATTGAATTGGCACTATGGCTATTTCCTCATCCTTGGAATGATGGGCGGAATTGCCTTGATGATGTTTTTATACTTTGTTAAAAAAGGTTGGCTCAATCCAAGGAAAAGGTCATGAAAGAGCTAAAAATACCCAACTGACCTGTTA
Source organism: Peribacillus sp. CSMR9 (assembly GCF_033141925.1). Classification (NCBI taxonomy): domain Bacteria; kingdom Bacillati; phylum Bacillota; class Bacilli; order Caryophanales; family Bacillaceae; genus Peribacillus; species Peribacillus sp. CSMR9. The sequence goes on from NZ_JAOPHO010000001.1 coordinate 87,195, forward strand.
GTTATATGATGGGAAAAATACCGAATTTATGAGTGCTAGGTGTTGAAATGGAAGTTTCGGCTGTTGACAGTCCAGAGGAAAGCGGGCTGTATGCTGGATTTTGGTTACGCTTTGGCGCGAATATCATTGATGGAATTATAATAGGAATCCCTACTGGAATCTTATCGGTTTTTATGAGTATTTTTTTGAGTGGAGCCGATGGAATTAGAGGAAAAGACAATGGATCCTTTATTTTTATCCATGCTTAGCTTTCTTTATTATAGTTTGTTGCATTCCTCTAAATGGTAAGGGAGTGTCGGTAAAATACTCCTGAATATTAAAGTGACGGATTTATATGGAGAACGAATCGGGTTTGGAAGGGCTGCAGGGCGTTATTTTGCGACGATCCTATCAGGTATGATCATTTATATTGGTTATATCATGGCAGCGTTTACGTCGAAGAAACAGGCACTTCACGATATGATTGCGGAACGGTAATGGTAAAAAAATGAGCTGGGTAAAAAGGGGACCTGTATGGGTCCCTTTTTTGTTTGGCCTTAATAGATAAACACATCTTAATCCTTTTTTATCATTGCGCTAAACAAAAGACAAAATTAACCGAATTATTAGGTATGTGTTGATGATAAAAAAACATGATAGGTCCATGTAACTGACAAGCAGGATTTTTATGCTGGTTAAAAGATTTAGGGAATTATAAAAAGTAAGAGAAGGGCGAGATGAAATGGAAACTAATAAAGGGATATTACTGGAAAGTGGTACAAATGAGCTGGAGATAGTGGAATTCGGCATCGGTAAAAATAAATTCGGCATTAACGTAATTAAGGTGAAAGAAATCATTAATCCTGTTCCTATCACGCTTGTACCTCATTCCCATCCAAATGTGGAGGGGATCATTGAGCTTCGCGAAGAAGTCCTGCCGGTTGTGAATGTAGCGGATGCTTTAGGATTTCCGCCATCTGAAACCCCTGAGCAGGATAAATTCATAGTCGCTGAATTCAATCAGCAAAAAGTGGTTTTCCATGTTCACACTGTAACACAGATCCATCGTATTTCCTGGTCTCAAATAGAGAAGCCTTCGGATATGTATCAAGGGCTTGAAAGTCAGATTATCGGAGTAATAAAATTAAAAAGCGAAATGTTACTGTTACTCGATTTTGAAAAAATAGTGGTCGAAATCAATCCGGAATCGGGAATAAACATCCAGCAGGTTAAAAAGCTCGGTAGCCGACAAAACTCAGATAAGAAAATCCTGATTGCAGAAGATTCTCCATTACTGAGAAAGCTGCTTTTTGATACATTGTCGGAAGCTGGATTCAAGTACTTGGAGTTTTATGAAAATGGACTTGATGCAATTAATTATCTGGAGAATTTGATTGATTCAGGAAAAGTGGTCGAAAAAGAAGTGCAACTTGTGATTACCGATATTGAGATGCCCCAAATGGATGGTCATCATTTGACTAAAAGAATAAAGGAAAGCGGTGAACTCGCAGTATTGCCGGTGATTATTTTCTCTTCCTTGATTACGGACAGCCTGCGTCATAAAGGGCAGGTCGTAGGGGCTGACGCCCAAATCAGCAAACCAGAAATTGCTGAGCTAATAAAATTGATAGACAGGTTTATATTATAAATGTGAAAACGGGCCGATGAGGCATTACCTCACGGCCCGTTTGATTTATCCGGAATTCATACTTAATACTTGGAACCTTTTCCTAAAAAGGAGGATGGGAATGGATTGTGAAAAGGTTGCTTGACCGACCCACGCCCGTAAGCCCTTTTCTCGGTATTGGTTGGGGCCGGTTGTTTTTCACCTGCTTGTCCAACGTAAGATTGCAGGATTTGTTTGGCCTTGGATAATGACAACGCAGCTTTAGGATTACGTATGGATGCTGCCCGGCTGCCGAGGTGGGGTAGTTTTTTCAAATCTTCCTTAGTGGGAGGCAGATGAAAAACATATGATCCGCATTCGACAATCACGTCGGATTGTTGTGCTGCAAAGCGAGGGTTATCAGAGAAATGAAGTCCACTCTTCTTCGCTTTTCCTTCTTGCATAAGCTTGCTTAATGCGAGCCGTTTCAAATTATATAAATTTTTAGGCTCCAACGCAGTTTTTGCGTGCTTATTAACAATAAACACGGCTTGGGCAAGGGAGTTAATCGAAAACTCATCCCTTTCAGAATGTCCTTTCGTTTGGTTCATTATGGAAACTCCTTTTCTTAATAAGGTTAGAAGGGCATTGCAGACTCCTTCAATAAAAACCTGTTTTTATAATGGGTGAAATATAGACGTGTGCCAATAAGGCAAGAAATAGTTAAAAATTAATGCATGTACATATCTAGGCTATGACAATCATTTCCCAACACTTTACCATCTATGCATTTCATATTATACCACTTCAAAATATATAAGGAAGTAAAATTCAATCGGATGCCTTTTAAGCTAAGAAAAAGAAGGCGTTTAATGACGCCTTCTGTCCAATCCTTATCTAGTGTATATATTGATATTTTCGGATACTCCAGCCTGTGCGCCGAATTGTTGTTGCGGGTAGCCCTGAAAACCTTGATAAGCAGGGTAAGCAGGATAAGCGGGTGGAAATGGGGGAGGATATGGAGCGTAGACTGGTGGACGGTTATTGAATAGCAACGGTCCAATTGCCAATCCTGCAACAAAAGCTACAGGCGCCAATAGAGGAAAGAAAGGAAAGAAGCGCTCGTCATTCCAATATTCAGGTCCATATTCATTCCCATATGCATTTCTGTATTCGTTCTGTAGCATCATGGTTTGTGGATAGTGGTAGTAAGGAAAATGCTGTACTTGCATAATTAGCCTCCTTTTCTCTAATTCTTTACATAGTATGGATTTTTTTTAGAAAAGAGCCTGTTTCATCTTAATCTGTTATAATGAATCTACTTGTGAGAAAAATTTGGGGTGAGCGTAATGGATCGGTTAAAAAGCTTTATTGCCGTCGGTTTTGGAGGAGCAGCGGGAGCGTTATTGCGTTATTGCGTAATCTTGACCACTGCCCATTCCTTCTTCCCGTTTGGAACCCTCTTAATAAATATAGTAGGCAGCTTTTTACTTGGGATGATAAGTGGCTATTTCGCCTCAAAAAAGAAATCGTATGTTTTTTTGGCTCTGGGAAGCGGGTTTTGCGGCGGTTTCACCACGATGTCCACGTTTTCCCAAGAAATGGTGAATCTATTACAGACTTCTCTGCCATTTGCAGGACTGTATCTTGTGTCCACGCTTTTATTTGGTTTGGTCGCCGGTTTCCTCGGACTGTGCCTTTCTAATATAAGGAGAGGTGAGACCTTATGATAGAAGTTTTTTCAGTTTTTATAGGAGGCTTTTTTGGAGCATCCTCTAGATATGTCTTACAGATTATTTTTAATAGGCTATTGCCAGGTGGCTCAATACCCATTAGTATTTTACTGATTAACCTTATAGGATCTTTCGGTTTAGGAATGGCATTTCCACAGAAAGAAAGCTGGGCTTTATCTTTACAAGTTTTCATTACAATAGGTTTCTTAGGAGCTTTTACGACCTTTTCCACGTTCAGTATGGAAACACTAGAACTTATTAGAAAACACCGTTATATAGATAGTCTTATCTATATAACGGTGTCGGTTATAGGTTGTATCGGAACTTTCCTGTGTGGCTACTTAAGCATGTTATGACTTTATGCCGCTTACCTATGTTTGCTGGTAAAAAAAACCTGGTTTTCTCAGATATACATCTAATGCTATAATTCATAAGAATACATTACAAATGATTTATGGAACAAGTTGTTTTAGTCGCACAGGTTTTGTTAATAAGTCTGGCGGTTTTCCCCTGTGTTCTTTTCTTATCATTTTTCGGCCTGGAATTCGTAAACCGTCAACTCAGGACGCGAAAGAAAACGATAAGGGAGTCGGGTAGTGCCAAGCCCTCTATTAACATGTAACGTTAACGAATCGATTTCATACGTGCCTTCTCGGTACTTTTCAGCGTATGGGGGAGTTACAAGTGCTCCGGCAAAGGGAATTTGTACTTGGCCTCCATGACTGTGACCGCTTATTTGATACTGGATGTCGTAAGTCCTTGATATGTCGGCAAGGTCAGGAGCATGCGAAAGCATAATGGTGAACACTTCTTCTGGAATGCCTGAAAGGGCTTTTTCAAAATCCGGTTTTCCAAGCATAGCATCATCAACCCCGGCAATGAATATTTCTTCTGCCGTTAATAAGGTAATCTTAGTCGAGGTATTTTGCAGCATGGTAAAATGAGATTTATTCATGATATCGCTGTAAATTTCCGAGCCATATCCCCCATGATCATGATTGCCATAGATGCTGAATTTTCCAAGCGGCGCTTTGAGCTGATTCAAAACAGGAGGGATTTTCTGTTGAGCCTTGTATTTATTAGGCTGGTCCATTAAATCTCCGGTAAATAAAATAACATCCGGGTCGAGTTGGTTTATCTTATTGACAATTGCTTGTAAATCTTTAAGCTGAAATTGAAAACCTAAATGAGTATCACTGAATTGGACCATTTTCATGCCATGGAAACCTTCAGGGATAAGGGGATGTCGAATGATTTTATGCTTGGTTTCTAACCATTTCGGCTCCAAATTATGGGCATAATAGCTGCCGCCAATACCTAAACCGGTTAAGGTAGCCAATGTACCAAGGCTTTTTTTTAAAAATGTTCTTCTGGATATGGGTTTATTCAAATTAATCAACCTATCTAATATAAAAATGTTACTTCCTCATACTAACAAACAATATTCATAAAATGAAGAAAATATCTTCTGTACGCACATGAAAAACATGTAAACTGGGGTTTAATGAAACCGTATCCGGTTTGAAATTGAACATCTATACGGAGGTAACATGATGACCGAACCAATGTTTATTACACTGATTATACTTCTATGCGCCATTGCGCTTTTTATACAAGGAAAATTCCGCGCAGATTTAATTGCACTTAGTGGACTTTCCATACTTGGTTTACTGGGGATACTTACATTGGATGAGCTAGTGGCCGGGTTTGCGAATCAAGCGGTGATCATGCTGGCTGGGCTATTTATCGTCGGTGCCGGCCTTTTAAATACAGGAATCGTGGAAAAGGCAGGAAATAAGTTGTTAGGTTTATGCGGGGGCAGTGAATGGAAATCGCTGCTTATCGTCATGCTTACAGCTGGAATATTAAGTGCGTTTTTAAGTGGAACGGGCATTGTTTCCATACTGCTTCCGCTCGTTATGAGCATGGCTTTACAACAAAAAACAAGTCCGACAAGGTATTTATTGCCCCTTGCCTATGCAAGCAGTATTGGCGGACTATTAACACTTACCGGTACACCCTCCAATATGGTCGTTGCTGATGTATTACGGCAAAACGGGATAGGAACATTATCATTTTTTGACTTTACACCAGTGGGCTTAATCGCTTTTGCAGCAGGATTATTGTTCATGTTGACACTTGGGCGCCTGTTACTACCCGAGAAAACGATTGCCGCGAACAATAGTGTCAAGGGACTGTCTGCAGGGGAGCTTGCCGGCATGTACAAAGTGTATGACCGATTGCATTATCTGCATATACCCGCTACTTCCGATATTGTTGGGGAAAGGCTGTCAGACCTTCAGCTTCCTATCCAGTATGAATTGACTTTGATTGAAATTCAGCGGAAGCCAAAGGATAAGCAATTGCCGCTGTTGCAAAGACAGCTGACGATTCCAGCCAGAGCGGATGAAGTTCTTCATCCTGAAGATATCATTTTGGTGTTTGGGGAAGAAGAAGCAGTTGAGAGATTGGCACTTAACTATGAACTGGAGTTTAAGCATTTCAATACCGAACAAATAAAAAAACATTTTCTAAGCAGTAGATTTGGTTTGACGGAAATTTTGATCGTTCCGAATTCGGATTATGAAAACCAGACCTTGATAGATGTGCATTTTCGTGAGAAATACCAATGTAATGTGCTGGCAATCAATCGGAATGGTGAATATATTCAAGCGGATGTCGGTACGGAACGTCTGAAACCGGGGGATGCAATCCTGATACATGGAGAATGGGAGAACATTGAGAGGATATCCTCGGATTTACAGGATGTCATCGTTATTGGCAGTACTTCGGAAGATGGCTCTCCGGTCAACTCCAAAGGTAAAACATGGATTGCCTTGGGCATCACTGCATTGATGGTCATTCTTTTATCGATGGAGTCAATCCCTGCTGTGCTATCAGTATTGACGGCCGCATTGTTGATGGTAATCACTGGCTGTGTCCGTTCGATGGAAGATGCTTACCAAAAGATTAACTGGGAACCTGTTCTATTGATCGCCGCCATGTTCGGAATAACGGCAGCATTGGATAATACGGGTGGAGTAAGAATGATAAGTGATTGGCTGGCCGTTCTATTCAGTAATATCGGGGCACATGGCATATTAGCTTTCTTTTACCTCCTGACACTTATCCTAAGCCAATTCATCCCGTATGGAGCAGCGACGGTAATCATGACGCCCATTGCCCTGACGTCTGCAGTGAATCAAGGAATCGATCCTCTTCCTGTATTTTTATGCCTTGCAGTTGCAGGCAGTTTGGCGTTATCCACGCCTAGGGTTGCCACTACAAATGCGCTTGTCATGACAGCAGGTGATTACAAGTATAAGGACTTTATCGTGATCGGGATATCCATACAGATCTTCATTGGCGTTATCATGGTGATCACCATCCCATGGTTCTTCCCTTTTTAATTAGTCATTAAGGCATTGTTCGATTTATGAACAATGCCTTTTCGACGAGGAATCGTTTAGTTTCATTCAAAAATCATGACTGAAAAAAGAGTTATGTTGTAGGAATTAAAATTATATATTATCAATACTAGAAACTAATGGTATAATTTTTGCATATTGGTGTTTCGTAATTAGGGGGAAGATGCATCATGGATACAGAAAAAATATTGAAGAATTTAGACAGGGTGACACCATTCTTTCAACCGATTTTCAGTGCAGATCAACATCAGGTAATCGGATATGAAATTTTAGGGCGCTATGAGGAACAATCAGAATATAAAAGCCTTGGCCCTTTTTTTCACGATTCTGCAGTGCCGGAAGAGTACAGGGTGGAAGTGGATAATTACGTTCTTGAAATAGCCTTGGAAAGAATAAAAGACTATGGTGAAGATTTTCTTATCTTTATTAACAGAGATCCAAATTTGCTTATGCTGGATCATGGCGAAGAATTCATGGAGATTTTACATCGTCATTTTCAACCGGAGGAAATGCACCGGATTGTGCTGGAATTATCAGACACGATCAGTCCGGAAAACTTAGACCCTTTGCAGCATGTGCTCGCTTATTTTAAAACATATGGGATTAAGATAGCTCTCGATCATTTAGGACAAGACACGCAATTGGACCGAATTGCACAAATTTCTCCGAATATTTTAAAAGTTAACCTGGACCAGCTTCGCATATCAGGTGGAGATGCCTATCAGGTCATACTGTTTTCTCTAAGCATGCTTGCGCGAAAAATAGGCGCCAATCTACTATTTGAGAACATTGAGTCTGAATACCAGCTTCGCTTTGCATGGAAAAACGGTGGACGATATTATCAAGGGTATTTTTTGGCGAAACCGGAAGGTGAGTTCATCAATAAGGATTTACTGCGTGAAAAATTTCATCAAGAATGTCAGTCCTTCATTTCACTTGAGACCAAGAAGCTTGAAGCCGTTTATCAAAAGACTTCGCAATTCAACGAAAATATGCAAAGCTTCTTAAAACAGCAAAAGCGAGTTGGCTCCCATGAAGATTTTCTTCGTAGTTTGGCGAAAAAATTGGATTACATATGTTTTCGGCTTTATATTTGTGATGAAGAAGGGTATCAAAAATCACCCAATATCCTCCATAAGGACGGGCAATGGTTAGTACAACCCAAATATATGAATAAAAATTGGAGCTGGAGACCTTATTTTCTCGAAAACATCGTAAAGATGCGTAATGAGAAGAAAGGAATTTTATCCGATTTATACAGTGATATCGAAACGGGAGAAACCATCCGGACCTTTTCATATCCCCTGAATGATAAGGAATACATTTTCTTTGATCTTTCTTATAGTTATTTATATGAAAATGAAGCCCTTTTATAGAAAAACGGTTCATGTATATAATCGCTTGAAGTGTGTAACGATAAGCAGAAATGATGCACTTGGAGGAGACATATTTTGAGCACGTACATCTGGATTTTAATCATAGTCGTTACAGTCATGGTGTTATATCTGCTCTTTTATACTTTTTCTGTAGCAAGGGCACAGAAAGTGAAAGCCAGATATGATTCGACTATTGATGATTCGGTTAAAGAACATCCGTATTTAAAGAACCCGGTATTCGTTTCCCTTTTTGTCGGGACGGTTTTGGTTGCCGGTTTTATTTTTTACTATGCTTTTCAATAATTGTAAGAGGGAGATTTCGATTTCATGAAATCTTCTTTTTTTATTGTGAAGGAATGGGCAATGATATCAAGGTATCCCGGAGAATTTGATTTTGTAGTTTGGCTTTGATTTTGACGGGTATTGAAAGGCATAGGCAAAAATCAGAACCATTAGGAGAAATTCTATAACTAGGAGATGATTGTAATGAGGAAATATCTAGTTGCATGTCTTGCCAGTGTCCTTCTTTTTTTAGGAGGAGGGTTAACAGCTTCAGCGGAGGGCTTACATAGAGAGGAAGTACTATCTTTAGTACAAGATGCCATGGAGAACCAAGGCTCGATCAGTGAGGAAGTACGTACTAAGGAAGCGATTGAAGGGAAGCTGGATAAACATTTCACAGGTGATTTCATCAAGAAGTTTGTCCAAGCGAATGTAGTGAAAGTCGATGGCGGTTATACCACATTTGGATCAGATTTCGCTCCGTATTATATCCCTTTTTTCAGTTATGACAAGAATACGGAAATTGTATATGGGAAAAACGGTGATGTCATTTATGTTCAGGAGGAATTCCAGGGCACTGGGGACGGACCGGTATCGATGGAAAAACATGTTGAATCAGTTACATTGAAAAAGGAGAATGACGTTTGGAAGGTAATGGACGTAAAGTATGAAAGCGAAAAAATGAGATGAAGTATTCAAAAGGAAAGTCTTCCTTCATCTGAAAAATATGGAGCCTGAAAAAGTCTAGAGGAGGGCAGCCTTCTCTAGACTTTTTGCTATATATTCAGTTCTTTTTTTATTTCGTCCAGTTCAAAACCGATAATGGCTTTCCCATCGATGACGACCGTGGGCGTGGAATAGGCGCCATATTTATTCGTTAGTTCTTTACGTGCATGTCCATCTGCTTTAATATCCTTTTCTTTGTATACGATATTATTATCATCAAAGAACATTTTCATGATTTTGCAGGGAGGGCAATCAGGTTGGGTATAAAGCGTTACGTCTTTCATTTCATTCCTCCATGTATGCTATATGTAAGATGTACTTATTCATTATAGAGAATCGCAGGACATTTGAATAGGAAAAAACCTTGAAGGAACCTTTTTACTTAACCTTTTCCTGTTTTATCAGATAGTCTATCAGCCCCATGGAACAAACATTTACGTCCATGGCGATGATTTCAAAAACGGGATGATCAGTAATGATTCCTTTTTCACCTAAATGAACCGCGACTTCCGTGAAAATATTTTTACTGGTTGCCGCTACTTGTTCCTCAAAGCTATCATATTCCCTATATGCCGATTTGGCAGTCTCCACAAATTTGGGCAGCCAATAATGAAGTTGTTTATATACTTCCTTAGGGTTTTCCGATACGCCGTAATGACCAAAATATATACGCTCGACGCCGATGCTTTCGTACAATTCCGCTGCAGCAAGCATCGCATCGGGATTAAATTGGTTTGGTGATGTGGATGGTAAATAAAATTCCAAACCTTCTTCATCAAGTTCACGATAAAAAATGCCAACGGTGTCACCTGAAAACATGCCTTTTGATACGGAATCGAAAATGCTTAAATGATGGTTTGCATGCCCTGGGGTGTCATAAAAGGTCAAGGAGGAATTATCACTGATCTTTAGGGCTTCTCTATCATGTATAGTCAGCATTCTATCAAATGGAATAGGTAAAATCGGATTGAAAAGCTCATTGAATTCTTCACCATAGACAGCTTTAGCCCCAGCGATCAAACGTGTTGGGTCTTCTAGATGCCGTGCACCTTTTGGATGGACGATCACTTTGGCGTTTGGACAATGCTGTAAAAAAAGTCCCGCTCCACCTGCATGGTCCAAATGTATATGGGTAAGAATGATATATGTAATATCCACAGGGGAGATTCCCAAATCTTCAAGACCCTTCATTAAATGGGGGATGGAAGGGCTGGCGGAAGTTTCGACTAAAGTGATGTCTGTATCGGCAATTACATATGTTCCTGTTCGATTTCTTCTATTCAAATCAAAACCATCAATCAATGAAATGCGATAACCAAGTTCACTAATGTTTTGCAACTAGAATCTACCTCCAGAAAATTTTTCATGTACAAAATCCATTCCTTATTTTATTCTGTTAATAGTACCATGTAAAGAATGAAGTTTTAAATTATTCTGAATTTATTTCAGCGTGGCTACTGGATAGAAAAGTATGGTATAGTGAAACCTATCGAAAAGGTTTTATTCAGAAAGGAGAGGGAGTATGTCTCAATTACAGGGCATTCTTACCAGATTGAAAAGTCTTCAAGAGCAAGCGAAGGAATCTGAATCTGCTCAACGTTTTTTTGAAATAGATGGTGTGAAAAAGTGCCAGGTTACATATTTCAGCAAAACAGAAATGTTCGAGCTTGAAGTATACAGTGATAAAGGGAAATCAGCAAAATATCAATTCGATAATATTGATATGATTACCATTGAAATCTTTGATCTTCTTCAATCTTAAAAAATCATTAAAAGTCGCCTTCCCATGGAAGCGGCTTTTTTTATTGTGCATGAAACCGTTCAATTATTACTTTTTGAATGAAGAAGTGATTTTTACGACATCTTATTAATTGGAGGGATAAAAATGAAAAATCCAATGGTAATTTGTCCTGTTTGCGGAGAAGAAAGGGAAATGGAAAATGTATTAACGGCACAATCAAACCAAAATGTGATTTATCAATGCCCGGAATGCGGTTTTAAACAGGTTAACATTAAAACTAGTAAGGGGTAAGGAGCTTTGTCAAAATCCCACAGTTTGGGATTTTATTGATCTAGGAATGAGCCTTTTCTGCTTACATATGTTAAACTAATGAAAGAGCTGTATATAAAAACATATGGTAAGGGGTTTTAACATGATCGGTACTCATGATGGGGATTTATTGGAATCCAGCGTTAAAGACTTAATGATTTCTTCTGAACGCGTGGCCCACGTGCAGGTAACCAATAATTTAGAACATGCACTTTTGGTATTAACAAAGAGCGGTTATACGGCCATTCCTGTGTTAGATCCGATGTATAAACTGCATGGCTTAATCAGCACACCAGTCATTCTTGATTCAATCTTGGGTCTGGAACGAATTGAATTCGATAATCTTGAGAATAAAAAAGTTTCTGAAATAATGAATATAGAAATACCTCGCCTGCATATTGAAGATACTTTGACAAAGGGTGTGGAATTGTTAATCGATCATCCGTTTGTCTGTGTAGAGAATGACGAACATGTATTTGAAGGTATCTTAACTAGAAGAGCAATCTTGAAAAAAGTATTTAAACAAAATACAGCTGAATAAAAATGTAAGGCTGAATATGGTTAACCTTAAGACTCGCCAGTTGGCGAGTTTTCTTGTTTTTTACATATTTGTACCAGTTGATGGTAAAATCTAAAAACAGTTATTGCTTATTAGGAAAGGATGGCGGAAATTGGGCCAAGCAGTGGATAGTGCAAAAGTGCAGAATAAAAAATTGAAACGTCCCTTCGTTTTAGCTGCCATCATGTTGGCTATGTTTATGAATGCTATTGAAGGAACGATCGTTTCGACGGCTATGCCAGCCATTGTAAGCGATTTAGGTGGTTTTTCACTTTACAGCTGGGTGTTTTCAGGCTATTTGTTAATGAACGCTGTGACAGTCTTGATATATGGAAAGCTCTCAGATATTCTCGGTAGAAAACCTGTCTTATTATTTGGAATCGTTGTTTTCTTAATTGGCTCCCTTCTTTGCGGCTTTGCCAATTCCATGACGGAACTCATCATTTATCGCTTTGTACAAGGTTTTGGGGCAGGGGCTGTAGCTCCAGTAGCTTCAACGATTGTTGGTGATATCTATAAAAATGAGGAGAGGGCACGCGTTCAAGGGTATCTATCGAGCGTTTGGGGCATTTCAGCGGTAATGGGGCCGGCTTTGGGCGGCATGCTCGTTGAATCCCTGACTTGGAAGCTTGTATTTTGGGTTAATATTCCTCTGGGCTTACTATCTTTTATAGGGATTTGGTTTTTCCTTCATGAAAAAATTGAAAAGAAAAAACGTGATATCGATTACCTTGGTGCAACCCTATTGACGTTATCCATATCCACTCTTATGGTGATACTCGTAGAAGGGGGAGTAAAATGGTCATGGGCTTCAGCACCAGTCATTTCCCTGGCATTAGTGGCCATAATCGCCTTTATCTTATTCATTCTTCAGGAAATGAAAGCAACCGAACCGATGATGCCATTTGAAATCTGGCAGGAGCGCTCCATCTTGATTGCGAATCTTGTATCTCTGACGACAGGGGTGATGATGATAGGATTATCAAGTTTCCTCCCAACATTCGTTCAGGGTGTGATGGAACGCTCTCCTACGGTAGCTGGGTTTACATTGACAGCCATGTCAATTGGCTGGCCGATCGCTTCAATGGTATCAGGCAAGTTATTGATGAAAATAGGCTTCAAAGCGACCTCCCTCCTTGGAGGGTGCTCGCTGATCCTTGGGAGTTTGATCCTAGTATGGATGAAGCCAGAAGCAGGGCCCCTTATTGCTGCCATGGGATCCTTCTTTGTCGGTGTAGGGATGGGTTTGACTTCTACCTCATTCATTGTCGTCATTCAAAAAACAGTCAGCTGGGAACGCAGGGGGATTGCGACAGCTTCTAATATGTTCATGCGTAATTTAGGAAATACGGTAGGTGCAGCATTACTTGGAGGAATCATGAATACGAGACTTCAAGCCTATTTAAACGAGCATGCACCATCCGGTTCGGGAGTGACGATAGATACGGCAAATAAACTGTTGAACAGTGAAGAACGTACGAAGCTTCCTGAAAATGTGGTAAAAGTTTTGCAGGAAGGACTTACATTGTCTTTACAAACGATTTATCTCATTGTTCTAGTCTTCTCAGTAATCAGTTTCATGTTACTTACAAGACTAAGAAAGAATAAGAAGGCATATGAGAATAAGGCAGACTCATAATCGGAGCTTGCCTTTAAGTGGAAGGGAAATGCGACTCGGATGATCAATGGAATCAATCATGCGATCGAGACCGTATGTTGAATTTCAGCTGTCGATGTGCCTGCATTGAATGCTGCAAAACTGATGACCAGCAATAATATGATCGTAAAAGGATATTCACTCCATTTCTTTTCCCTTGTAATATATGCGGACTTTGTTGATAATTAAATGTAAATAAATTAAGTCAGCATGATAAGAATTAATTATCAAGAGGTTGGTGTGTATGTCGTTTTCAGAATTTCATTTATTATCTGTACTTGCTCAGGAAATGAATATGAGAAAAGCAGCTGAGCGGTTGTTCGTTTCCCAGCCGGCTTTATCACAGCGTTTACAATCAATAGAAAAGGATTGGGGATCGAAACTGTTTCTGCGTTCACAAAAAGGGCTGTCGCTGACGCCTGCAGGGGAAGCGGTAATCCGTTTGGCCAATGAGGTAATAGAAAAAGAAGAAAAGGTCAGGGAAAGCATCCAAGCTATGGATCATGAAGTATATGGTACTTTGAAAATAGCCTGTGCCTCGATTGTCGGTCAAAATTGGCTTCCGCAAGTATTAAAAAAATTCGTCCAAAAATATCCCTATGCCAAAATTTCATTAATCACTGGCTGGAGCAGTGAGATTTTAAAGTCTTTGTATGAAGGACAAGTACATATTGGAATCATAAGGGGAGCCCCGGATTGGAAAGGGGTTAAACAGCATTTATTTACAGATATGCTTTATTTGGTGGATACTGAAATGAAGGAACTGAATCAAGTGTTTGAAACGGACCGGCCATTCATTCAGTTTAAAAGCGATTCGAATTATTACCAGGAAATTCAGGACTGGTGGCACCGACAATTTAAAACGACACCCAAAAACACCATAGTCGTGGATCAAATCGAAACATGCAAACAAATGGTATTTAACGGCATTGGATATGCAATCCTGCCTGCCATCACTTTACATGATAAAGATACGAATGTTTTTAAAATCCCTCTTCTAGATGGGCATAACCACTCAATCGAACGGGATACATGGCTTTGCGGCTATGAATCTGCTTTCCAGTTAAAGCAAGTCCAAGCATTCACGGAAGTGGTAAAAGAGCATATTCGCCAACAAGGAATGTTATGAGTCCGATGACGAAAATGTCAATAGGGCAGAATAATATTTAAGAGTGACATTCAACTTGTCTTGCCGGCATTTGTCTGTTAAATTTAAGACGAGTAATGATACATATTTAGGAGGTTTTACCCGGAATGAATAAAATGGATGCAAATGAAATTATTTCTTTTATCTCAAATAGTAAAAAATCGACACCAGTAAAAGTATATGTCAAAGGTGATTTAGAAGGTATGGATTTTGGACCAGCTTCTAAAACCTTCATTACAGGAAATACAGGGGTTGTATTCGGTGAGTGGTCTGAGGTCGAAGAGGCAATCGAGGCAGCGGGGACAAAAATCGAGGATTATGTAGTTGAAAACGATCGCCGTAACTCTGCCATTCCTTTATTGGACCTAAAAGGCATCAAAGCCCGTATCGAGCCTGGAGCAATAATCCGTGACCAAGTATCGATCGGTGACAATGCAGTGATCATGATGGGAGCATCGATCAATATTGGCTCCGTCATTGGTGAAGGCACAATGATTGACATGAATGCAATACTGGGCGGACGTGCAACAGTGGGTAAAAACTGTCACGTTGGTGCAGGTGCAGTATTAGCAGGTGTCATCGAGCCTCCTTCTGCACAACCGGTCATTTTGGAAGACGATGTTTTAATCGGAGCTAATGCGGTGGTTCTTGAAGGTGTGAAAATCGGTCAAGGTTCAGTTGTAGCGGCTGGTGCAATTGTAACGAAAGACGTTCCGCCTTACTCAGTGGCTGCTGGTATCCCGGCGAAGGTCATTAAACAAATTGATGAAAAAACTAAATCAAAAACAGAGATCATGCAAGAACTTCGCCAACTTTAATTTCTTAAGTGAATATTGCCTTAAGCGTGGATATAATTATCCACGCTTTCTGTATAGGAGGGAATAATGTGAAAACAAATCCTTTTGCCGAGATCCGGCGTGATTTGCATCAAATACCGGAGATAGGATTTAAAGAATATAAGACGCAGCAATATCTATTGAATTACATAACGAATCTTGCCTCTGAGCGAATAGAAATAGAAACTTGGCGAACGGGGATATTCGTGAAAGTGAAGGGAAGGAGCCCTCGGAAAATAATTGGCTATAGGGCAGATATAGACGGTCTGCCGATAAAAGAGGAAACTGGGCTGCCCTTCGCATCCAAACATGAGGAACATATGCATGCCTGCGGCCATGATTTTCATATGAGCATCGGTTTGGGATTATTGACGTATTTCGCCGAAAATCAAATCGATGATGACTTGCTATTCATTTTCCAGCCGGCAGAAGAGGGCCCTGGTGGTGCGGAACCCATGCTTAAATCGGAGACCATGAAAAAATGGAAGCCTGACATGATCCTTGCTTTACATATTGCTCCAGAGTATCAAGTTGGAACGATTGCCGTTAAAGAAGGGCTTCTATTTGCCAATACATCTGAATTGTACATCGATTTGAAAGGTAAAGGAGGGCATGCAGCCTATCCACATGAAACAAAAGACATGGTCATCGCGGCCTGCTCGCTTGTAGGGCAACTGCAAACCATCGTTTCGCGGAATGTAAATCCACTTGATTCAGCTGTCATTACAGTTGGGAAGATTACTGGAGGAACCGTTCAAAATATTATTGCGGAGACAGCGCGGCTAGAAGGCACAATACGAACCCTTAACCCCGAATCGATGGTAAAGGTCAAGTCAAGAATTAAAGCGCTTGTGGATGGTATACAAGTTGGATATGAGTGCTTGGCAGAAATCGACTATGGTGCGATGTATCACCAGGTGTATAATGAGGAAAGGCTGACCCGGGAATTCATGGAATTTACAGACAAGGCATCGGATGTTCACTTGCATCGCTGTACTGAAGCGATGACCGGTGAAGATTTTGGATATATGTTAAAGGAGATTCCAGGTTTCATGTTTTGGCTAGGGGTTTCATCAGAATACGGATTGCACCATGCTAAGTTAAGTCCGGATGAAAGT
The DNA here is from genome assembly GCF_033141925.1 of Peribacillus sp. CSMR9. Lineage (NCBI taxonomy): Bacteria > Bacillati > Bacillota > Bacilli > Caryophanales > Bacillaceae > Peribacillus > Peribacillus sp. CSMR9. The sequence goes on from NZ_JAOPHO010000001.1 coordinate 103,692, forward strand.
GCGATCGAACTCGCGATTAACCATTTAACGGATTATATAACGTTTAAAGGAAACAGAGCTTAAAAAACGCTTTTCAGGACGGAACATTAAAGAGAGAACGAATGATGTTGGAGGGCTTATTGTGAAAAAAGAATTTGCGGTGATTGGACTTGGCCGTTTTGGCGGCAGTATAGTCAAGACATTGGCTGAAGAGGGATTAGGAGTTCTGGCCATTGATGCAGATGAAGATCGAGTGAATGAATTTGCCAGAATAGCTTCTCATGCCGTAGTAGGGGATACGACGGATGAAAATGTGCTGAGAAACATAGGAATTCGTAATTTTGATCACGTCATCGTAGCGATTGGCGAGAATATTCAAGCAAGTATATTGACGACTCTCATGCTTAAGGAATTGGGTGTCGGAAATGTTACGGTAAAAGCGCAAAATGATTATCATGAGAAGGTTCTTCGTAAAATCGGGGCCGACTTCGTTGTGCACCCCGAACGAGATATGGGGAGAAGGATTGCACATAATATCGTCTCCAATAATATTCTCGATTATTTGGAGCTATCTGATGAACATTCCATCGTCGAAATTGTTGCAAGCCAAAAGATGAATGGAAATTCGATATTTGATCTTGATATCCGCGCTCACTATGGGCTGAATATCGTCGCGATTAAAAGAGGGAACGAAATAAATGTCTCCCCACAGGCAAGTGATTTAATACATAAAGGTGATATATTGATCGTCATCGGAGCGGATTCGGACATCAATCGTTTCGAAAAAAAGATTGTAGAATAAGCAAGCGTCCTGCTAAATTAGTATCAGGCAGCGTTTCTTTTATCAAAGGAAAACAAAAAGGTTTCGGAATGGTCTCATTCCGAAACCTTTTTGTTTTTTTATTGGTTTTGAAGCAGATACCGAGAATAGCCTGCAGCGAAAATTCAACGCATACAATACTTCTTTTGCGTCTTTCGAATACACGCTCTATCGTTTCTTTACGTTTCGCATATATAGATTTTACATCTTCATTATGACGCAGATGATCTGCTTCTTCCATAATTCTTGCCAAAAATAGCGTGTCACCGCTTACTTTCGGAAGCTATCATTAATACCCGATAGAAAATCTGTTCAAACAGGTCAGTATCTTTAAAGCTCCGCCCATTTTTTTTCGCGATCGTAGAGAAGCGTGGCACTTTAACATGGAAACCGTAACCTAAACCAACGGCCATGTTGTTACGCAGACCTTTGAATAAATATCTTTCACCAAGTCATGCCCGGAAAGCAAGTGCCCTACGTTCCAATCACCGGTCAAATTTAGTAAACCTAAAAAAACTGTGGACAAACTCAATTATAATTGAGTTTGTCCACAGTCTGAAAACCCAGCCATATGATGGCTGGGTTTTTTTGTTTATTGGACTTCCATGATGATCGGTAGGATCATAGGACGGCGTTTAGTTTTTTCATATAGGAATGGAGATAAAGTGTCTGTAATTTCATTTTTAATTTCAGACCATTGAGTAGTTTTGCGATCCATCACTTTATTTAAATGCTTAGTGATCAAGGATTGAGCATCACTGATCAGGTCTCCCGATTCCCTCATATAAACAAATCCGCGTGAGATGATGTCAGGGCCGGACGCAATTTTGAATTCCTTCATATTTATGCTGACAACGACAACCACAAGACCTTCTTCGGAAAGAATCCGACGATCGCGTAAGACGATATTACCGATATCCCCGATGCCGCTTCCATCGATATAAACAGAGCCTGAAGGGATTTTACCAGCAATTTGTGCTGTGTTTTCACTTAAGGAAAGAACTTCACCATTATCCATGATAAAGCAATTTTCTTCCGGGACACCGCAATCGACTGCATGACGGGCATGAAGTTTTTGCATGCGATATTCACCATGGATTGGCATGAAGAATTTTGGCTTTATCAAACGAAGCATTAGTTTTTGTTCCTGCTGTCCGCCATGACCTGAAGTATGAATATCATTCAGTGGCCCTGAAATGACGTCTGCACCTGCACGATATAATTGATTAATCGTTCTGGAAACACTGATTGTATTACCAGGAATAGGTGAAGAAGAAAATACGACTGTATCACCAGGAATGATTTGAATTTGACGGTGAGTCCCATTTGCTATCCTTGACAGTGCTGCCATTGGTTCACCTTGGCTGCCTGTACAAAGGATGGTTACTTTGTTCGCAGGCATACGATTTAATTGCTGTACATCTATAAATGTATCTTTAGGCGCTACGATATAACCAAGGTCTTGGCCAATTGATATGGCGGAATCCATACTGCGGCCAAAAACAGCTATTTTACGGCCATTAGCCACGGCTGCTTCTACAACTTGCTGAAGGCGATGGATGTTCGATGCAAACGTTGCAAAAATGATCCGGCCGTCAACCTTACGGAAAATGTCTTGAATGGTATCGCCGACACGGCTTTCAGACATAGTGAAGTTCTGCACTTCACTATTTGTGCTATCCGAGAGTAAGCACAATACGCCTTCTTTGCCAATTTCAGCCATCTTGGTCAAGTTTGCTGGCTCGCCAACAGGTGTGAAGTCGAATTTAAAATCACCAGTATGGACAATTTGCCCAGGTGGCGTTTTTACAACGATTCCATAAGAATCAGGGATACTGTGAGTTGTGCGGAAGAATGAGACGGAAGTTTTCCGGAACTTGATCACTTCATCTTCACTGATTTCAATCATGGTTGTCTGACGTAAAAGGCCATGTTCTTCCAATTTATTCCGAAGTAATCCAAGTGCAAGCTTCCCGCCGTACACAGGGACATTCACTTTTCTAAGTAAATAAGGAATCCCGCCAATATGGTCTTCATGGCCATGCGTGATGAAAACACCTTTAATTTTATCTACATTTTTCTCTAAATAGCTGTAATCCGGAATCACATAGTCAATACCGAGAAGTTCATCTTCAGGAAATTTAATTCCAGCATCAATGACGATGATCTCATCTTGAAACTGAACAGCATATGTGTTCTTACCGATTTCGCCTAAACCGCCCAGGGCGAATACAGCTGTTTGATCATTTTTTACAAATTTCATAAATTATAGCTCCAATACTTTGTAATCTTCATTTTGTTTTTCATATTCTAAATATGCTCCGGTTACCGGTAGTACAATTTCTACGTTATAAGGTTCTTTTTTTAATTTTAAACGGACGTCACGAACAGATTCACCTTCAACAAACACTGTTTTAGTATTCTCCCTGATGGGAACCTCTGCTATGGTTACTTGATAGTATACCTTAAAAACCATTTTAATCTCTCCTCACTTGTTTGCATTGCTTTTTTCATTATATATAAAAACAACAATTTTTTCATGTTTTTCAACATCATGTAAAAATAAACCCAGCTCCGCCATAAAAACGGAAGGGGTTTTGATGAATTAAATATACCAATGTCTAAAAAAGTATATAAAAAAATAGATGGCAGATATCGGGTATCAATCCAATTATAGCTTCCTCTATCATATATCCTATCCGTTTTTACTATGTGTAAAACTTAAATCGCTAAGAAAAGTTTCTGCAAGCTTCTTTTCAAGCGAAAATAGTTTACTCACTTTATCCTATTTAAATGGGATCCTTTTTCGCAAACGATTTCTTTCTTAATTATATAGTACCATTGGGTACAGCGTTTCATGAAAAGAAAACGGCTAATAATTTGATGAATTATGTAATCACCTTGCATATCAATGCCAAGATAGAAAGAATGCTTAACAAGAACTTTACAACAAGGAAGAAGCCCTCCGCAAGTTTTTGAAGGGCTGTCCGAAAAAAATTCGCATATGGATGACGGCCATGGCAGGATATGAATGGCAAATCATGCGATAGATTTTTTTCTTAAAAGATCATTCCACTGTTTAACAAGCTTTTTACGAAGCTTTTTTAACATGGCGATCACGCTCCCTTAGTTATTATTGTATAGGATTATTCAATAATGTAAATATGTCTTTACAAGTACTTGGCCCATTTTTGAAAAAAAAGGCACATTCATACCGACAACTGTGATTTCAGAGGCAAGAAGGAGGGGAGAAGTGTAAGATGGAAAACCTGAGTTTTAGTTCTATTAAGAATAGTATATGCTCATTCTTGAATACAAACCGTAACTTTGAGTGGAATTCGGTAGAGTTACTTGACTTATCTTGATGACAATTATTAAATGGGTACATATTAAAAAAGGAAAAATGAATGAATTGGAAGTGAATCGTTAGTGAAAATCGTATTTTTTGATATTGACGGAACATTGCTTGATCATGAAAAAAAGTTACCTGCTTCAACGAAAAAAGCCATTAAGCAATTACAGGAAAGCGGGGTTTTCGTAGCGATTGCCACTGGAAGGGCACCGTTTATGTTCGAGTCTTTAAGGGAAGAACTGGGCATCGATACATTCGTTAGTTTCAATGGACAATACGTTGTTTTTGAAGGGAAAGTCGTTTATAAAAACCCTTTAAGCATAACTGAGATAAAAAGGCTTCACGAACATGCTGAAAATAATAAAATACCAATCGTTTTCATGAATGAGGAGACAATGAAATCGAGTGTCCCACATCATAGCAGAATTGAAGAAGCATTAAGCACCTTGAAGTTCCCACACCCTGAACATGTGGCAGACTTTTACGAGGACCATGAAATATACCAGGCCTTATTATTCTGCTCGGAAGATGAAGAAGGGAATTTTGTTGGGAAATATAATGACTTTCACTTTATTAGATGGCATGAATACTCGACGGATGTACTTCCATTCGGGGGTTCAAAAGCTGAAGGCATTAAAATATTAATGGATAAAGTCGGGTTTGCTCTTGAAGATGTTTACGCCTTTGGAGATGGCTTAAATGATATAGAAATGTTAAAAGTAGCGGGATATGGCGTGGCAATGGGGAATGCCGGTCAACTTGTGAAGCAAGAGGCAGACTTTGTAACGAAGGATGTCGATGATGATGGCATACTTTTTGGTTTGAAGGAACTTGAACTGATTTAAATAAAAACTCCCGTCAACCAAAAGACGGGAGTTTTTGTCGCTTATACGTTACCTTTCCACGGCAATGGAATTTTCCGGAACGGCATAGGGTTCTTCCTGATTGATATGATCATAAAACATGATTCCATTAAGATGGTCGATTTCATGTTGAAAGCAAATGGCTGCGGTGCCTTTAAGGCGGAGCTGAACCGAATTTTCTTCCAGGTCCGTACCCACAACCGTTATTCGAGCATAACGTGGTACATAGCCGGAAACGGGGCGATTAACGGAAAGACAGCCTTCTCCGGATGTCAAGTATGCTTTCTCCACTGAATGACTAATGAGTTTTGGGTTGAAAAGTGCATAGCTATACAGTTGATCATCTTTTTCTTTCAAATGGACCGCAATCATCCTTTTTGAAACATTAACCTGTGGTGCAGCCAAGCCGATTCCTGCCCTTAACCCGTATAAAGCAGCAATATCGGGCTTTTGGCTGTTTTGGACGTATTCCATCAAGCTAGCTAAAAGTTGCTTATCTTCATCTGACGCCGGAAGTGGAACCTCCAGCGCGACTTTCCTTAATATCGGATCGTCTTCCTTAACAAAATCATCCATAGTAAGCATAATCTTTCACCCCATAGAAATTCTTATAATATGTATAGGTTATTTTAACAAAAAAAATGCTGAAAGTTAATGGGAGGGATGGAATCGGTCGACAAATTCCTATCCCAGCCATTATTTGTTGAGGTCTTTTAAAAAAAATAGAAATTTTTTTGTGAATAGGGTAAATAGATAACATTTTCGGGTAAAGGTAAAAGTAATTATCTGTTTAGCAAAAGCAAGCGCCGACAATGATGAGCAGAATGAACAGGACGATGATTAGGGCGAAGCCGCTTCCAAAGCCGCAGCCTCCACCACATTGACCACCGTAACCAAAGCTGGGTTCAACGGAAACCGGATAACAACAATCCTGGTTGTAACCTCCATACATAATTTCATACCTCCGTTTTTGTATTATTAAAATGTTGACCACTCTGATTTGAAACGGTCCCTACAGCCTATGCAGTATGGTTTAAAGGGTGTAGGCTTACGCCCAGTAATGAAAAATTCATGTTCGGAATATGATTAGTACAAGTGTCTGTGCTTAAACAGAAATTTAGAGAAATATGAATCTACAAAGAACTATCAGAAGGAGCTGTCTATGTTGAAGCGTTTTGGTCCATATGTTATTTTACTTCTTTTTTTAGCGATCTTGACCGGTTGTTTTAATGGTTCACCGGAAGAAAGAATCCACAAGATCCTAGAGAAAACTGCAGAAAAGGAAAGTGATTTCACCGAGAATCAGGAGCCACTTAATGATTTAGAGAAAAAAGAAAAAGAACAGTATGAGAAAATCATTAAACTTGGCTTGGAAGAGTATGAACAAATCGTCGAGCTTTCAGATGAAGCAACTAAAAATATTGACCAAAGGGAGGAAATAATTGAAAAGGAACAAAGCAGCATGCAATCCTCGAAAGAACAATTTAATAAAATAGATGAACAAATCGGGAAAATAGAGGATGAAAAGGTAAAAAAAGAAGCGACTGAAATGAAAAAGGTCATGAGTGAACGTTATAGCACCTACGACAACTTATATGATGCCTATCAGCAAAGTCTGGCAAATGATCGTGAATTATATGAACTGTTTAAAAAAGAGGATTTGAAAATGGATGAATTACAAGGACAAATCGAGAAAATCAATACTTCTTATACAAAAGTTTTGAAAGCGAATGAGCAATTTAATGCATTAACGGTAAAGTCCAATCAAAAAAAAGAAAGTTTTTATGACAGTTCGGGCATAGAAATGGCAGACTCAACAAAATAATATAAGTAATGATGGGCTGTGATCCTCACTCACAGCCCATTTTTTGTGGATCCAGTTTTCTATAAACTGAAAAATTCTAGAATGATTTTTAAATGCAAATAGCCGAAGGTAAATTTCAGTACCTGTACTAAAAAAAAATGAAAATAGAAAATCTAACAGCAGACTGATATGAAAGCGTTTGAATATTTTTTTAGAATATTATCTTAAAGGCTCAAATGCCTTTAGTTAAAGCGGTTTTGGAATCGATTGGATAGGCTGAGGGATTGAAATATTATCTTTATTCATCCATAAATTGAAAAATGGTGGGGGATTAATAGTACAGTTGTAAAACGAAAACTGATACAGAGAAGAAGTATGAGTATTGTAGATTCTCGTAAATCAAAAAAATAAGGAACTCCAAGTGATTGACTTGATGTTAATTCATCTTGTAAACTAAATCTGTAAAAGTTCTTGTATCATTTTCCTTGATTTTTTTTATGGTACAGAATAAGATTGAGACATATTAAGCATATCCACGTTTGAGGGATTGGTCTTAAGGGAAAAATAAAACAATGAATTGTTGAAGAAACTATAAAGCAAACTATTTTTGCTTTAGAGAATAATAATAGCAAACCTTTTTAATGAAAGGATGAGGTGCCAAATGGCTCAAAAAACTAAACAAGCTAAAATTAATGTTCAAGATCAGCTTAAGAAAGTGGAAGAACAATTTGAAACTTTCCAAATTTTAAATGAAGAGGGAGAAGTCGTTAACGAAGCGGCAATGCCTGATTTAAGTGATGAACAACTGCAGGAATTAATGCAACGTATGGTTTATACCCGCATTTTGGATCAACGTTCTATATCACTGAACCGCCAAGGCAGATTGGGGTTCTATGCACCGACTGCCGGTCAAGAAGCTTCTCAGATCGCTTCCCAGTATGCATTGGAAAAAGAGGATTTCATTCTTCCAGGTTACCGTGACGTGCCGCAAATCGTTTGGCATGGCCTGCCGCTTTGGCAAGCATTCTTATTCTCTCGGGGACATTTTAAAGGAAATCAAATTCCTGAAGATGTCAATGTGATTTCCCCTCAAATCATTATCGGTGCTCAATATATCCAAGCTGCCGGAGTGGCACTTGGTATGAAGAAACGCGGAAAAAAAGCTGTAGCAATCACTTATACCGGTGACGGTGGAACCTCACAAGGTGACTTCTATGAGGGAATTAACTTTGCAGGTGCATTTAAAGCGCCAGCTATCTTCATCGTGCAAAATAACCATTTCGCAATCTCAACTCCGGTTGATTTACAATCAGCATCGAAAACATTGGCCCAAAAGGGTGTGGCTGCAGGTATTCCTGGCATCCAAGTTGATGGTATGGATGCATTGGCTGTTTATACAGCAGTTAAAGAAGCGCGTGAACGTGCAATTAATGGTGAAGGCCCTACATTGATTGAAACATTAACTTACCGTTATGGACCACATACGATGGCTGGGGATGACCCGACACGTTACCGTACTTCAGATATGGATAATGAGTGGGAATTAAAAGATCCATTGGTTCGTTTCCGCAAGTTCTTGGAAAACAAAAAACTCTGGAATGAAGAATTAGAGAACGAAACAATAGAAAAAGCAAAAGACGATATTAAAGAAGCAATCAAAAAGGCTGATGCAGAACCTAAGCAAAAGGTTACAGACCTTATTGAAAACATGTATGAAGAAATGCCTTATAACTTAAAAGAACAATATGAAATTTATAAAGAGAAGGAGTCGAAGTAAGCCATGGCTCAATTGACGATGATTCAAGCAATTACAGAAGCATTACGTACAGAACTTAAAAATGACGAGAATGTACTCGTTTTTGGAGAAGATGTTGGTCTTAATGGAGGAGTTTTCCGTGCAACGGAAAATCTTCAAAAAGAATTCGGCGAAGATCGTGTATTTGATACACCTCTAGCTGAATCCGGAATCGGTGGATTAGCTGTCGGTCTTTCCTTGCAAGGTTTCCGTCCTGTTCCTGAAATACAATTCTTCGGTTTCATATATGAAGTAATGGACTCCGTAAGCGGTCAGCTTGCTCGTATGCGCTACCGTTCAGGCGGACGTTACAGTGCGCCGGTTACAATTCGCTCACCTTTTGGAGGCGGAGTGCATACTCCGGAAATGCACGCTGATAGCTTAGAAGGTTTAATGGCTCAGCAACCTGGGTTAAAGGTAGTTATCCCTTCCACTCCTTACGATGCTAAAGGCTTATTGATTTCGGCGATTCGTGATAATGACCCTGTCATTTTCCTTGAGCACATGAAATTGTACCGCTCTTTCCGTCAGGAAGTTCCTGAGGAAGAATATACAATTCCATTAGGAAAAGCGGATGTGAAAAGAGAAGGAACGGATTTATCGATTATTACTTATGGTGCGATGGTACAGGAATCAATCAAGGCAGCTGAAGAATTGGCTAAGGAAGGTCATTCCGTAGAAGTGGTCGACTTACGGACTGTATCTCCATTGGATATTGATACAATCATTGCTTCTGTAGAAAAAACAGGACGCGCAATCGTTGTTCAAGAAGCACAAAAGCAAGCTGGTATAGCAGCGAATGTTGTCGCGGAAATTAACGAACGTGCCATTTTGAGCTTGGATGCTCCAGTACTGCGAGTGGCGGCTGCTGATACGGTATTCGCGTTTTCACAAGCTGAAACAGTATGGCTCCCTAATTATAAAGACATTATTGAAACGGCGACTAAAGTCTTGAAGTTTTAACAATCTTAATCAATGGAATGAATGTCCTGCTTGAGAAAGTAATTTCGCATTAACGGTAATGCAAGATAAAGGACTTTATTCAAAGCACTAAGTATGATTTAATATAGGAGGTTGAACTCAGTGGCATTCCAATTTAGACTCCCTGATATCGGAGAAGGTATACACGAAGGTGAAATAGTGAAATGGTTTGTAAAACCAGGAGATAAGATTCAAGAAGATGACGTGCTTTGTGAGGTTCAAAACGATAAGGCCGTTGTTGAAATCCCATCACCAGTGGAAGGTACCGTTGAAGAAATCCTTGTTCAAGAAGGAACGGTTGCCGTTGTAGGTGATGTACTTGTAACATTCGATGCTCCAGGATATGAAGATCTTCAGTTTAAAGGGGATCATGGAGAAGAAGCGAAGACAGAAGGTGCTAAGAATACGGAGGCTCAGGTTCAAGCTACAGCTGAAGCTGGACAGGAAGTCAAGAAAGAGGCTGCTCCGGTTCAAGAAAATAGTGCAGAAACGGGCGCGGGATCACAACCACAAGTTGAGGCGGATCCTTCACGTCGTATTATCGCCATGCCTTCTGTTAGAAAATATGCACGCGAACAAGGGGTAAATATTCGTGAGATTTCTGGTTCTGGGGATAACGGCCGCATCATGAAAGATGACATCGATGCTTTCAAAAACGGCAAAACGGCTCCACAGCAACCAGCAGCTCAAAGTGAAGCTTCACAACAAACTGATACGGAAAAAACCGAAAAACAAAAAGTTTCAATTCCAGAAGGGCAATATCCTGAAACTCGCGAGAAAATGAGCGGTATGAGAAAAGCGATCGCCAAAGCAATGGTTAAATCCAAACAGACAGCTCCACATGTAACATTAATGGATGAAATCGATGTGACGCTATTGGTTGCTCACCGTAAAAAATTCAAGGGAATTGCTGCAGAAAAAGGAATCAAGCTTACTTTCCTACCTTATGTTGTTAAAGCGTTAACAAGTGCATTGCGTGAATTCCCTATGCTAAACACATCATTTGATGATGAGGCTAGTGAGATTATCCATAAACACTATTACAATATCGGAATTGCTGCAGACACAGACAAAGGACTGCTCGTTCCAGTTGTAAAAGATGCAGATCGTAAATCAACTTTTGCTATTTCACAAGAAATTAATGAATTAGCGACGAAAGCCCGTGACGGCAAATTGGCTCCTAACGAAATGAAAGGTGCTTCTTGCTCCATTACGAATATCGGTTCCGCAGGCGGTCAATGGTTCACACCTGTAATCAATCATCCAGAAGTTGCCATTCTAGGGATTGGACGCATTGCCGAAAAAGCAATTGTACGCGACGGGGAAATTATCGCCGCTCCAGTTCTGGCATTATCACTGAGCTTTGATCACCGCATGATTGATGGGGCTACTGCTCAGCATGCATTGAATCATATCAAAAAGTTATTGAACGACCCAGAATTATTGTTAATGGAGGCGTAAACAATGGTAGTAGGAGATTTTCCAATCGAAACAGATACTTTAGTGATCGGTTCAGGCCCAGGGGGATATGTTGCCGCAATTCGCGCAGCGCAGCTTGGACAGAAAGTAACGGTCGTTGAAAAAGGAACAATCGGCGGAGTTTGTTTGAATGTAGGCTGTATCCCATCGAAAGCTTTAATTTCGGCAGGACACCGCTTCCATGAAGCTCAGCATTCAGAAGACATGGGTATCTTTGCAGAAAAAGTTACTGTTGATTTTTCTAAAGTACAAGCTTGGAAAGGTACTGTTGTAAAAAAATTAACTGGCGGTGTAAGCAGCCTGTTAAAAGGTAATAATGTTGATGTTGTAACTGGCGAAGCTTACTTCGTTGATGAAAACAGCATCCGTGTTATGAATGAAGACTCAGCGCAAACATATACATTTAAAAACGCAATCATCGCTACTGGTTCATCGCCAATCGAGATTCCGTCATTTAAATATACAAAACGTGTACTTAATTCCACTGGTGCTCTTGCTCTGGAAGAAGTTCCAAGTTCGATCGTGGTAATCGGCGGAGGTTATATTGGTACTGAGCTTGGCGGAGCGTTCGCAAGTTTTGGCACTAAAGTGACCATCCTTGAAGGTACAGAAGAAATTCTTTCTGCAGGCTTTGAAAAACAAATGGCAGCACTTGTTAAACGTAACCTTAAAAACAAGGGCGCTGAAATTGTTACTAAAGCAAATGCTAAAGGCGTGGAAGAAACTGAAACAGGTGTAACCGTTACTTATGAAGTAAAAGGCGAAGAGAAAAAAGTTGAAGCCGATTACGTTTTAGTAACAGTGGGACGTCGTCCTAATACTGCAGAAATCGGTTTGGAACAAGTCGGAATCAAAATGACTGACCGCGGTTTGGTCGAAACGGATAAACAATGCCGTACAAGCGTGAAAAACATTTATGCAATCGGAGATATCGTTTCTGGACCTCAGTTGGCTCATAAAGCTTCTTATGAAGGTAAAATTGCTGCTGAAGCCATTGCAGGACATTCATCTGAAATCGACTATCTTGCTATTCCGGCTGTTGTATTCTCTGAACCGGAACTTGCTTCTGTCGGTTATAATGAAAAAGAAGCGAAGGAAGCTGGAATCGAAGCTCTTGCTTCTAAATTCCCATTCGCTGCAAATGGACGTGCCCTTTCATTAAATAATACGGACGGATTTGTGAAGCTTATCACTCGCAAAGAAGACGGATTGGTTATAGGAGCACAAATTGCAGGACCAAACGCTTCTGATATGATTGCAGAACTTGGTTTAGCTATCGAAGCGGGAATGACTGCCGAAGATATCGCCATGACAATCCATGCACATCCAACATTAGGGGAAATCACAATGGAAGCTGCTGAAGTTGCCCTTGGAACTCCTATTCACATCATTAAGTAATTATTTTATAAAAGCGTACTGCAAATGCAGTACGCTTTTTCTTATTTGCCAGATAAAATGAAGGATTACCCCAATTCATAAATTTTTCTTTACACTAGTTAAATGAAAAGGACAAAAAGGGCATAAGCTATAAAAAGGACGTCTTACTTTTTTCCTTGAAAAGGTTTGAATAAGGTAAAAGAGGATAAAAAATAAGAAGAGCGATTTGCTGAACGAATATTTTTTCCAATAAAAAGTTTATTGCTGATATATTCATATTAAAATGGGGTGGATCACTTGAAAAATTATCTGGTAATCCTCTTTCAACTAATCGTTTGGAGTGGGTATACATTAGTTGAATGGCTTTCCGTTAATGATCGATTTGTTTTCAAAGTATTCATGTTTCTGGTCTTCTCTTATTTAGCCATTTACATTGGTAAAATGATTTTAAAATCCAATAAGCGCACCTTGCTTGTTACCGTGATAAGTTTATTATGTTACGGAATTTTGCAAATCCTATTGGAAACGCTTGTACCGGTTTATTGAAATTTTCGTAAGGTCAACAACGACACAAGAATCCACGGGGGAACCATGATTAACAAAGTATTAGTATTATTTACATTTTCATTTTTATTTATGGGCTGCAATGAAACCAATGTCGATCAAACTGAACATGAGAATCAAAAAAGTGTGGAAACGACAACTACCGTCCAAGATGAAAGCCAGCACGAGAAAGATCTGAAAGTAGAAACATCAAAAACAGATGGGGAAATGAATGTTAAGGCAGAATATCGGTTGGACAAAGATGATTGGTCATTTAAACCCATTGGGAATGCAAATCCGAAAGTTGTATTGTTAACCTTTGATGATGCACCTGATAAATATTCGCTAAAGATTGCCAAAACCCTTAAACGACATGAGGTACCTGCGATTTTTTTCGTGAATGGTCACTTTCTTGAAAATGATGAAAATAAAGCGATGCTAAAAGAAATTCATGAAATGGGTTTTCCTATCGGTAATCATACATATTCTCATGTGAATTTAAAAGAGTTGAGTGAAAAGGAACAAGAGAGGGAAATCGTAAAATTGAACAATTTGGTTGAGGGTATTATCGGGGAACGCCCTAAGTATTTCAGGGCGCCTTTTGGATCGAATACAGATCATTCAATAAAAGCCGCTGAGAAAGAAAAAATGTTGGTCATGAATTGGACATATGGATATGACTGGGAAAAAGAATATCAGGATAAAAAAGCTTTAACTGAAATCATGCGGAACAGCCCTTATTTAGGAAATGGCGCGATCTTGCTGATGCATGACCGGAAATGGACGAGTGAAGCGATAGAGGATATCGTGAAAGGGTTACAAAAGAAAGGTTATAAGATCCTTGATCCAAAATTAATTGAAACGCCTGCATGAGCTGATTTTCGGCTTCAGCAGGTTTTTTATTTCCTTGGATAGTAATACATCACTCGATTATTGAAGAGATGGAGCTGCGCCCGTAATTTCTTTGCAAGGAACTTGCACAATTCATTTGCTTTTCCTTTATCACCGGAAGTTGCTGTTTCTGGGAGTGTGAATTGAATATAGGATTGAATCCGCTCTAATCCATCTTCATCCCTAACGACTTCTTGGTCAACGCCTATCAATATCATATGGTAACGATCCTCATTGGATTGAAGGTATATTGCCTTATCTTTCATTCTTTCAGGTTCTTTCATTTCATATGGAAATGCTTTCTTTTCATAGTCCCAATCCAGTTGCTTTCCGGTTTTCGCAGTGATCATTTGATAATAATTCAGCAATTCTTTAACGTCTTCGATGGTTACTGTCGCTTTCACGGACTCGGGAACAAGTTTGATATAGGCATTTTCAGTCATTTGGAACCCCCTTAGATCTATAGATGTATGTATATATTAACATTTTATGTTCGTATTATATACTAATCTATATGTATATTTATAGGTAAAATTCCATTTTCAATTTGCTTGGCTGAGATTGGAATGGCGTAATATGTAAAAAACAGCCCCGAGAACCCTGTGTTTTTTGAATTCAAATGTATTAAATGGAAAATATATATATGTTATACTTTTTGGCTTGAAATAATAAATGTGTTATATTATAATTCATATGAAGCGGTTACATTACGTTAATAATGCATACAATATAGAGGAAGGGGTTGTAAAAATGGGAACTATCGTATGTCAAACTTGCAATAGCACGATTGAACATTTTGAAGATGAAAAAGTAAGTGTACTTTATACACACAATCACAACTGCCAATGCTGTGATACAGCTGCCTCTGAAAAATAAATGGAAAAAGGAACTTAAAGATAAATAGAATTTAAGGGTGTTTCAGGATTGCAACCTGGAGCACCCTTTTTATAGGAGTTAATAAGGGAGTATTCTTCCGTTGCCCGACAAGTGCACTTTGCTCAATTACAATTGAAACAATAGAATGGGCAAAAAAACCAGAGCAGGTATCTGCTCCGGTTTGATGAAATTCAATCAGTTTTTAATGATGCGTAAATATTTTATCTCTGGATCCTCTGGACCTTGAACTGGTAGGCCTGCCTCGATGTTCTTCCGGATGTAATTGATATTATCTTCGGTTATCAGTTCACCGGGTATAAAGATCGGGATTCCCGGCGGGTAAACCATGATGAATTCAGCGCTGATTTTGCCGACGGATTCCTCGATGGGAACCACTTCGGTTTCTGCATAAAAAGCTTCCCTGGGAGATAAAGCCAGTGGCGGTGTATCAGGAAGCAGTACTTCAATTTTTTCATGTTCAGCAGCCATTTCCTTAAACTCATTCGATAAGTCTCTAAGGGCAGCAATCAGCAGGTCCGCTTCTGTTTTTGAGTCCCCCGGTGTTATCAGACAAAGGATATTGTACAAGTCAGAAAGCTCCACTTCGATATTATGCTTTTCACGAAGCCATTTCTCAACGTCGTACCCGGTAATATTCAATTCCTTAATGGAAATGATCAGTTTAGTCGGATCATAACTAAAGGCTGCCTTACTGCTTAGGATTTCGCTGCCGACACAGTATAGATAAGGAATCTCATTCACGGCCTCACGGATATATCCTGCAAGATTTATGGCTTCATCGATCATTTCCCTGCCTACCGTCGCAAGTTGTCTTCTAGCTGTATCCAGAGAAGCTAGAAGGATATAGGAGGTTGAGGTAGTAGTGAGCATGCTCAAAATTGATTGAACACGATTTGCAGAAACCAGTCCATTCTTAACATTTAATATGGAACTTCCCGTTAGTGAACCGCCCAGTTTATGAACACTCGTAGCAGCCATATCTGCTCCGGCTTGCATGGCTGACATCGGCAAGTCCTCATGGAAGTGAATATGGACACCGTGTGCTTCATCTACGAGTACTGGGATTTGGTAGGAATGAGCAACTTCCACTATTTTTTGCAAATCAGCCGAAATGCCGAAATAGGTGGGGTTGATTACAAGCAATCCTTTTGCATCACTATGTTCACTTAAAGTTTTTTCAACGGCATCGATGGTTATTCCGTGTGAAATGCCCAAGTCCTTATCTATTTCAGGATTGATGAAAACGGGAACCGCTCCGGAAAATACAATGGCAGACATTACGGATTTATGCACATTCCTCGGAACGATGATTTTGTCCCCAGGGCCGCAGACTGTCATGACCATCGTCATGATTGCTCCGCTTGTTCCTTGAACGGAAAAGAATGTGTGATCTGCACCAAAAGCTTCAGCGGCAAGATCCTGAGCTTGTTTAATGATGCCCTTTGGCCGATGGAGATCATCGAGTGGTGCTATATTGATTAAATCTATGGATAATGCATTTTCTCCAATAAAATCACGGAAATCAGCGTCCATTCCTTTTCCTTTTTTATGACCTGGAATATGAAATTGAACGGGATTTTTTTTTGCGTGCTGCAATAAGGCAGTGTATAAGGGTGTTTCATTCTGTGACAATTCTTTGTAGCCCCTTTTCAATATAATAGGTACGAAATATTGGGGAGATATACTCCCAAATATTAACGATCGCATGTTTCTCCGATTCCATTCAAATGGTCTTTTGGATAGACATAAAACAAATGAATTATAGCACGTCTTATAATAAATGCCTAGCGTGACTTTAATGTACTGACATAAACAATTTCTAATTTTCTTTGATGTGGGGCCCAATAAAAATAACAGCCGGTTATAATTGTCTATATCCCTAGTATTAACTGGATTGACCCAAGAATTCTTCTTTTATAAATATTGAATGGGTATGAGTTTAAAAATTGAACGGGTAAATTATATTTGCCATAATAAAGCTGTGATATAGATTGCTTATAAATAAAACAAACCATTAAAAAGGGAGATGAGGAGTTTGGAGTGGAATACGCGTGTGACCGATTTGTTAGGGATTCAATACCCAATCGTACAAGGGGGACTGGCTCATTTAGCATATGCAGAACTGGCTGCGGCAGTTTCGAATGCAGGGGGGCTAGGGCAGGTAACGGCCATGTCCTTGGACAACCCAGAGCAACTGGTAGATGAAATAAGAAAAACGAAATCAATGACGGATAAACCGTTTGGTGTGAACTTTGCAATCGGTCAGCATGGAAGGCCTTATGAACACATGCTTGAAGCAGCCTTGAGAGAGGATATCGCAGTTGTTTCCGTAACAGGCGGTAACCCTTCACCATTTCTTGATTACGTCAAAGGTACTCAGGTGAAAAAACTGGTGCTTGTTGCTGCAAGAAGACAGGCAGTGAAGGCTGAACAGCTTGGTGCAGATGCAGTGATGGTAGTTGGTCAGGAGGGCGGTGGACATTTAGGCCGTGATGATATTGGAACTTCCGTGTTAATTCCTCAAGTTGTGGATTCCGTTAAAATTCCAGTCATCGCCTCGGGTGGTTTTGGCGATGGGCGCGGTTTGATGTCAGCGTTGGCACTTGGTGCCGATGGAATCGAGATGGGAACACGATTCATAGCAGTCAAGGAGTGTGTTCACGCACATGAATTATATAAAAATGCCTTGGTTTCCGGCACAGAAAATGATACCGTTGTCATTAAGCGGTCCATTGGTGCCCCAGCAAGGGTAATTGCAAATAGCTGGACTGAAAAGATCCTTGAAATAGAAAAAGAAAATGGCGGATATGAGCAACTGAAGGATTACATAAGTGGAAAAGCGAACCAGCGTTATATCCATGATGGTGTTGAAGGTGAAGGGTATGCCTGGGCTGGACAAGTGATGGGGCTGATTCATGATGTACCATCGACTGCTGACCTAATCAGCCGGATTATCTACCAGGCGGAAGCAATTCGTTCAAAATGGGCAGACTGATGATGCATGGTCTGCCGGACAGCATGAAAAACTATCTAGAAGGAGCGTGTTTAGGGTATGGATTATCAATATCCAATGGATCTTGATTGGTCTACTGAAGAAATCGTAGATGTGATCAAATTCTTTGAAGCTGTAGAAAAGGCTTATGAAAATAAAATACAAAAGGAAGAATTTATGAAAGCCTACCGAAGGTTCAAGGAAATAGTCCCAGGTAAGGCGGATGAGAAAAAGTATACGGATGAGTTTGAGTCAGTCAGC
Source organism: Peribacillus sp. CSMR9 (assembly GCF_033141925.1). Classification (NCBI taxonomy): domain Bacteria; kingdom Bacillati; phylum Bacillota; class Bacilli; order Caryophanales; family Bacillaceae; genus Peribacillus; species Peribacillus sp. CSMR9. The sequence continues at coordinate 121,726 of NZ_JAOPHO010000001.1, forward strand.
AACTATTCATCATATCTTGTAATTAAGAAGGCAAAAGGAATAGAAGACGGAGAATGGATAAAAATGAAAAATTAAAAATATAATTTTTAGAGAACTCCATTGACTTACTGAAAAGATTGTTTTAACATAATAATCAAGAAAAAGATAAAGGCAGTGACGAAGAAGAGTACCTTAATGCTGTTCTGCAGAGAGCCAGTGGTTGCTGAAAACTGGTGAACGAATTTAAGCGAATGGACTTCCGAGCCCCAAACCGAAACGGATGGACGGAGTAGGCTTTGGCGATTATCTCATCGTTATTGGAGATAGGCATGTTAATGCCGTAAAGTGAGCTAATTTAGCTAATTAAGGTGGTACCACGGGTTCCTCGTCCTTTGGATGAGGGCCCTTTTTGCGTTTTTATGAAAATGATACTTAAATCTATGAATAAGAGTAGTAATCTTTTTAGATGCGTTACAGAGAGCCGGAATAGGTGGAAACCGGTACGATATAAGAAGATGAATGGACTTATGAGTGGTTTCTTGAAATAAGTAGGGAAACTCGGCTGCCACCGTTAAAGGGTATTGGCAAGAAATTTTGATTTCTTGCTTAAGAGGGAAAAATGATGAGTTTTTCCAACTTGAGGTGGCACCGCGGTATACCGTCCTCTGCAGACACATATTTGTGTTTGCAGGGGATTTTTTTATGGATTTTCAATATACATTGGAGAACAAAAGGGTTTTCATCGGCAGTTTACATGATCGTTTAAGAATCAGGAGGGAATTGGGATGAACAATTTGGATGAAAAAAAAATACTTCGCTTTAAAATGGAAACAATTGAAGGGGATATTCATACACCCATCGCAATATTTCAAAAATTAAATGATGAACAGAAATTTTTATTGGAAAGTTCGAATTCTCATCATGACAACGGCCGCTACTCTTATCTAGGTTCAAACCCATACCTGGAGGTGACTTCACTTGCTGATCAAGTAATTGTGAAAGACCCTGAAACAGGTGAAGAATTCGTAAAGAGCATCAATATCATCGAGTTTCTAAAAAGTGAATTGTTAGTGGAGATAGGTGAGGACCCCGTACATCTTCCTCCATTTAATGGAGGCGCGATTGGATATATGGGTTATGATATCATTCGCCTATATGAAAATATTGGCCCGGTGCCTCCTGATTCTCTGCAGATGCCTGATGCACATTTTCTTTTTTTTAAAGAACTGTATATATTCGACCATGTCCTGCAGAAGATTCATCTGTTGACCGCGGAAGAAGATGGTGAAAAAAGTTTATTGGGGATGAAGGAAAAAATCAATCAGGCAAGCAAACCGTCAAAGGAAATATCGTCGGAATATTTGGAATTCAAGTCGAATTTCAGTCAGGATGAATTCGAGAAAATGGTCCTTGAAATTAAAGCGGCGATTGTGGCTGGTGAGGTGTTCCAAGTTGTTTTATCACAACGATTTAAGGCGGACTTCGATGGGGAGCCTTTCGATGCCTACCGTCGTCTGCGTTTAGCTAACCCATCTCCTTATATGTTTTATATTGAATTTGGTGAATATACCATTATCGGGTCGTCTCCAGAAAGTTTGATCAATGTTTCATCAGGAATGGTTCATGTTAATCCCATTGCCGGTACACGGCCGAGAGGGAAAACGGATGAAGAAGATAAAGGCTTCGAAAAAAGCCTGCTGATGGATGAAAAGGAACTTGCCGAGCATAAGATGCTTGTTGATTTGGGTAGGAATGATCTTGGCAGGGTTTGCGAAATCGGTTCAATCCACCTTACCGAGGAAATGGAAATTCAAAGATATCAGCATGTCATGCATATTGCTTCAAAGGTTAGCGGAAAGCTTAGGGAAGGGTTCACGAGTTTAGATGCGCTGACGGTCTGCCTCCCTGCTGGGACAGTTTCGGGTGCTCCTAAAATCAGGGCAATGGAGCTGATTAATGAACTGGAAAATTGTAAACGCGGGATGTATTCGGGATCGATAGGATTCATAGGTTTTGGAGGGGATCTTGATATGGCTTTAGCCATTCGGACGATGATCATAAAAGATGGCAAGGCATATGTACAGGCAGGAGCAGGTATTGTATATGATTCAGATCCAAAAACGGAATATGAAGAAACACAAAATAAAGCACGCGCTCTTATGGAGGTTCACACAAAATGATTTTATTAATTGATAACTATGACTCTTTTACTTACAACTTATACCAATATTTAGGAGAAGTAGAAAATGAAATCTTAGTAAAAAGGAATGACGAAATCACTCTTGCTGAAATTGAGGAATTGAATCCAATGGCAATCGTCATTTCTCCGGGACCTGGCCGGCCGGAAGATGCCGGTATCAGTATGGAGATCATCCGTAATTTTTATGAAAAGGTCCCGCTTTTAGGCATATGTTTGGGGCATCAAGCCATTGGTGCGGTTTTTGGTGCGAATGTGGTTGGGGCAAAACATATCATGCACGGGAAAACATCGGTTATCAAGCATGAGGGAACAGGGGTATTTGCCAAACAGGACTTAGAATTCCCGGTAATGCGATATCATTCCCTCGTAGTTGAAAGGGCGAGTTTGCCAAAGGAACTGACTGTGACGGCAGTAGCATTGGATGATGGGGAAATCATGGCTCTAAAACATCGAGATTACCCGCTATACGGTTTACAATTCCACCCTGAATCAATAGGGACGAAAATCGGCAAGGAATTATTACATCAATTTTATAAGATTGCCGGAACCTTCCAATCAGGGAAGGAAAAATCCGTTTTATAAAAAACGACTGGGGGAGTTAGCGGTGAAGGAGTATTTAGCGAAGTTAGCAGAGCGTCAAACATTGACGGAAGAAGAGATGAGCAGAGCAGCCCAAGCGTTATTTTCTAAAGATATCACCGAAAGCGAAATTTCAGCTTTCATCATAGCCCTAAAATCCAAAGGGGAAACGGCAGGTGAAATAGCAAGCCTTGTCCGAGTAATGAGAAAAGAAGCAAGAAGTGTGCAAACAAGCTCCCTTAATGTAATGGATAATTGCGGGACGGGAGGAGATGGATCACAAAGCTTCAATATAAGTACCGCATCGGCTTTTGTACTGGCAGGGGCAGGTGTCAAGGTTGCCAAACATGGAAACCGCAGCATTTCAAGTAAAACGGGCAGTGCGGATGTATTGGAAGAGCTAGGTGTTAATTTGTACTTGGAGCCTTACATGTTAAAAGAACTGTTGGAGGAAAATGGGATCACATTCCTATTTGCACCATCCGTCCACCCTAATATTGCACGAATCATGAAAGTCAGAAAAGAATTGAAAATCCCGACAATATTTAATCTTATCGGACCTTTGACAAACCCAGTCCAACTTGACACTCAATTATTGGGAATTAATCGACGCGATATGCTCGAGCTATTTGCGGAAGTCCTGCATAAATTAGGCAGGACACGTGCGGTCGTGATCAATGGTGCCGGTTTTATGGATGAAGCAAGCCTCCAGGGTGAAAATTCACTTGTGCTGATGGAACAAGGGGACATTATCCCATTTACGCTGCATCCTGAAGAAGTAGATCTGCCGGTTTACGGAAATGATGCCATCCGTGGCGGTGACGCCAAACAAAATGCCGATATTATGCTCCGCCTTCTTAAAGGGGAAAAAGGGGCCTATCGTGATACCGTTTTATTGAATGCTGGATTGGGATTATACGCACATGGTACGGCAGCAACGATCAAAAAAGGAATCTCCATGGCCAAAGAAAGCATTGATAGCGGATCGGCTCTTGAAAAGTTAGAAAATATAATTGCTTATGGCAAAAGAAATAAGGTGGTCATGTAAATGGAAAATATTTTAACGAAAATCATCGAACAGAAAAAGGTCGAAGTAGCAAAATTAAAAAAAGAAATGGATTTAGATGATTCGGTAATGATCAACATAGTCAGACCATCTCTGGTAGAAAATTTGAAAATGGCAAAATCAATGGCGGTTATCGCTGAAATAAAACGGGCGTCCCCTTCAAAAGGGGACATTAAAATCAATGTAAATCCAATCGAGCAGGCTCTTTCATATGAAAGGGGAGGAGCGGCAGCGATATCCGTATTGACGGATGAGGTTTTCTTTAAAGGATCCATTGCCGATTTGAGAAACGTAAGCGAAGCCATACGGATTCCCAGGTTGTGCAAAGATTTCATCATCGATGAAATCCAAATCGATCGTGCCTATCAAAGTGGTGCAACCATCATTCTATTAATTGTCGCAGCACTTTCTAAAGGACGCCTTCATGAATTATATCAATATGCAAAAAATAAAGGGCTTGAGGTATTAACAGAAGTCCATGATGAAGCCGAACTGGAACGAGCGCTCGAACTAAACGCAGAGCTCATAGGGATTAACAATCGGAATCTAAAGACCTTCAAAGTGGATTTGGCTGTAACGGAACGACTGGCGAATTTACTTGATCCCAAAAGCCACATCATTATCAGTGAAAGTGGAATCAAGACAAAAGAAGACGTAATGCGTGTGAAGGAAGCTGGTGCAAAAGGGATTTTAGTCGGGGAGACGCTTATGACTTCATCAAATCTTCCACATACGATGGCAGAACTGCAAATGAGTATATAAGGAGATTAATATGTTAGTGAAAATCTGTGGGATTAAGACATTGGCAGCTGCTCAGACTGCTGTTAAATCCGGGGCAGACTTTATTGGATTCATTTTTGCCGAGAGTAGCAGGAAAGTCGAGCCGGATTTAGTAGGTGAATTCGGAGCTAATCTACCTGGACATGTGAAAAAAGTCGGAGTGTTTGCCAATCAAACTGAACAAGAAGTGATAAAAAGTGCTGAAATTGCAGGGTTGGATTATATTCAGCTTCATGGCAACGAGTCTGCCAGCTTCGCCCGCAGAATGCCCCTACCGGTGATAAAGGCCTTTGCAATCGAATCAGAGCAAGACCTTGAAAACCTTCATGAGTACCCAGCAGATTTTATTTTAGTGGATCTACCTAAAGGTTCATCTGGTAAGGGGCTGACTTTGGACTGGGAAATGATCCGAAAAGCGGATCTGCCACGGGGAAAGGTGATTCTAGCGGGTGGGCTGACTCCTGAAAATGTCGGAAAAGCGATCAGTGCCGTTTCACCATTCGCAGTTGACGTAGCTAGTGGTGTTGAAACAAACGGATTAAAAGATGCTGTAAAAATAAAAGCATTTATAAATGAGGCGAAATATACAGCCGGAAAAGAGGAATGAATAGATGAGTACTTATACACAGCCTGATAAAACTGGACATTTTGGAGCGTATGGAGGCCGTTTCGTTCCGGAAACTTTAATGTCGGCGATTATGGAGCTTGAAGATGCATATGAACAATCTAAAGAGGATCCGGAATTCCAAAAACAGCTAAGCTATTACCTGAAACAATATATCGGTCGTGAAACACCACTTTATTTTGCGGAGAACCTAACGAAACTAGCGGGTGGTGCAGATATTTATCTGAAGCGTGAGGACTTGAATCATACCGGAGCCCACAAAATTAATAATACGATCGGTCAGGCTTTGCTGACTCAGAAAATGGGCAAGAAAAAGGTGATTGCCGAAACGGGTGCAGGTCAGCATGGCGTTGCAACTGCGACTGTGTGCGCTTTGCTGAAGTTGGAATGCATCATTTTTATGGGAGAAGAAGATATCAGGAGACAGAAATTGAATGTGTTCAGGATGGAGCTTTTGGGAGCCAAGGTCATATCTGTATCACAAGGAAGCGGGACACTGAAGGATGCAGTGAATGAGGCGTTACGTTATTGGGTTGCGAACGTGGATGACACCCATTATATAATGGGATCAGTACTTGGACCGCATCCATTCCCCGTTATTGTACGAGATTTTCAAAGTGTGATAGGGAATGAAACAAAGCGTCAGTATTCGGAGACTGTTCATTCCCTTCCGGATGCAGTAGTCGCTTGCATAGGTGGAGGCAGTAATGCCATGGGGATGTTCTATCCCTTCATTGAGGATGAAACGGTAAAATTATATGGAGTGGAAGCGGCAGGTCATGGACTGGAAACACCATTACATGCTTCAAGTTTGACGAAGGGGAAACCTGGGGTGCTCCACGGGGCATTCATGTATGTATTGCAGAACGAGGACGGTCAGATACAGGAGGCACATTCAATTTCAGCAGGGTTGGATTATCCGGGGGTAGGGCCTGAACATAGTTATTTAAAGGATACCAATCGGGTGGTGTATACTTCCGTAACCGATGATGAAGCATTGGAAGCTCTAGTGATGCTTTCAAGGGAAGAAGGGATCATCCCTGCTTTGGAAAGTTCACATGCCATTTCCTATGGTTTAAAACTTGCTAAACAAATGGAGAAAGGAACAGGACTGGTGATTTGCCTGTCTGGCCGTGGTGATAAGGATGTAGAAACGGTCCAATCATTAATAGGGGGTAGTGAACATGAATAAATTGACAAAAGCGCTTGGAGAATGTCAAATAAAGCAGGAAAAAGCATTCATTCCTTATATTATGGCAGGTGATGGCGGTCTTGAACGCTTAAGGAGCCAGCTTCTTTTCCTTGAAAGCAACGGGGCGACAGCTGTTGAACTAGGAATACCATTCTCTGACCCTGTCGCAGATGGACCGGTTATCCAACAGGCTGGCATCCGTTCATTGAATAATGGAACAACGTTAAAAGATGTCCTGAAAAAAGTTATGGAAATCAAAGATGATGTGAACATTCCAATTATTTTAATGGGTTATTCGAATTCAATCCTGGCATATGGACTTAAAGAGTTTACGGATGATTGTCTTCAAGCAGGAATTTCCGGGTGCATCATCCCCGATTTACCGATTGAAGAAGAAGCCATCTTTTCATCAATCAAAACTGCAGGGATCGTTCTTATTCGACTTGTGACACTCACGTCTTCGAAAGAACGTATCACCGAGATTACCGCAGGGGCTGAGGGTTTTATCTACGCAGTTACAGTCAAAGGCATTACAGGCACCCGTGAAGCCTTCGGGGAAGAGGTTGGAGGCTATTTAAAGAAGGTAAAAGAGCTAAGTCCCGTTCCCGTTCTTGCTGGGTTCGGCATATCGACGCCAGATCATGTCCGTGATGCAATGCAATACTGCGATGGTGTCATTGTAGGCAGCAAGATCATCGAATGCTTTGAAACAGGTAAAGAAGATCAAATTAGTGACTTGATACAAGCTAGCAAAGGGTTAGTGCGTAAATAAGGAAAGGAGGGCCTTCAGGGCTCTCCTTTTTTCTTAATCAGTTTAATTCCGATAATTCAATCTGAAAACTGATCAAAGGTGTTTAATTTAATTTATATAAGGGTAAAAGATGTTCAAACGCATCTTGAATGGTTTGAATGAAATCATTATCATTTAACTTAATCGCGTCATCACGGGAAATTCTTAAGCCGCATAGGATTTCGGCTTTCTTTACAGTTTGCAGGCGAGTGAACATTGAATTTAAATCATCGACTCCAAGACCATCGTGAGGAATGACATCAGGTTTTGTATGGTCCATTGACCAAACATAATGGGTGGGAATGCTATTCACTAACCGGTCCGCCTGCTGCTCAAGATGCTTTCCGATTTCAATTTTATTAGGTGCTTCATAAATGACGGCGTACCAAATGAACATATGTGTTTCCCACAACCCAATTTGGAAATGCGGCATCATTTTATAACCTCTGTTGTTGGCAGCGAAAGCAACCCATGTATCATTAGGAGGATTCACTTTCCGTCTGGCATGCTTTGCGACGTGAGGGTACATTTCATCGCCCGTCAAAACTGACAGTTGTTGTGAAAATTGCTCTCCAAGAGCTTGTAGTTTAGGCTGGATATGTTCTTTTAAAGCATCCATTCGGGGTTCCAAACCATCAATTTTAAAAACATTAAAATCATCAGCTGTAAAACTAGCTATATTCATAATCATCTCTCCTACCGTAATATCTGCACATATTGTAGCATAAGTAAAAGTGAAATTTAAAAAATATGATTTGGATTGGCACTGCAAAATTCCTTATAGGTTAAAGCACAAATTAGTTGCTATTTGTGGTAGGAAGTCATATGATAAAATAAAATAAATTCAGAAGATTAAGTTAATTGATGAAGGGAGAATGTTAATTATGAAACAAGTCATGAACCAAGCATTAAAAGCTAAAGAAGTTGAAAGACATAGAGCTGCAGTGTTAAGAATGGAAATGGACTATGAATTAGCAACCCTTTTTGAAGCAATTGGTGAAGAGAATGACCAAAAGAGGTCACAATGTAAGCAAAGGCTTGAACGCATCCGGTTGGAATTGTTGAAACTGAAAGCCTTGTAATGATTGGCTGCATAGATCTTGAAGGAGAATGAGTGAAAGAAATGAATTAATTTCAATACAAGGAATTTTATTATAGATGAACGGACACTTATTTTATTTAAAAAATAATGTGTCCGTTTTTCATTAAATGTCCAATATATATAAGGCCGCGTATTTTTTATCAAGCATCATTGGGGCGGCTCCATTTAATAAGGAAGGGAACCGGTAGGGTGATTTGAAAGTATTTGTACTGGCTTATTCATGATTGGGAAATCGTAATGGATGGGTGAGGAAGATAACCATCATTCCTCATTTTTGTTTTAATAATGGAAAATTTAAGATGTTAAAAACTTGAAGACAAGCTCTATTTGCTTTAATCTTTAGTAGAGGATCATTTTAATGTAGTTTCTGATCATAAAAGGACGGGGATATTATAATGGTATCGATTAGTGAAATGGATACATATGCTAAGTTATGGATGAAAGAAGCGGGTACGAGGCTAAGGGCGTCCTTTAAAACCAAGTTGAATATTGAAATGAAAACGAATCCCAATGATTTAGTTACAAATATGGATAAAGCGATAGAAAAATTTTTTTGTGAAAAGATTAGCGAAGTCTTTCCTGAACACCGGATTTTTGGGGAAGAGGGAATGGGTAATGATATTAAAGACCTAAAAGGAACTGTATGGATTATTGATCCGATTGATGGAACTTTGAATTTCATTCATCAACAGCGGAATTTTGCAATTTCTCTTGGGGTTTATGAGGATGGCATCGGAAAAATTGGAATGGTTTATGATGTGGTTACCGATGAATTATATCATGCGATTAAGGGGCAGGGAGCATTCATGAATGATCAAAGGCTTCCATCCCTTGAAGAGGCATCAGTAAGCAAAGCCATCGTTTCCATTAATGCAAGCTGGGTAACGGAAAACCGTAGGATTGATCCGAGCCTTCTTGCACCACTTGTTCGGGATGCAAGAGGGACCCGTTCCTATGGCTCGGCAGCATTGGAGCTTGCATTCGTGGCAGCTGGAAGGATCGATGCATACATAACCATGAGACTCATGCCCTGGGACTTTGCCGGGGGAGTTATACTGGTTGAGGAAGTGGGCGGGGAAGTTAGTAATATTAAGGGTGACAAATTGGATTTTTTAGAAGGTGACTCACTTTTCGTTTCTAAACCAAGGCTGCATAAAGAAGTATTCGATAAATACTTATCAGGTACTTCCGGCAATTAGTGCCATGGCCAAAGTTAATGGTAAGCCGAAAAGGTTATGGTTTTTCCAGGTTCCGGCAAGTATGGGGTGAAAAACTAAATTTCAAATAATTAACAAAAAAAACTCGCTGTCCGACAGCGAGTTTTAATATTATAACTTTCCTGCTTCGCGTAATTTCTTCTTTTGAGTGAAACCGAACCCCATAACTCCGCAAAGTATAACGATTGCAGCTAATATTCCAAGCAAGCTTTTTTCAGCAATGAAGATGCCAATGGAGCCAATGCTGGATGCTGCCAATACCGCTAATATTAAGAAATTCCATTTAATATTCATTAATATCACCCCTAATATATCTATTGTACATAATTTCTGTATTTGTTTCTAGTATGTTTGTGATATAATATGTAAGTTAATACTAGTGATACGTTAAACACAAACTTTTTTAGGAGTGAATTTTTTGAAATTAAGAGAAAATATTCGTAATATAGCCATCATTGCCCACGTTGACCATGGTAAAACGACATTAGTGGATCAGTTGCTTAAGCAATCTGGTACTTTCCGTGAAAATGAACATGTGGAAGAACGTGCGATGGATTCTAATGCTATTGAAAAAGAACGCGGAATTACGATTCTTGCGAAAAATACAGCAGTTCAATACCAAGATACAAGAATCAATATTTTGGATACACCTGGTCATGCCGACTTTGGTGGTGAAGTAGAACGGATCATGAAAATGGTTGATGGTGTTTTACTTGTTGTTGATGCATATGAAGGATGTATGCCGCAAACTCGTTTCGTGTTGAAAAAAGCATTGGAACAAAAGATCACGCCAATCGTTGTCGTGAATAAAATTGATAAAGACTCTGCCCGTCCAAACGAAGTTGTAGATGAAGTAATTGACTTATTCATCGAACTTGGAGCTGAAGAAGAACAATTAGAATTCCCTGTTGTCTTTACTTCAGGTATTGCTGGTACAGCAAGCTTGGATTCAGATCCTGCCAAACAAGAAAAAGACATGACCCCATTATTCGAAACAATCGTCGAAACGATCCCTGCACCAATTGATAACACTGATGAACCACTTCAATTCCAAGTGGCTTTACTTGATTACAATGATTATGTAGGACGTATTGGTGTTGGCCGTGTATTCCGTGGGAAAATGCATGTAGGTCAACAAGTTTCATTAATGAAACTTGATGGATCGGTTAAGCAATTCCGTGTAACGAAAATCTTTGGTTATATTGGCTTGAAAAAAGTTGAAATCCAAGAAGCTGTTGCCGGTGATTTAATTGCTGTTTCTGGTATGGAAGATATTAACGTTGGGGAAACAGTTTGTCCTATTGAACATCCTGATGCCCTTCCAATTCTACGTATCGATGAGCCAACATTACAAATGACTTTCCTTGTAAACAACAGCCCATTCGCAGGCCGTGAAGGTAAATTTGTAACAGCTCGTAAAATTGAAGAGCGTTTGAAAAGCCAATTGCAAACTGATGTTAGCTTAAGAGTTGAAAATACAGATTCTCCAGATGTCTGGATTGTTTCAGGTCGTGGAGAGCTTCACCTTTCTATCTTAATTGAAAACATGAGACGTGAAGGTTATGAACTGCAAGTTTCTAAACCTGAAGTTATCGTTCGTTTGATTGATGGAGTGCGTTGTGAGCCAGTTGAACGTGTTCAAATCGATGTTCCTGAAGAGCACACTGGTTCTATCATGGAATCCATGGGAGCACGTAAAGGTGAATTGTTGGATATGATTAATAGCGGAAGCGGTCAAGTTCGTTTACTATTCACGATCCCAGCTCGCGGACTTATTGGTTATTCTACTGAGTTCTTAACAATCACACGTGGTTATGGTATCATGAACCACTCATTTGACAGCTACCAACCAATGGCCCAAGGTCAAGTCGGCGGAAGACGTCAAGGTGTGCTTGTTTCAATGGAATCTGGGAAAACTACACAATATGGTACGATGCAAGTAGAAGACCGCGGCGTCATTTTCATTGAGCCAGGTACTGATATTTATGAAGGTATGATTGTCGGGGAACATAACCGTGATAGCGATTTGACTGTTAATATCGTAAAAGCGAAACAAATGACAAATATGCGTTCAGCTAATAAAGACCAAACTTCTTCAATGAAGAAACCAAGAATTTTGTCTCTTGAAGAAGCTCTAGAGTATTTGAACGACGATGAGTACTGTGAAGTAACTCCGGAGTCAATCCGTCTTCGTAAAAAAATTCTTGATAAAAACGAACGTGAAAGAGCAGCTAAAAGAAAAAAAGTTGCTGTTGAAGAAAAATAAATAGCAAGAGGAGGAGAAAAGATTGGATATCCAAGAGCGATTATCATTTTTTGCAGCATTGTACAGAGTGGATGAAAATCCTGAAGCAGGAATGTGGTATCTATATTTGACGATCTTTGGATTATGCATCCTTGTCTATCAGTTAGGTTTTGCCAAAAAGTTACCTTTGCTAAAAAATGTGATCATTTATGCGGTAATGGCACTTGGATGTACCCTTCTTTCTTTCTTTGCGGTGTTTCTTCCTATGGGGGAAGCATTAGTCATCGCTTCACTTGTTCTTGGGATTTATAGAATCCGTCTTCATAATTCGAGAAAAGAAGAACAGGCTTAAGACGATGAAATCATTACAGGATGCTTTATACAATTGGTTGACGATCAAAGTTGTCTGTGATGCAAGGCCTGATGATACAGCTGCCCGCGATACAGAAATGTTTTTCATGCAGATGTTGAAAGCCGATCATCAGGTAATCATCGATTCAGTTTCAAAAACGGAACCTTTTTATTTCGTCGAGTATCTATTGGGAGACGAAATGAAAAAGCAGCGTTTTCCGATAGAATTGATTGATATCATGCTAGACCAAATTCAGCTTGAGCCAGAAAAGTATAAAAATATCGAGTGATGATAAAAAGAACCGTGCGATTTCCCGCACGGTTCTTTTTATATTGCTTTAGGGAGGAATAGTCCATAAAAAAGATGTAAGAGTGACCACAAAAAGAAGGCTGTCAAATCAGAAGGAAGGACAACTTCTGTTATGGACAGCGCCGATAATGGAAAGTAAAGCATGATGGCAGGAATAATCGTGAGAAAAGCAAGTGTGTATTTGTTCCATTCCCTAAAAAACTTCAAGGGATGAAGGATATAAACGTAACTAAACGTAATTGCCAATGAGAATAGAAGATGGAAAAAGTACAATGATGCCTCACTCCAGGGAACAGCTCCGATTACAGGAAGGAAATCCACATTCAATAACAGTTTATAGACTTGTTTACCAGAAAACATTTCAACCAACTTCATTGCCAATCCAAGCATGATTCCATTTATGAGACCAATCAGGGAAACTTTATAAAATGTTTTACCATTCATCTTCATTTTTGATTGTCCGGTAAAGACGGAAGTTTCCAGTTGCAATCCGTTCGTTCGTACGCTTTTCTATGCGTTGATTGCATGCATTGCACATATAGGTATGTATAGGACGGTTACGAAGTTTCTTTGCTTCTGGGCTATCGTCAGGTATAGATTCGATTTGATCGCATATTACACATTTAACCTTCATATAATTTGAACCCCACTTCAATTTGAATATGCTTTTAAGTATACCAATAATTTTATGGTAAAACGAGGATAAAGTGAAACTACATTTGATCGTTCACGTTATTGGGTTCATGGCGGATATAGACAAAAACCCGAAGTTTCACTTCGGGTTGGGAAAATTCATTCTTTATAGTGATTGGATTGATCATTTTGCTCTTTATCAAGTTTTTTCCTTTCCGAATTATCAAGTTTATTTTTTTCCTTATCAATGGCCTTTGAAGGCGTTGGGGTTAAAATATCACCAGGAACCTCAGGAATGACTCGACTTGTGATATCAGCCAATTCATTTAGTATCCCTGTTACCGGTTTACCGTCTTTAATATCCTTGGCTACCTCCCTGACCCGTTCATTTAAATCTGGGTCCGCAACGATGATGGCATTTGCACCGTTAGGATCGTGTTTTAAAGTTTCTCCAACTGAATACTTAATCGTTCCTACCTGTGAACGCTCAATATCTTGGTCAATATCTATTCCGACAATGGCATATTTGCCAAGTACGACTGCCGTGGCATCGTTCACCTCCGGAATGGATTTAGCCAAACCTGTGAGTCTCTGTGCTGTTTCCTGACCTGTAGTTCTGTCTGTTTCCTGGATGGTCGAGTTATTGACTTTTGTTATATTATTTTTAGCATTATTTTCAGACGCTCCATTTTTATTATTCATTGAGCAACCTGTCATCAGCAGAACAGCAGCGAGTGACAATATGATTTTTTGCAATGTACAACCTCCTTAATGTTTATCATTAGTTACAGCCTGTCCACACCGGCTAAGTCTGATGCATATAAGTATAAAATGAAGCGAAGCAGGGTGTAATCCATGTTGAGTAAAGCATTCTTTGCTGGAAGTTTTCTTTATAGTCTGTAAATGTTCTTCTATCTTTATGCAAAGGAACATATATTTTATCAACAGTCTCGTCCGCTACATAACTGCTTAGTGTAGTAAATGGTAAGGCATATCCTAAAGAGCAGGCAGGAGGCGTCATATTGGGGAAAAAAATCTATGTTTTAGATACGAATGTCCTGTTGCAGGATCCATATTCGATTTATTCATTCGGAGATAATGAAGTTGTCATCCCAGCAGTCGTACTAGAAGAATTGGATTCGAAGAAAAGGTATATGGATGAAATCGGAAGGAATGCCAGGCAAGTATCGAAATTGATCGACAGCTTCCGTGAAAAAGGGAAGCTTCATCAAAGCATTCCGCTTCATAATGGGGGCAGCCTAAGAATTGAACTCAATCACCGTTCATTTCATAAGCTTCAGGAAATTTTCGTGGAGAAAACGAACGATAACAGAATATTGGCTGTCGCAAAAAATTTATCTTTGGAAGAAGAGACAAAGGAAAATGGGAAAACGGTCATTTTGGTTAGCAAAGATACTCTCGTCAGGGTAAAAGCCGATGCAATCGGACTCGAGGCAGAGGACTTTTTAAATGATCGTGTCGTAGAAATGGATCATATATACGGTGGCCATAAAGAAGTATTTGTATCAATTGATAATCTGAATAAGTTTTATGAGAAAAGTTTTTTGGCACTTGAAGAACTTACAAAAGATTCCTATTATCCAAATCAATTCCTTTTGATGAAGGACACGCTGGGCAGTTCAGCTTCTGCGATTGGGATTGTGGATGAGAACTGCAGGTTGGTTAAGAAATTGATGTATGAAGGGGAACATATTTGGGGAATTAAACCGAGAAACGTCCAGCAGACGATGGCCCTCGATTTGTTGCTTCGTTCGGATATTCAACTTGTGACGCTTATTGGTAAGGCAGGGACAGGTAAGACTTTATTGGCATTGGCAACAGGATTAATGCAAACTGAAGATTTGTCACAATATAAGAAACTTCTGGTCGCCAGGCCAATTGTGCCGGTTGGTAAGGATATTGGTTATCTGCCAGGGGAAAAAGAAGAAAAGTTAAGACCGTGGATGCAGCCTATTTTTGATAATCTTCAATTTTTGTTCAATACGAAAAAACCAGGGGAATTGGATGCCATTTTAGCTGGCATGAGTTCGATTGAAGTGGAAGCCCTGACATATATCAGGGGAAGGAGCATCCCAGATCAGTTCATCATCATCGATGAAGCCCAGAATTTAACAAAACATGAGGTTAAGACCATATTGACGAGAGTCGGGGAGCGGAGCAAAATTGTATTAATGGGAGATCCTGAGCAAATAGATCATCCTTATTTAGATGAATATAATAATGGGTTGACCTATGTGGTTGAAAAATTCAAGACCGAGCGTATTGCGGGCCATGTTAAATTGATAAAAGGGGAAAGATCGGGATTGGCCCAACTCGCTGCAACACTTTTATAATACAATCGGCAAGGGAGTCCCCCTTGCCGATTGCCTTAAAGTTTTGTGATCATTATGGGCTAAGTCTTATTTAACAGTGAAAGACCGTACATTTTTTATCGGATCATTGATGTTGGAAGCATCTCCGAAATAAATTTCCAAAGGACCACCCTCGGATACTTTAAGCGGCTTTCCATCCTTTGAAAAGCCAAGGAAAAATTCAAGTGCCACTTCCAACGGGAATGTAAGTTCCTTATCATCGGTCGTAACGATGACTTCAGTTACCCCATTTTCAAGTTCCGCATTTTTTAAAAAAGGTTCAAACGGGATGCCGAAGGTCCCTTCCAGCAATCTTTGCTTCTCGAATTTTCGTTCCGTTTTTAATGTGGGTGGCATTGTTGCGCCTTCCTGTATTTCTTTTTGCCAGTGTTTGGAGGCGGCAATCGTATATTCTTCTAATTCATTGACTTGGACTCTTTCAGCGTGGAAATATGTATCAATTTCAACTTTACGATCATCAAAAATCCACACTCCAGGATCTAGCGTAATTGGATATTTCACTTTTCCATTAATAAATACGATGGGTTCCAAATATCTCATTCCTTTCTGTTGCTCTTTAATAATTATAATCAATTATAATTGAAATGTCACATCTGCACGATGGTGAACAATTTCTATATCTGGCTATTTTCAGCTGAGGAGTGTGTGTGCTATCTCGATGGTAAATTGTTTGTCAATGTCCTTGCTTTTTCATAAAACTAAAGGTAGAATTTAAAGATAAGATTTAATCGCTCTGAGCGGGGGGATTTAACATGGCATCTGATATGCTTGTCAATCATCGAGAAAAAGCTTATGCTTTATTAAAAGCAGATGCTGACAAGATTCTAAAACTGATAAAAGTTCAAATGGAAAATCTCACTATGCCTCAATGTCCTTTATATGAAGAGGTACTTGATACACAAATGTTCGGCCTATCACGAGAAATTGATTTTGCCGTACGCTTAGGCTTGGTAGAGGAAACCGAGGGCAAATCTCTTTTGGAAACCCTTGAACAGGAATTGTCAGTTTTGCATGAAGCATCATTAAAAAAATAATAAATAAAACATACTAACTCAAACAAATCTCGATGATTGTTTGAGTTTTTTATTTATGTACATCTATTAGTCGAAAGTGTAGTCGAAAGTGTTATACTATATTTAATAATGTCATACTAATTAAATGTGCATATGCTTAATGGGGCTTTTTTTATTTTTTGTTTTTTGAATTTTCAATGTAGGGTTTAATCCCATCGACTCTTTCAATCCAGCATTTAAACCTGGTGGTGGCATTGTTGAATTAACAATCGATCCGTTAGGCGGAAGAACAGCGAATTCCTTGTGTTTACCTACGAATGTTCGTAATTTTTCATTTTTTTATTGTATTCAGTTTATTTTAGTATTATGGTTATATTAATTGTATTTTAAATCCAACTGATTACCTTTTGATAATATATTATAATAACTAAATTTTCTTTTGCTAATTTGGTAAGGTTCCTATTTTGTATTTATGGATGAAAAAACGAAAATATTAATATATATCGAAATAATTACATTAGCAACAAAAAGAGCCTTATCAGATCGGTCTCCCTTTTGGGGAAATAAACTTATGAATAAAAAGTGGTGAATCTATCACGCTTTTTTTTCTATATATTCAATAAAAATACATATTGATTAGGGTGGTAGCAATGGGGAAACGTATAGAAAAAGTACTTGCGGCAAATCGTGGAGAAATAGCGATACGAATTTTTCGGGCATGTACGGAATTAGACATTCATACAGTTGCAATCTATTCGAAGGAAGATTATGGTTCTTATCACCGATATAAAGCGGATGAGGCATATTTGGTTGGGGAAGGCAAAAAGCCGATTGATGCATACCTGGATATTGAAGGCATAATCGCGATTGCCAAAATGAGCGGAGTTGATGCGATTCATCCCGGTTATGGTTTCCTTTCAGAAAATATTGACTTTGCGAAACGTTGTGAGGAAGAAGGAATCATCTTCATCGGACCAGAATCAAGACACCTAGATATGTTTGGTGACAAAGTGAAAGCTAGAACACAAGCTGAACTAGCTGATATTCCGGTCATCCCTGGTAGCGAGGGACCGGTGACCAATGTTGAAGAAGTAAAGGAATTTGGAAAACAATACGGTTTTCCAATTATTATAAAAGCATCTTTGGGCGGCGGCGGACGTGGAATGCGGATTGTCGAAAAAATCGAAGAAGTTGAAGAGGCATATGATCGCGCAAAATCAGAAGCTAAAGCAGCCTTTGGTAACGATGAAGTCTATGTAGAGAGATTCATACAGAATCCAAAGCATATCGAAGTTCAGATTTTGGCTGATACTCATGGGAATATCGTCCATCTGTATGAACGTGACTGTTCCGTTCAAAGAAGGCATCAAAAAGTTGTGGAAGTGGCACCTTCCGTATCCCTTTCCGAGGATTTAAGGGAAAGGATTTGTGAGGCAGCGGTCAAGTTGGCGAAGAATATTGATTATGTAAATGCTGGTACGGTCGAGTTCCTTGTGGCAAATGGCGAATTTTACTTTATTGAAGTCAATCCACGGGTGCAGGTTGAACATACCATTACTGAAATGATTACGGGCATTGATATCGTTCAAACTCAAATCATGGTAGCCGAAGGGCATGAGCTCCATGGCAAAAAGATCGGGATCCCCGAACAAGCAGGGATTAAAACGCATGGATACGCAATTCAATCACGGGTGACCACTGAGGACCCGTTGAATAATTTCATGCCTGATACCGGGAAAATGATGGTATATCGTTCAGGTGGAGGATTTGGTGTCCGTCTGGACGCTGGGAATGGATTCCAAGGTGCAGTCATCACACCATATTATGATTCCCTTCTCGTTAAACTTTCTACTCATGCACTTTCATTTGAGCAGGCAGCTTCTAAAATGGTTCGTAACCTTAAGGAATTCAGGATTCGTGGAATTAAAACAAATATCCCCTTCCTTGAAAATGTTGTTAAACATGAAAAATTCATAAATGGGGAATACGATACATCATTCATCGATTCAACACCGGAATTATTTAGCTTCCCAATCAGAAAAGACCGTGGGACCAAAATGCTTTCATATATCGGAAATGTAACTGTGAATGGTTTCCCAGGCGTCGAGAAAAAGAAAAAACCTGTTTTCGATCCAGCTCCAATTCCGAATGTTGGTGGCCTGCCGCTTATCTCGGGTACAAAAAATATACTTGAACAGCAAGGTGCAGAGGGACTGGTCAATTGGATTAAAGAACAGAAAGAGGTATTGATCACAGATACGACTTTCCGTGATGCACATCAATCTTTACTGGCGACGAGAATTAGATCGAAGGATATCCTTGATATCGCTGAGCCTACAGCAAAACTCCTTCCTGATTTATTTTCAATGGAAATGTGGGGCGGGGCAACTTTCGATGTAGCTTATCGATTCTTGAAAGAAGATCCATGGGACAGGCTGTTAAGTTTCAGGAAAAAAGCACCGAATGTCCTTTTACAAATGCTTTTAAGGGCTTCAAATGCAGTTGGTTATAAAAATTATCCTGATAATGTCATTCGTGAATTCGTCGAGAAATCAGCGGATGCTGGCATTGATGTTTTCCGGATTTTCGATAGTTTAAACTGGGTTAAAGGGATGGAAGTGGCTATTGATGCAGTCCGTCAATCCGGCAAAATTGCGGAAGCGGCCATTTGTTATACCGGGGATTTGAATGATCCATCACGCAGTAAATATAATATCGGATACTATAAAAATATGGCGGTGGAATTAGAAAATGCCGGTGCCCATATTTTAGCGATCAAGGATATGGCTGGCCTCTTGAAACCGGATGCTGCTTACCGACTTGTATCGGAACTGAAAGAAACTACATCCCTTCCGATCCATTTGCATACTCATGATACAAGCGGAAATGGAATTTTCATGTATTCAAAAGCGATTGAAGCTGGTGTGGATATCGTTGATACGGCGATTGGGTCTTTAGCTGGCCTTACTTCGCAGCCAAGTGTACAAACGCTTCATTATGCTCTGGAGGGGTCAAGCAGACAGCCTAAATTGGAAGTCGATTCACTAGAGCGGTTAGGCGAATACTGGGGAGAGGTAAGAAAATTCTACCATGACTTCGAAAGTGGCATGAATGCACCTCATACCGAAGTGTACAAACACGAGATGCCTGGCGGTCAATATAGTAATCTGCAGCAGCAAGCTAAAGCTGTGGGGCTGGGAGATTGCTGGAATGAAGTGAAAGAAATGTACCAGCGCGTCAATGCAATGTTCGGAGATATCGTAAAAGTAACGCCTTCATCCAAAGTTGTAGGAGACATGGCCCTATTCATGGTGCAAAATAACCTTTCTGAAGAAGATGTTCTGACAAAAGGCAAATCCATCGATTTCCCTGATTCAGTCATAGAGTTATTCGAAGGCTATCTGGGTCAGCCTGTTGGTGGATTCCCTGAAGAGCTTCAGGAGGTTATCCTGAAAGGGAAAAAACCTATAACAGTAAGACCGGGTGAATTATTGGAGGAAGTGGACTTTACTTCCCTTAAAGAAGAATTATTCAAGGAATTGGGACGGGCTGTCACTGATTTCGATGCGCTTGCATACGCCCTATATCCAAAAGTGTTCTTGGACTACAATAAAACAATTGAGCTGTTTGGAGATGTTTCCAACCTTGATACCGCGACTTTCTTATATGGTATGAGGCTAGGTGAAGAAATCGAAGTTGAAATTGAAAAGGGTAAAACGCTCATCGTTAAATTAGTTTCAATCGGTCAACCATTGGCTGATGGAACACGGGTCGTGTATTTTGAGTTGAATGGTCAATCACGTGAAGTGATCATCAAGGATGAAAACATTAAATCTTCCGTTATATCAAAAATGAAAGCTGACCCTAAAAATAAAGAACAAATCGGTGCGACAATGCCAGGTACGGTTATTCGTGTAGTAGTAGAGAAAGGCGATCAGGTCAAACAGGGTGATCACCTGATCATTACGGAAGCGATGAAAATGGAAACTACCGTACAAGCGCCATTCTCTGGGACCATTAAAGACATCTATGTAAAAGATGGAGAAGCGATCAGTACTGGTGATTTATTGATTGAAATAACTAAGTAATATCGTGACTGTGAGCTTGTAAATGATTTCGGGTATAAATGGTATGCTTGAGGTTTCAAGCTGCTCTGTACCCTCTTTTAGGCAATGTACGGTCACTCGAGTCTCTCTTTAAGGTAAAACAAAAACCACCATAATGGTGGTTTTTGTTTTACCTTATTATCTTATTGATTGAACAATCAGACATTAACGGGCGGGTATCGTTGGCGTTATATCGTGTTCATCCTGCCTTTTGACCATGTGGGTGGGGCTCCCTTTTTGCTTGGCCAGGGCATTTTTTTTGCTTCTTGAAGTCAGTAGCATCAAATAGCTCATTACACCAAAAAAGCAGGCAATGAATAAAGCGTGTGCCAATGCGATATATAAGTTCTGCCTTGAGAAAATTATAAAGGCCCCAGCGGTAACCTGTAAAAAAACGAGAATGAATGCAGCAATCCAACCGCCATACAACACTTTTTGAACCCTGTAATATTTTTTTGCAATATAAGCCACATAAGAAACCCAAATGAAAATAGCGCCAGCAATTGCACGGTGCCCCATCTGAATCCACTCATAAAGGTTGGAGGGGAGCGCGAGGCTGTCATTTACACATAAAGGCCAATCCTTACAGATTAGACTGGATTCCGTATGCCTTACAAGAGCACCCGTATATACGACTACCAGACAAAAAATCAATACGCCAATAATATGGAATTTCATTCGTTTATCAACTATAAGTTTTTCGGCTTCGAACTTCTTGTCGACTTCAAAAATCAATAGTGTCAGTAAAAAGACGGCAGCAAAGGAAATGAGTGATATGCCAAAATGAAGGGCAAGGACGAAATCGGATTGAGACCAAAGGACGGCAGCAGCTCCAATCAACCCTTGTAATAACAGAAAACCAAAAGAAAGGACGGATAAGAAACGTGCTTCACGGATATGGCCGATTTTTCGCCAGGACAAATACGATAAAATTAAAACCAAGAAACCCCCGGCACCTGATACGAGTCGATGTGAAAGCTCAATGACCAATTCTAACGTGATTTTGTCTGGAATCAATTGGCCATTGCATAATGGCCAGGACCTGCCGCATCCCATGCCGGAATCCGTCTTCGTGACTAAAGCTCCACCAAGTAAGATGAAAAGCATTACAATCGTAGTTAAAACAGCAAACCATTTAAGAGACGATTTCACTAGTAGTCCCACCTTTTTCTCTGTAGCCAAATTAGGTTGTTCAATAAAATTAATAATAGCATAAGATTTTTCATAATATTTGTCGAACTTCCTCGATATTACACAATTTAGAATGATTTTACAAGTTCAGTTAATATTATTGCTATTAATTAAAATGCCGGAAATAGTTGAAAGTTACAAAAGACTTTGATAGAAATAAAGGGAGTGTAAACCTTCAAGTAGGACCAAAATAGGGACAGAGCCTAGGGGATGATGATAACAGCATACTATTCATGTTCTTGATGAACATCTTACAAGTGAATTGAAAGTATTGAGACACAAATTGGTCAAAAAATAACCGAAAAATTTTCACAAAACCTTCCAAAAATGTGTTTTAATATATTGAAGAAATGATTTTACTAAATTTTACTGTTTTTAAGCATGATATTAAGAATGATAGCTCTCGATGGATTCCATTTACAACGGCCATTGGTAAATAATTTACTTTTTGTGTACGCTTCCTTGGTTACAAATATCAAAAAGTATGAAATAATGTTCTATAGCATATGTAAGTAAGTATTTTTTGCATTTGCGTCTGTGCTGAATGATTTAAAGGAGGAAAACAAATGTCAGAAACAAGGGGTTTGTCAGATGCTGTCATGAAGGACAGTAAAGCCGCCCTTCAATCGGATATACCGGAAACAACAGCTTGGAAGGATTTTCTCGCACTCATAAAAGTGGGGATTGTCAATTCAAATATAATTACAGCTTTTACCGGCGTATGGTTGGCCCTTCATTTTTCGGGGCTTAGCTTCTTAAGTAATCTTGATGTAGTGTTTTATACACTTGCAGGTTCGGCGCTCATAATGGCAGGTTCCTGCAGTTTCAATAATTATTATGACCGTGATATCGATCATTTAATGGAAAGAACGAAAAACCGGCCAACGGTAACTGGTAAAGTACAGCCTTCAAAGGTATTGGCGTTAAGCTTTGGCTTAATTGCTGCAGGACTGGTATTGCTTGCTTTGACTAATATGACAACTGCTATACTTGGTGCATTCGGCGTCTTCGCCTATGTTGTCTTATATACCATGGTTTTTAAACGGAGATTTGTCTCGAATACGATAATAGGCAGTATATCAGGAGCGGTGCCTCCACTTATCGGGTGGGCTGCCGTCGACCCGAGCCTTGATACGATCGCTTGGGTCCTGTTCGCGATCATGTTCTTGTGGCAGCCTCCTCATTTTTATGCACTTGCAATGAGACGTGTCGAAGAATATCGTGCAGCGGGGGTACCAATGCTTCCGGTTGTAAAAGGGTTCAAGGCCGCAAAAAGATCAATCATGTTATGGATCATCTGTTTAATGTTCGTTCCTTTCTTTTTAACTCCATTAGGAACTCCACTGGTTATTCTTGCTGCATTATTGAGCACAGGTTGGCTTATTTTGGGGATTAAGGGGTATAGGAAGAAAGATGATGTTAAATGGGCTACATCCATGTTTGTTTATTCTTTAAATTATATGACCATTTTATTTGTAGCTATGGTTATAGTCACACTCATCTAGTTTTTGTTAAATAAAAGTTGCTGCGCGGCCTGTTTTTTTACAGGCTGCAGCTTACTTATATATAATGCATTGACCGCCATTCATACATATTAACGGAGAACTTCAACAGGATCATTCATAAGGGTGGTTACATGAATCATCATAATAATTCCTTAAATTAGGGATTCTTTCTTTTTAGAAATTGACATAGAGAGAATATTCGCAATTGCGCCCATTTTTATTTTTGTGAGAAAATTTTGACGAAAGAGGGGTTTCTGAAGCTATGAAAAAAAGGCTGCACAAATGGCGCCTAATTGCTTTGCTGGGAATTGTAGGACTTGTCCTTTCGGGCTGTGGCGAACCATTTCTATCCGCACTGAAGCCAGCAGGCAATGTTGCGCAATCTCAGTATGACTTACTGATATTGAGTACACTAATCATGGTTCTGGTAATTATTGTTGTGATTATTTTGTTCGTTGTAGTTTTACTGCGCTTCCGTCGGAAGAAAGGCGACGAAACAATACCGAAACAAATTGAAGGAAGTCATAAACTTGAAATTATCTGGACTGTTATTCCTATCCTTCTTTTAATTGTTCTGGCTGTTCCAACCGTCGTCACTACATTCGACCTAGCTGACACAAAGGCAATGGATAAGAAAGATAAGGATGGAAAAACGAAGGATGCCCTTGTCGTGAATGTTAGGGCAAATCTTTATTGGTGGGAGTTTGAATATCCTGACCTTGGCGTTGTCACAAGTCAGGATCTGGTTGTGCCTACCGATCAAAAAGTGTACTTCAATCTTACTGCTTCTGATGTTAAGCATTCATTCTGGATACCGGCTGCCGGAGGAAAGATGGATACAAATACAGATGGGGTCAATCAGTTTTTCTTAGAATTCGATAGTGAAAAGGCAGAAGATTCGAACAACTTATTTTACGGGAAATGTGCTGAACTTTGCGGTCCTTCCCATGCCTTGATGGATTTTAAGGTCGTACCGAAGTCTAAAAGCGACTTTGTAGCTTGGACTAAAGATATGAAAGCCGCGAAAGAACCTGTCGTGGAAGGTGATCTAGCAAAACAGGGTGAAGATGTCTTTAATCAAAGTTGTATAGGTTGTCATGCGGTGACACCAAATGACAGCAGGCCTGAGGCTGCTCGTCAGGCACCGAATCTGGCTACATTCGGTGAACGTCAAAAAATAGCTGGCGTATTGGATCACACTGAAGAAAATGTGAAAAAATGGATCAAGGATCCTGAGAAGTATAAACCGGGTAACACAATGACCGGTACTTACGGCCAACTTTCAGATTCAGATATTAATGCACTGGCTGCCTATCTTTTAGAGCTTAAGGTGGAAGAAAAATAGAACATTGATTAAGGAGGTTAAATCGTGAGTACGTACGCTAATAAAAAAGGATTTGGCGCTACGATTTGGGATTATCTGACGACGGTAGACCATAAGAAAATCGCCATTTTATATCTTATCTCTGGCGGGTTATTCTTTGTAATCGGCGGTTTGGAAGCGATGTTTATCCGTATCCAGCTTGCAATCCCAAATAATGACTTCGTAAGTGCCGGATTTTATAATGAAATTTTGACCATGCACGGTACGACAATGATATTTCTGGCGGCCATGCCATTAGTATTTGCTGTTATGAATGCGGTTGTACCATTACAGATAGGGGCACGTGATGTTGCGTTCCCATATTTGAACTCATTAGGTTTTTGGTTATTTTTCTTTGGGGGAATCTTTTTAAATCTTTCATGGTTTTTAGGGGGCGCTCCTGATGCAGGCTGGACATCGTATGCATCACTTTCCTTGCATTCCGAAGGCCATGGCATTGATTTTTATGTCCTCGGACTACAAATATCGGGTTTTGGAACACTAATTGCAGGGATCAATTTCCTTGTAACCATTATTAATATGCGTGCGCCTGGTATGACATATATGCGTATGCCGCTGTTTACATGGTCAACTTTCGTTGTTTCTGCATTGATATTATTCGCTTTTCCTCCGCTTACCGTGGGATTGGTGTTAATGATGTTCGATCGGATGTTTGGCGCGAATTTCTTTGATGTAGCAGCAGGGGGAAATACGATTATTTGGGAGCATTTATTCTGGATATTCGGTCACCCGGAAGTATATATTCTGATTCTTCCAGCGTTCGGTATTTTTTCAGAAATTTTTGCTACATTCTCCAGAAAAAGATTATTTGGTTATTCATCGATGGTTTTTGCAACCGTATTAATCGGTTTCTTAGGTTTCATGGTTTGGGCCCATCATATGTTTACCACTGGTCTAGGTCCTATTGCCAATGCAATCTTTGCCGTGGCGACTATGGCTATCGCTGTACCAACTGGTATTAAGATATTCAACTGGATCTTTACGATGTGGGGAGGAAGCGTTAAGTTCACGGTCCCGATGCTTTATGCAGTTGCCTTTATTCCTACTTTTACAATGGGTGGCGTGACAGGTATCATGCTTGCCTCAGCACCTGCTGATTATCAATACCATGATAGTTATTTCGTTGTTGCCCATTTCCACTATGTAATCGTCGGTGGGGTTGTATTAGGTTTACTGGCTGGAATCAATTTCTATTGGCCGAAGATGTTTGGAACTATGTTAAGCGAAAAATTGGGAAAAATCACATTTTGGACGTTTTTGATTGGTTTCCATTTAACATTCTTCATCCAACATTTCTTAGGTCTGATGGGGATGCCTCGTCGCGTATTTACATTCTTGGACAATCAAGGTCTCAATACAGGTAATATGATTAGTACTGTTGGAGCCTTTTTGATGGCATTTGGCGTCTTGGTTATGGTCATAAATATAATCATTACATCTGTGAAAAATGAAAAAGTCGGAAATGATCCATGGGGAGATGGCCGTACGCTTGAATGGGCCATTCCATCACCACCGCCTTTTTATAATTTTAAACAATTGCCGCTAGTCCGCGGATTAGATCCTTATTGGGTTGAAAAAATGGAAGGTAAAAAGGAAATGACTCCTGCAGAACCACTTGGGGATATCCATATGCCAAATTCATCCGTTCTTCCTTTGACGACTGCTTCCGGTTTATTTATAGCCGCATTCGGTGCTTTATACCATATGGATGATAAGTCGTGGACACTGCCTATTATCATTGTTGGACTTTTGGTAACATTTGGTTCAATGTTTATCCGTTCCGTTAAAGACGATCATGGATACCATATTCATAAAGAAGATCTTATGGACGATAAAGACAAGGGAGGTAAGGCATAATGCAAGCAGATGAAAGATTCACGGATGCTACTTGGCCTGCTTCTCCCGAGAAAGCGACTTTAGAAGGTAAAAATAAGTATTTGGGATTCTGGTTGTTTCTTGGTGGAGAGACGGTATTATTCGCCTCACTATTTGCAACTTACCTTGCATTGAAGGATAAAGTTCCAAATGGTGACGCAGCCCTAGCAAAAGACTTATTCGAGCTACCGCTTACTTTTGTTGCAACCATGCTATTATTGACCAGTTCATTGACTAGTGTGTATGCGATGTATCATATGAAAAATAACCACTTTAAACAAATGCAGGCATGGCTTGTTATTACGGTTGCCCTTGGTTTTGGTTTCTTAGGCCTCGAGATTTATGAATTTAATCACTATGTTCATGAATTCCATCATACATTTACGAGTAGTGCCTTCGGCTCTGCGTTTTATACTTTAGTTGGTTTTCACGGAGGACACGTTGCTTTCGGTTTGCTTTGGATCATAACTCTAATGGTACGTAATGCAGGAAGGGGTTTGAATTTATATAACGCTCCTAAATTTTTTGTTGCGAGTCTTTATTGGCATTTCATTGACGTAGTCTGGGTGTTTATCTTTACAGTCGTATACTTAATGGGAATGGTGGGATAACTGATGGCGAATGAACAATCAAATTCAGCGAACCCGAATGTCGATTTAAAATATCGCCGTAAGAAAAATGCTGAAGAGATGAAACATCAAGTGATAACATTTATACTAATGATTTTCTTTACATTACTTGCTTTTGCTGCAGTAGGAATCGAAGGGTTTTCACATTGGTTCATTAAACCAGTCATTTTGCTACTGGCAGTCATACAAGTGGTTTTCCAATTGTATTATTTTATGCACATGAAGCACAAAGGGCATGGTACCATTGCATTGTTTTTATTTTCTGGTCTTGCAGTCGGCTTAATAACTGTCCTTGTTTTCACAACGATCGTTTGGTTATAAACCATAAGAAAATCGGCTATTGAATGATAGCCGGTTTTCTTTATGTGTTGATTTACTAGAAAAAGAATCCAACTTTATCTATATTTGTTATCATGTTTCATTTTAGTTATAATGAAAGTAAGAAAATTGTTTTGAACGAGGTGATTTTTTTGTCCATTGATATTTTCGGATTTCGCGCTTTGTGGAGTCCTTATTATTTTGCCGCCCTCGTACTTATAACCCTTGGCTATTTTTTGTTTGTGACAAAAAAAGGGAAGGCGTTTTCAGGCAGTTCACCGCATTCCGTTAAACAGACAACTTATTTTTTAACAGCCATGTTCCTGCTTTATGTGGTAAAGGGTTCGCCACTGGATTTATTGAGTCACATTATGTTCAGTGCCCACATGTTTCAAATGGCATTGCTCTATCTTGTGATTCCGCCTTTATTTATCATTGCGATTCCGGATTGGCTATTGAGAACTTTCATAAATTCAAGGGGAGTGAAGGCGTTATTTCAATTTTTCACGAGACCGCTTGTCGCCCTTTTACTATTTAATGTTCTTTTCTCGTTGTACCATATCCCGTTAGTGTTCGACTTTATCAAAACGGGGATGTGGATACATGCCGGATATACGGTGCTATTATTTACGACTGCAGTTTTGATGTGGTTCCCACTTGTCAATCAATTGCCAGAACACGAAAGTCTAACAGGTGTAAAAAAAGTAGCTTATATTTTCGGCAGTGGCATTTTAATGACCCCAGCCTGCGCTTTAATCATTTTTGCTAATGATCCGATGTATGATACGTTTACCAATGCGGAATCTTGGGCAAGTGCCATGGAACTTTGCGTTCCCGCTTCAGCACTGTCGAGTTTGACACTCAGCGGTCCAGAAATGTTCAATGGACTGCCATTGCTTGAGGATCAACAGCTTGGTGGGGTTCTTATGAAGGTGATCCAAGAAATCGTATTAGGCTATGTATTAGGTGTCATTTTCTTTGCTTGGTTCAAAAAGGAGAATGGCGGACAAAATGAAATCGATCCGATACCTTCGGAATTTCAGCATGTGGAATAGTTGTACCATAAAAGACTTGTCTTGGGGGGGAGGCAAGTTTTTTATATGTTGTCATTGCCTGCTAGGTTTTACCGGTGACGATTGTAAATGGTTATCGGATTATCAATTTCTAAGCAAATAGCCAGTGTTTTGTCTTGGATATCACCATAAAAGTGAGCATTCTGTTAAAAATACTTGATTTTATTGAAATTTATGATTACCTTTTATAAAATGGTAGTTGATTAATAAATAAAGAGAGGACTACAATTCATATGTCTTTACCAATCCTTCCAACGATAAGTACAGCCTTCATTGTATTAAGTGCCATCACTGTTGCAATAGGCTGGTATCAAATTAAACAACGCAAAATCGAGACTCATAAAAAAACCATGATGGTAGCTGCGGTTTTTGCGGTAATCTTTTTCACTATATATCTTACTCGTACGGTCTTTATTGGCAGTACGTCATTTGGTGGACCGGATGACATTAAAATTTATTATACGATTTTTTTAATCTTCCATATAACACTTGCTACAACTGGAGCTGTTTTGGGGATCATCATGCTTACCACTGGGTTTAAAGGTAAATTCGCCATTCATAAAAAAATCGGACCTACGACAAGCATCATTTGGTTTTTCACTGGGATTACTGGAGTAGCCGTTTACATCCTGCTTTATGTCATTTATCATGGCGGCGAAACAACATCTTTAATAAAGGCGATCCTAGGATTTTAAAATGATGAAGAAGCCTGATGCAAAAAAAGCATCAGGCTTTTGTAATGGAAAAAAGAGAGCATCACTCATGATCCGCTCCCTTGTACCGCACTTTTTACTAACGGCTTTTACAGGCCGGTGAATTGTGTAAGTTCTTCTTTGATCTGAGCGAGGATTTTTTCACTTTGTTTAACTAATGATGCAGGGAAGTCCTCCCCTTCGCCATATTCAACTCCGTGTGGATAATAATGTTTTCCTAATAGAGGAACCATTAGTTTGATGACGGCTCTGTGAGCGCCTACATCGCCCTCTGTAGCATAGCCAAGTATTCGCAGGTAAAACGTTCCTTCTTTTAATTCGAACTTACGATCGTAACTGACTCTTTCGTAATCCCATTGTTCGGCACGTATTAAACCATATTGCGGCATTAGGTCATCTAATCGGTTTAAGTCGGCTGTGATGTTTTCGATTCCAAAGCTTTCAAATTTCACGAGTAGTACCTCCTATGTTTCTATTGGGAATTAAAATGACATACCGGGAAAATATTATGTACATGAATATATTAAAAATCTCCAAGTATGTTTATAATATACCATTTTATCCTATATTTTATAATAGTACGAAATGGTGGAAGTTGCAATGAACTCAACCACGGTATTTTAATGATTCACAAAAGTTCCACTTTAAAATAAATTTAATGAAGGGGCAGTCTATCGTAAATTAGAAAATTATGATTGAACAGTGATATAATCAGGACAGAATGGTTTTTGCATTGGATACATAAATTAGATAGAGAGAGGGAGTGTTCCTCTGCGCAGATTAGGAAAGGTTTTGGTGTTAATCGTTATTTTTTTCGTAATCGGTATTTATCTTAATATCGGCGATGAAAATGAAGGTAACCCTCTTATTGATGGTAACAAAGGCGTTAACCCCAATGGACATATAAATGAAAAAAGTACTTCTTCCGAAAAAGAAGGGGTGACTAAAGTGACAGAAGGTCTGGGAGTAACAATTGGAAAAAAGGCAAAAGAAATAGAAAAGGAATACGGTAAGCCGGATCGAATTGATATGTCCGCCTATGGATATGAATGGTGGGTTTATAAAAAGGACTATAACAATTATTTTCAACTGGCCGTAGAGAATGGAAAAGTGGTATCTGCTTATGGAATCGGTGATAAGGTTAATGTCGCTCCTTTTAAAATTGGACAATCGATTGATGCCATCTATTCCAGCTTATATGTGGAACCTACTGTTGATATTGAAGTTGGCGACAGTTCCTATCGTTTTGAATTGTCGGAGGAAGATATGAACATGAGGCCATTGATTGATCTAGGGAACATTTATGTTCAGCTTTATTTGGATAAATTCACAGGGACTGTTTCAAGCGTCCGATTTTTGAATGATTCCGCCCTATTAAAACAAAAGCCGTATGAATTGACCTATCATGGCAAACTTGTGACCGTCAAGGAACTTTCTAAAGAAGACTTGGCGAAAGTGGAAGTTGGCAATGAGCAGCAAATTTTCGATATTACAAATATAATGCGCAGCAGGTTTAAACTTAATCCTTTAGAATGGGATGGTCCAACTGCTGAGGTTGCCTACCTTCATAGCCGGGAAATGACGGACGCTCCTGAAGGAACCCATGTTTCTGAAACAAAAGGGGATTTGGAAAAACGTCTCGATGCAGGTCATGTTAAATACAAGGCAGCAGGTGAAAATATTGCGGCTAATTATGTGGACGCGGCTGCAGTCATGGAGGGCTGGCTAAATAGTAAAGGGCATCGGGATGCGATGCTGAACGAGGAATTTACAGGTCTGGGTGTTGGGGTTTATAAAAGGTATTACACCCAGAATTTTATAAAAAAATAAAAAAACGGATCCGTTTGGGGTCCGTTTTCTTGTTCTAAAAAATTTCCTGTCTATACAGCATAAAGTTCCCCATCATTATGGTTGACCTTCCCCTCGATGATGATCGTTTTACTACCTCTATTATTAATTTACTCGTACACTTTAATCGATCACCATTGGAGGGTTTCACATATCGAACTTGGAAATCCGTAGTAACGGTACCCTTGTGGACATGTTGAGTTTGCAAGGCACCCATCCCCGAATCTATCATGGTAGCAATCATGCCCCCATATGTAATTTTCAATACATTATGTACAAGAGGGGTTTTTTAGGCATGATCATTGTAAGTGTCTTCCCCTGTTTGCAATTTTTAATTGCAGTAGGTTAGAAATACAAGAATATTTACTTTGGGTCTCTTTTGGCTTTTAAATCTGAGTCAATTCCAGATAAAACCGATAACTCCGTTACATCTACAGACTGAACCGGGTTCTGGAAATCCTTGTTTAGTTCACTTGTATCCGGCATGAAAATACATCCTTTTTTACTATATGAAATCCAATTGCATTTGAAGCGGAATTTGATGCACATTTTATTTGCTTATAGCATATGGTGCAATAGGCGATGTCTAAGTGTGAGGTGAGAGTAATGGCAAAAAGAAAGCGCCCCTCCGTCGATCGATTTCGGGAGTTTGTCAAGGAGCATCCTTTTTTAGTGAATGAAGTGAGAAACAAGCAAGCAACATGGCAGGAACTTTTTGAAGAATGGTATTTACTCGGAGAAGATCATCCACGCTGGCAGGCTGATGTAAGCGTGGATAAGTCCAAAGTGAATTCAGAAGCCCCATCACCGCCGGTAGAAAAGGGAGACCAAAGTACTGAGTTGATCGGTTCGTTAATGAGTGCAGTTAAAAATATGGATATGGGCCAGATTCAACAATATATTACAAATGCCAATCAGGCCATTGGTGCAATCCAAGGAGTGCTATCTGCTTTCCAAGGGAATAAATCAGAAGATACCAGTCCCCCTAAAAAAGAAAGAGAGCAGAGAGCTAACCCTTTTTTATTCACTAAAGATTAAGGAGGGTTTTTCATGCGTCAGAATATATATGAATTCATTCAAACGAATGATGATATGCGAAATTACTTGAGGATTCAACCTGCCTGGTACAAAAGGTTAATGCGTAATCCTCATGAAGTGGATGTATTTGAAACTGAAGCGAAATATTTTTTTGAGAAGTCTATTCCACATCGGGTTTCTAAATTTTCGGAAAGCGTCCAGGTTGCCTCCATGATGCTTCATATGTTTCAAGCGATGAATGTTCCAGGTGAATAAAGAAAAAAAGAGTAAATTACTCCTTTTGGCGAACAATAAAGGCAAAAGGGGGACGATGTTATGAGAAAGTTGATTGTGGTTCTAACAGTGTTGATGGCAGCATCGGGGTGTGGAAAGAAAATACCGGAACCTGAAAATTCAGGAGTAGCCCTACAAGGTGAACCTTCCCTTAAAGCTGCCACCACTGTATCGAGCGTCCGAAACTCAGATGAGGACTTTCGGGTAAAAACTTTTGTGAAAGGCAACTCCGTCTATGTGGAGTGCTACTTGAAAAACTATGTGTTTTCTGAAACGAATTCTGAACAATTGGCAACTGTGTCTGTATTTATTGATAATCAAAAGAAAGTCGATATGAGAACGGCTGCATTTATCTTAAAGGATGTCCCGAATGGCATGCATAAAATTAAGCTGGAGATTTTGAATGCTTCAGGTGAAAAAACAGGGCTTCAAAAAGAGTTTGAAGTACATATCACTTCCTCGATTTAATCAAACCATTAGCAT
Organism: Peribacillus sp. CSMR9; assembly: GCF_033141925.1. Classification (NCBI taxonomy): domain Bacteria; kingdom Bacillati; phylum Bacillota; class Bacilli; order Caryophanales; family Bacillaceae; genus Peribacillus; species Peribacillus sp. CSMR9. The sequence goes on from NZ_JAOPHO010000001.1 coordinate 154,637, forward strand.
GTGAAAGAGAGAAATGGTAAAATGGTGATGGAGGTGAGCTTGTTAATGCTTGCTACTATGGAAATCATCGACATTTTACAACAGGCTGAAGGATTAGCTGAAATGATCCTTCATTCTGAAATAGGGGAAGAATATCTCCTTAGTTTATATAAATTACAGAGCGACAAAGAGGCACAGCGGAAAATTTCCAAGTTTACTTCACTAAAGGATCTATTTGAAGATGTTCATAGGTTCGGTAAATATCATCCGGATTATAAGCGTATCAATTTAGAGACAAGGGAAGCTAAACGAGACATGGATATGCATCCTGCCGTTGCCGAGTTTAAGCGGGCGGAGACCGAATTGCAATCCGTTCTTGATGAAATAAGCGGAAGAATAGGACGAGCGGTTTCAGAACAGGTCAAAACCCCTGCGGGCAATCCATTTTTTGTATCATCAGGTGGATGTTCGACGGGAAGTTGCGGAACCGGCGGAAGTTGTGGATGCTCTGCTTAATGAAATAGCCAGGTCATAACCATTATTTTCCGGCTTTTATGGTTTATGGAAAGAACCTGCAGCCATCGAAATTCGATATTATTTCGGAGTTCGGTGGCTGTTTCATATACGGCACCTTCTACAGGAAGTGTTAGGAATGAAACGATGCATGTATAAAAAATTCCTTCTTTGAACCTTTTACCAGTTTTTCGCCTTTTTTTATATTATGGATAGGTTACAAAGGCGATTGAAAACTAAAAGGGTTAATTACGGTATAGGATACAGTTCGGACAAAGATTGCCGCAGCAAAACATCTTTTGCTGCGGCACATAAAAACGATGACGGAATACATATAAAGATTCTTCCTGCCGTACGAAAATGGTTTCACAATGGAGCTGCTTGCCACGCATTGAAAGGCCTGCGGCTTTTTTTATTATGATAGAAAGCTTACTTATATCATTTTGTGCCGGATGAAAATCGATATATATAAATGGTATACCTGTGAATTTTTTTATCGAAACTTGGGTGATTTCATCATTATCTAATAGATGATCCATAAATTTTTGCCAAATTTGGTCTAAATCCATCGTTTTTCCGGTCCCCTTCACAGTATGTATATTCATAATAGTAAGAGAATTTCGTTTATAATCTTTTTTCTTGGTTGAAAGTAAAGATTCTGCTATGCTACACTTAGTTAAAACCTTTATAAAAGGGAGTTATTGATATGCTTGGAGCGAGACAGGGAATCATCGTCTATTTACATACATTAAAACAAGCCAAAATGCTTAGGAAATTTGGGAATATCCATTATGTTTCAAAAAAGTTGAAATACGTAGTCCTTTATACGAATATGGATGAAGTGGAACCACTGGTGGAAAAGCTGAATAATTATTCGTTCGTAAAAAAAGTGGACCTTTCTTACAAGCCTTTTTTGAAGGTGGAATTCGAAAACTCCAAACCGGATAAAGCGAAAGAATATGATTATAAAATGGGGATTTAAAAAAGCTGACTCTTGCGGAGTCAGCCTTTTTCAATTAGTGCATCAATATCTCTCAACCTAATGGAGGCAGATATCTGTTCATTCGCAAAATTCCGATTAAGTGTTGGTAATACAACTCGATTTCTGCAAAGAGCACCGAAGGTTTCATGTCGATTTCAATTATGGATTTATCCAGTTCCTCCGCCAAGTTCTCAAAAAGCTCATAGCGTTTGTTTTTGGTGGCATGGGGGTTCGGTATACCTTCACGGCAAATGTAAAGCGGCTGGAATTTCCCTGGATCTGTAGGCTGCATGACGATAACCAATGACGTTACCTTTTTATCATTTATTGTAGTATGCAAAGCCAAAAGCCTTGCGACCCGATGTTTCTGATTGCGTCCTACTTCCAGCAACTCATATATATCGGAATATCCTTGTCCAAGTTCAATAAAACGTTGAATCAATTAAACCTCTCCTAACTAACTTTTATTCATTACTTTATCATTATCCCTCATAAAAGAGAAGGACAACTTCATTGACGAATCATGAAAAAGAAACTTAGGTATCATAGGTTTTATCAATAAAAAAAGCCCTGCAAAAATTTGCAGGGTCCTTCTATGTCTAAATAAGGACCAGAAGGCAAAGGGAGAGGAGAAACCGGAGGAAGAACTTATGGGGAAACGTAAGCCTTCTCCGCGGTTGGCAACAACACCTTAAAAAGGAATGTTGTTATTCTTATTATTGCCAAAAACCACTTTATTATTCAAAATGTAAGTGATTTATCTAAAGAATGGATATCATCTATCCAAGGTACGAAATGATAAGTTGATTTTCATCTTGGAATTGAAGGAAATGGCTTTTATTATTGGCTAGCTTTTTCTAATATGTTAGGATAGGAAAGTAACAGAAATTTGTCAAAAAATGTGGTGAGAATGATGAGGGTCGTTTCCGGAATTTGCAAAGGAAGACCACTTAAGGCTGTACCGGGTACAGGAACCCGGCCGACTACTGATAAAGTTAAGGAATCCATTTTCAATATGATTGGGCCTTATTTCGAAGGAGGGCAAGTCCTGGACTTGTTTGCCGGGAGCGGTGGACTGGGAATTGAAGCGTTAAGCAGGGGCATGGATAAAGCCATATTTGTTGACCGGGATTTTAAAGCAAATCAAACGGTTAAGGCCAATTTGGAACTATGTAAGTTTTCAGACCGTGCTGAAGTTTATAAAAATGATTCAGAGCGTGCATTGAAAGCTTTGGTGAAAAGGGAAATGACTTTTGAATTAATTTTTCTTGATCCACCTTATAAGAAACAAAAGCTTGTGGAGATTCTTGAAGAAATACATAAATACCGATTGCTGAGCGATATGGGATATATTGTTTGTGAACATGGCCATGATGTTACATTGCCAGAAAGAGTTGGCGATTTTACCGTTAAGAGAAAAGAGGTTTATGGCGTCATTGCCGTTACGATTTATCAATGGGGAAACGTACACGAACAGGGGGAACTATGAATGTCCAAAATAGCGATTTGTCCGGGGAGTTTTGATCCAATAACATTTGGTCATCTTGATATCATTCAAAGGGGGGCGAATGTTTTTGATGAAGTATATGTGGTCATCGTGAACAATTCAGCGAAAAATTCACTGTTCACAGTGGAGGAGAGGCTGGAATTGATTACTGAAGCAACGGCCCATATGCCAAATGTTAAAGTGGATTTCTATCAAGGATTGACGGTCGACTATGCTGAAAGCGTTTCCGCGAATGCCATTATCAGGGGACTGAGGGCGACTTCCGACTTTGAATATGAAATGCAGGGAACTTCAATGAACCGTTTCCTTAACAGTAAAATAGAGTCATTCTTTATCATGACGAAAAATCAATATTCTTTCTTGAGTTCAAGTATCGTGAAAGAGGTTGCGAAATATGGCGGGGATATCTCTGAACTAGTGCCACCTGTTGTCCAGAAAGCACTTTCCAAAAAGTACGAGGAACAAAAAGAATAGAAAAAAGAGCATTGCTAACCGCGCAATGCTCTTTTTTCGGTTTAAGAAAGGCCTTTGAACAGCCTTTTGGTAATTATGATGATGTATAGGATCAAAAACGCGAGGGTAAGAATAGGACCGAAATCAAGCATGTTCTGATAAAGGGAATGCGCATGTTCACCAGATCCGCTGACTGGGAAGGCGTGTATCGGGTTGCCGCTGTACCTATTGTCATTATAGAATGGTTCCCAAAGCAAGACGGTGATTATGGATGCCAGAAGGCCATGTGCTATCCTAGCCAGAAAAAAGGGAGTGAAACGAATGTCTGTTGCTGCAATGATGCTGGCAACTTGCGCTTGGATGCTGAATCCGTTGAAAGCCAAGATGAAACTTGTCATCACAGTTTGCTGAAAGAGATTTGCATTTTCGACCGAACTGGTTAATTTTGAACCAAGAGTCATTTCAAACATGCCTGATATGAACGGTAGGCTTAAGGAATCCGGGAAATTAAAAATATGTAAAATCCCTGCGACCAACGATGCGAGCGATCCGGTAATGTTCATGTGAAATAAAAGTTTGTTGACCACCGAAAAGAGTATGATGAATCCTCCAATCATTAATAAGGTTTGAATGGATGAGATCACGGCATCTCCAAGTAAACTGCCAAATGGTCTTGTTTCTTTTATTCGGGTTCTGTGCATCTGGCTAAACGCTTGTCTAATGGAGGGGAGCTTGTTCATTACTTTTGTAGGGGATTTTTCTTCTTTCCAACGGTAAAAACGCATGATGATGCCTACACAAAAATTTCCTAGGTAGTGGGAAAGCGCAAGGATGATCCCTAAATGAGGATTGTGGAAAAACCCTACGGCGACGGCAACGAACAGGAACAATGGATTTGATGAATTAGTAAAACAAACAAGTCTTTCAGCTTCAATGCGGGTCAATTGCTCCTCCTGACGCAACCTTACAGTGAACTTCGCTCCAGCTGGAAACCCTGATGCAAGTCCCATCGCCCAAACAAACCCGCCCACTCCTGGTACACGGAACAATGGACGCATAAATGGTTCGAGAATGACGCCGATGAACCTGACAACCCCAAAACTGATTAATAACTCCGAGAAAATCAAGAAAGGTAGAAGAGAAGGGAAAACAATTTTCCACCACATATTCAGCCCGCTTTTGGAAGCTTCGAAAGATTCTTGGGGGAAGATGATCAAGCCAACTGCCATCATCGTGACGGAGGTAGCTAACAGTACTGTTTTAGATTTTGATTTTAGCAAAATTCAGCCTCCTCTTGAAGGTTACTAAATAAGGGCAGTCCGTTTCGTATATAATAAAATATGAATTCCCTTTTCTCGAAAAGTAATGTACAGGATGAAATGAGGATGATCCGTACAATGGAAATTTCAATGTAGCCATTCAATTACATGGTTATAGGCTTTTACTGCAATGCTTGTTTCACTGTCAATATAAATAATATGCTTCTATAAATCCGTTTAAGACCATAACTTTGAATGAGTGTTATTTCAGCGGGGGGGATATCTTTGTCGAGACCAAAGGTCGGGCTTGCACTTGGGTCAGGAGGAGCTAGGGGTTTTGCACATATTGGAGTGATAAAGGTATTACAGCAAGAAGGCATTCCGATAGATATGATTGCTGGAAGCAGCATGGGCGCTATGGTTGCGGCCTTTTATGGAGCAGGTTCGGATATCGAGAGGCTGTATAAGTTGTCCCGTGCATTTAAGCGAAAGTATTACTTAGACTTTACCATACCTAAAATGGGCCTCATTTCAGGTAAACGGACAAAGGATTTAATCAGGGTATTTACATATGGTAAGAAATTTGAAGAACTCGATATTCCTGTGGCAGTGGTCGCCACTGATATAAAAACGGGGGAAAAGGTCATTTTTCAGGAAGGTCCCATCGCTCCAGCTGTAAGGGCAAGCATCTCCATTCCAGGCATTTTCATTCCCGAGAAAATTGGAAATCGGCTGCTTGTTGATGGTGGGGTTGTTGACAGGGTCCCTGTTTCCGTCGTGAAGGATATGGGAGCCGATATCATAATTGGAGTGGATGTAGCCCACGTGAAACAGGATATGGAGATAAACTCCATATATGATGTCATTATGCAAAGCCTCGATATCCTGCAAATGGAGCTGGTTAAAAGCAGGGAGTTTGCTTCAGACGTCATGATCCGCCCCAGGGTTGAGAAATACAGCTCGAAATCATTTACAAACGTTCAGGAAATAATTAGTATTGGAGAAGAAGCTGCAAGAGGAAAGATAGATCAAATTAAGCAAAGCATTGTTACTTGGAAGGAGTCCTTTGAAAATGAGCCGTAAAATGTATGTACGCACTTTCCTGGTGGTGGCTATACTTCTCATAGCATCAGCCCTTTATTCCCTACCTTTTTATGTAACAAAACCAGGAATGGCTAAAGAATTGGAGCCAATCATAGAGGTTTCCGGAGGAGATGAAGCGAAAGGCAGCTTTATGTTAACCACTGTAAGGATGGGCCGGGCGAATATTTATTCCTATATGCTGGCGAAGTGGAGCAAATATCAGGAGCTTTATCCGGAAACCTCCATTCGAAGCGAAGATGAAACAGATGAAGAATATAATATCAGGCAGCTTCACTTAATGGATGAATCTAAAAATAATGCCATTCAGATAGCATATGAAAAAGCAGGGAAAGAAGTTGATTACAAGTACCTGGGTGTTTATGTTTTGGACGTGCTTAAAGGAATGCCGGCAGCTAAAGTACTGAAAGCGGGCGACCAAATCATTCAGGTCGATAATGTTAATTTCAAGTCTGCACAGGAATTCATGGATTACATTAATGGAAAAAAAGCTGGAGATGAAGTAAAAATAGTGTATAAGCGGGAGGAGAAGAAGAAAACAGCCGTTCTTTCATTGCAGCCTTTTAAAGATGACCCAAATAGGGTTGGAATAGGCATTTCGCTAGATGATAATCGAAAGGTGACCACAAAACCGGCGATTGCCATAGATTCAGAACAAATAGGCGGACCTTCTGCCGGTTTAATGTTTTCTTTGGAGATTTATAATCAATTAACAGAAGGCGACCTTACAAAAGGATATGATATTGCCGGTACAGGAACGATGTCGGATGATGGTACAGTCGGTCCAATTGGCGGGATTCAACAGAAAATAGTGGCTGCCGATAAATCTGGGGCAGAAATATTCTTTGCCCCAAATGAAAACGGAGCGGCTGGTTCGAATTATGAAGATGCACTCATTGCAGCAAAGGACATTGGAACGGACATGAAGATCGTTCCGGTTGACAACTTTGAGGATGCTTTAGCCTATTTAACTAATCTAAAAGAAAAAGAAAAAGAAAAATAAAAAAAGCGCATGCAGTGAACCTCACCCCAATTGTTAGACAAAAGTCTAGCAATTGGAGGTGTATTTTTTATGGTGAGATTATTTGAAGATAAAGTAGAAGTGGTTTCGCAGTACTTGGAAGGATAGGATCCCGTAAAATCGCTGAGTACCATGCATCTCATTCCGTGAGCCCAGCTTCAATAATTTCACGGCATTAAACCTGAACGAGAATGGGCGACAGATGTGACAGAGTTTCATCTCTTTGTTGAAAAATGATATCTTTACCTATTCTCGATCTATACAATGGTGAAATTATTTCTTATACGATTGAAACACGCCCTGTCTTTCGAGCTTGTGTCCAAGATGTTAGATCAAGCTTGCTTAGAGACCCCTGTCCTTCATTCGGATCAAGGGTGGCAAATAAAATGAGGCAATATGTACAAGCTCTCGAGGACCATGGGATTACACAAAGTATGTCCCGTAAAGGAAACTGTCTCGATGACGCGGTCATCAAAAATTTGAATCAAAATTACATTACCTGCAAGGATACTACAGGATGTCCCATTTCAAACAAGAGCTGGAAAACTATATCGAATACTATAATCACAAACGGATCAAGGCAAAATTAATAGGACTAAGTCCGGTGCAATACCGAACTCAATCCTTAGGAGCAGCGTAACTAAATGAAGTGTCTAACTTTTTGTGTTCACTTCACAGTCATCTTCTGTTTCCGCTTTTTTTGATTAGCTGATTTTACATGTAAGGACCGGGCAGGCCAAGCTTAAATGCATCTTCATTCGATAATGATGGGGGCTTCATATTCCCGTTTCATCAAGTCAGCTTGATACGGTTCGGACAAGCCCAATGCATACACCTGTGCCGCTCGTAAGTCCATATCGATGTCCTGCTTCTGATAGGACGAAAGTTTAGAGATGAGCGGGAGAGGTAAGCCTTTTTTAACGGTACGAAGATATTCTTGTCCCCGGCCATTCATGCCAAGAAGTCTGATATAGGCTGGTTGGTCATTGTGAATCACTTGTTCCTTTAATGTATGAGTCAATACATGGACACACATCCGCTGAAGGCGTGTCCATGTATAGCGTTTTGTCTTCAGAGCGGCCATGAATCCAGTAAAGCTCGAAGATTGTTTGGCCATCTCCTTTATTCGGTGTTCTATGCCTTCTTCAATTTCGTAAATCTCTGCCAATTCGATTAAAGAGGAAGACAGGATTCGGTATTTCAACATGGTCCAATACATTTCCCAGTCATGTAAGGCATGATAGTTCGATAAATATTGCTCAAGAGCACTCATTGTCGGTTGAGGAATATAACTGGAAACGGGATTCAATTCCTGCTGTTCATGGATGGCTTTACGTATCCCAGTTGCGCTGGCAATAGGGTCTTTAGACAACTTTGTTTCATGGTATCCGGCAGCAACCCTTTGAATCGTATAAGGGCGAATGGAAAAGCCGTTAGAAAGGGCTGCACTTACATATTCCTTTCCAAGAATATTATTAGGCTTCGTCAAATCCAGTGCCGCATCACCATTGGTGATCGATCGATAGGCCTTGGCAGCACTGGACGGATAACTATTACCGGCATCCATGTACGATTTAATGGCGGCATCGAATGCAGCGGAATTATCCGTAAGAATTCTATGGGCGGTGATGAATGGTTCAATTCTGCCATCCTCACTTCCGAAGCAAAAAGAATCACAGCCAAGGGATTCCAAAAGAGAGATAGATCCTTTTGCAAATATCTCCGCCTTCTGTGTTGCAAAAGCATAGGGAAGCTCGATGACAAGATCTATGCCGCCATTCAAGGCCATTTCGGCACGTGTCCACTTGCTGACGATAGCAGGCTCGCCACGTTGTAAAAAGGGTCCACTCATAACTGCCACAACAATATCTGCCCCTGTTTTTTCTCTACTTTCTCTTGCATGTAAAACATGTCCATTATGAAAAGGGTTATATTCGACAACTAAACCGCAAGCTTTCATTCGTTCACCTCAGAGAAAAACTTTGTATTTTTTCAACTTAGTGCTAAAATAGTATTTCAAGTAAAATTACTATAATGATTCGTCTTGATTTTTTGTTTGAAAAGATTCTTAACCTTGGATAATCAGTTAGGATGACTACATTATAGTGTAAAGAAAAAATATTGACAAACTTATAATTGAAAGCTATAATTATTTTTGTTGCCTTGAGGTGATTTCATTTGAAATGGACAATTAGTCAACTTCAAAAAATTCGGGACAAAGATTTACGGTTTGATGAACTGGTGGATGTCTTAGACATTAGAGAAAGAGACCCGCAAATTCGCGATGTTTCTCCGATTAGAGTAGCAGGAAGAGCTGATATAAGCTCTACCGAGATTACTTTTCACTTGCATCTTTCAGGTGAATTAACATTACCTTGCTCCCGTACACTGGTAGACGTTAAATATCCGATTGATATTGATACAAAGGAAACCTTTCTTTTAAAGGCAGATGGCACTGATTTCTACGGAGATGATGTCACTGTTGTGGAAGGTGACGTTGTAGACCTTATACCGGTAATTAAAGAAAATTTATTGCTAGAAATTCCGATGCAGGTTTTTTGTGAGGATGTCGATTCGAACGAAGCTGCTCCTCAATCTGGGAAAGACTGGGCTGTTATTTCTGAAGTAGAAAATGAGCATAAGGTTGATCCGAGATTTGCAAAGCTTGCCGACTTTTTTGACAACAATAAAGAATCTTGATTGGAACGAAAAATCGCTAATCCGATTTTTCCAGCTTTTTTATATTTTTTAAGGAGGTGGGAATAATGGCTGTACCTTTTAGAAGAACGTCGAAAACTGTAAAAAGAAAACGTCGTACACACTTCAAGCTTCAAGTACCTGGTATGGTAGAATGCCCGAGCTGTGGTGGAATGACTCTTTCACATCACGTTTGTAAAGAATGTGGAACATATAAAGGAAAAGAAGTTGTCGCAAAATAATTTCTTGACCTACTTGAGAGCTTTGCTTTCTTGATGCAACACGCTAATCAAAGCGCAGAGATATATCTCTGTGCTTTTTTTACAAATTCATTTGGCAGAATATTTAGAATCATCTATATTCGATGATGATTTTGGAGAAGGTGAATATGTGTATCAGATGATTAAGGTTGAAAAGGATATACGCGGTATCATGAAGGTCCTAATTAATAGACCGGAGAAAAGGAATGCCGTGAATTATCAATTGATGGACGAACTTAAGTCGATATTGTCAGAAGCGGCACACGATGACGAAGTTAAGTTACTGGTCCTGACAGGGGCGGGCTCTGAGGCATTCTGTTCAGGTGGGGATTTAAGTGAATTTCAGGATTTGCATACAGAAGAAGAGGCCTTTACTATGTTATCGAAAATGGGTGAAATACTTTATACACTAGCAGTTTTTCCTAAACCAACATTTGCGCTCATCAACGGAAGCGCAGTCGGCGGGGGATGCGAAATAGCGACAGCTTGTGATTTCAGATTGGCAAAGAGCGGAGTTAAGCTAGGATTTGTACAAGGAACTCTAGGAATCACGACTGGCTGGGGCGGAGCTTCACTTTTGCTTGAAAAAATACCAGAGCAAAAAGCGCTGAAGCTATTATTGGATGCAAAAATACATAAAGCTGAGGAAGCAAAGGAATTTGGTTTCGTAGATGAGATAGTCGGAGAAGGATTGGATGGGTGGGAGAAGTTCGCAGAAGATTTTCTTCGCCATGAGACAGGGGTATTGATGGCTTATAAAAGATTGCTTGTCCATAAATGGGAGTATAGCGGGCTTAGAGGAAGGATGGATGCGGAAATCCGGGAATGTTCTAAACTGTGGGCGAGTGATGAGCATCATGCTGCAGTTGACCGTTTTTTAAATAAGAAAAAATAAATATTACCCGCTCTATATATCTTCTATCTTTCCTAGCATGTGCATATTATGAATTAAAACTTGCTAAGGAGGTAGAGAGATGTCGATTGCGAGACAAGATGCATGGACTCACGATGAAGATTTGTTGTTGGCTGAAGTGGTACTAAGGCATATACGGGAAGGCAGTACACAATTAAAGGCTTTTGAAGAAGTGGGGAAACAATTATCGAGGACATCCGCTGCATGTGGATTCCGTTGGAATTCATTTGTAAGGAAGCAATATAAATCAGGGATTGAGCTGGCAAAAAAACAAAGGAAAGAACAGGTGGTCAATGATCCTGATTTGGAAAGGGATTCCGTTCCAGTGGTGGAAAATAACACTATTGAACAAAAATCGCCCCAGGAGGAAGAAAAAGAATCTATCACCCTCCAGGAAGTTATATTATATTTAACCAAAATGGATGAATTTTTTCAGCTTGAAAATAAGGAAAAAGAACGGATTTTTGAGCGGTCCCTATTACTTGACCGGGAAAATGGACGATTACTGGAAGAGAATTCACTGCTTAAAGAAAACTTGAAAGCGGTAGAGGAAGATTATCGTGCGTTAATGCAGATTATGGAGCGGGCAAGAAAGCTTAGTGTACAAGAAGATGAAAAAACGAATCCGAAGGTGAGTTTTCAAATGGATAAGAATGGCAATTTGGAAAGGGTAAGTAAATAGAAAATGCGGGTGGGAAAATCCGCCCGCATTTTCTATTTTTCCTTATCCTTGTGTATCTATTTCTTTATTTTCTTGTTTGTCAAATGGGCTCCAAATCAGTGGGTTTTCTCCAAGGTCCCTTTCCATATCATAGGAAACTGCAGAAAAGCCCATTTTTTTCCAAAAGTCTTGTGAATGGACTCTTGGGTTGGTTTTGATAGGCATGTTCAGGCTTTTGGCGAATTCGACTAAAGCTTTTCCATACCCCTTTTTCTGATAGTTAGGCAGGACTTCAAGTTTCCAAAGAACAAGGAAGTCCCTTGAATTGTCAAAATACTGGTCAAATTTAGCGCTTCTTTTATACAGGCTCATCCGTGCTACAAGTTTGTCGCCATAAAAGATTCCATAAAAAGGTGACTGGCTGTCATTTTCAATGATGTTACCCTCTAAATCATCTAGCATTGACAGTTCCTGTATCCCGTATTCTTTGAACTTTTTGAATTCCTCAAGCGTTTTAAAATTAACAAGTAATCGTTCCACCTTGTATTCCATAAAAAAGCTCCCCCTTAATTCTGATAAACCTCTTCCCATTACCCATTGAAAGTCATCCCACCGTTCTTTACCATGTGGAATTCCAGCTAAAGGCTAAATCTAGTATGACATCGACAGATTTATCCTTGCTGACTAAATGCCTACAGCCTTTTATCCCCCGCCCATTCCCTTCGATTTCTCGATGGTTGAGATTGGGGGTATCTTTGTTCCTATATAGTCTAAAGAATGTAAGCTTTTCCTATATAATATACCATTAAATTATCGCTTGAAGAAGGAAATATATCTTCTAATGGGTATTTAAAATTCTTTTCATTGAATTCCATTGCGACCCTTGTTGATGGGCTGGGGAACTTCATTTAAGTTGATTAGCGGGGTTTTCCAAAGTTGTTGATGTGAAAATTGATGCAGGGTAAAAAGGATAATGTGTTAAAATAGTTAATATATTTCAAATAGTAAGGAAGGTTATTATGAGAATTGGAATCATTGGGGGAGGGGCCATCGGGCTGCTGTTTGCATCTCATTTGAGTGAAAACCATAGAGTGACTCTTTATACCCATACTGCGGAACAGGCCTCCATCATCAATCATGAAGGTATACGTCTTATTGTAGATGGTGAAAGCCGTCTGCTGGCAGGCATCGTTTCAAAGAGCTTGGATGAGGGGATTTCGGATGAGGATCTTCTTATAATGGCCGTTAAGCAATATCACCTGCCGCAAATACTGTCTAGGATCAATGATATCCAGGTTCCGTTGCTATTCTTGCAGAATGGCTACGGGCATATTTCTTATTTAAAGCAGCTTCAATCCCAAGCCATCTATGTGGGGGTAGTGGAGCATGGGGCATTGAAACATGATTTGAATACCGTAGAACACACTGGATTAGGCATTACAAGGATCGCTTCATTTAAAGGGGAACTTGAACAACTCTCGTTAGTTAATGAAATGTTCGATCAATTCCCCTTCACTAAGAGTGAAGATTATCATACGATGCTGGTGGATAAGCTTGTCGTTAATTCAGTGATAAATCCATTAACAGCGATCCTTGCTGTGGAAAATGGCGTTCTAATCACTAATGCCTATTATTATCAATTGTTTCAAGCCCTTTTTGAAGAAATCTCTGGTATTTTGGAAATCCAAAATAGAACAGAGTCATTTGAACATGTGAAATCCGTTTGTATGGCGACAGCGGAAAATCGATCGTCGATGCTAACAGATTTAGAAAATGGCCGAAAAACGGAAATTGATGCTATTTTGGGTCATATCCTCTCGGAGGCAAAGAGTAAAGGGAAAAGTCATTGCCTGACGTCTTCTCTATATAAGATGGTCAAAGGAAAAGAGTCTCAGGGGGGATGAGAGTGTGCCGAACGTTGTTTCAAGCCTTGCCGCGATATTCATTACCTTGCCTTTCGTAGGGTATATACTTTTTTTTATAAGTGCCAAACAATTCACTGGAAACCATAGGCGCTCCGTTCAATTTGCAATGGACATGAGTACGCTGCTGTTCGTAATATCCGTCCATTATTTAATTATTACAATTTGGGATAAGCAAATTCTTTGGGTGATCATGCTCATCATGATCATCAACGCATTCGTGGTGGTCCTTGTCCATTACAAGGTGAAGGAAGAAATCATTTTCCGTAAGGTATTAAAGGGTTTTTGGAGAGTGAACTTCGCCTTCTTTTTCTTAGCTTATCTTCTGTTATTTTCCATTGGTTTAATTACAAGTATTACTAAGATATTGACTACATAACATAGAACATCGCATCAATTTTCTGCTGCTGGGCAACTTCTTTTGTTTTCTTAAACCGGAATGTTATACTCTAAAAAGAATTGTAGTTGCAGAGAAAGGGAGAACAGAAATGGAGATGAAAGATCTCGCGTTACCATCGTTAAACCGTTTTGCATCGGACTATTTACAAAACCGCCTTGAAACGGAAGATTATTTTCACTATGACTTGTCTAAGCCTGACATTTATCGCAATAGATATAATGAATTGATGAACCGCTCTTTTTTACGTGGTGAATTGTCGGATTACATACAACAATACATGTCTCGTCTTTCAAGCAGTGAGTCCGTTAAGGGAAATATTGAAAGGTTGCGCAGGGATGATTCCGTGGTCGTTATCGGGGGACAGCAGGCTGGGTTATTATCTGGTCCGCTGTATACCATTCATAAAGTGATTTCGGTCATTAAGCTTGCGGAAGAACAGGAAAAAGAACTAGGGCAGCCAGTGATTCCAGTTTTTTGGATAGCTGGAGAAGATCATGATTTAGCTGAAGTCAATCATGTTTATGTAATGAAAAACGGTAAACCCTACAAAAAAACCTATCCTTCCTATCAGCCGTATAAAACAATGGTTTCTGATGTGGAACTGGAAACGGAAAAGGCAGAGAAGTGGTTTGAAGAAATCATTGAAACATATGGTGAAACGGCCTTTACGAATAAACTTCTGATTGATATGAAAGAAACCATCAGGCAATCAAAAACCTTCGTCGATTTTTTCGCCCGGCTGATTCATGAATGGTTCAAAGAATATGGACTTTTACTAGTCGATGCGGGAGATCCGGAATTAAGGCGAATCGAGAGGGCCTACTTCGAATCGATGATCAATGAAAGTGAAAGGATTGCTGAAGTGGTCGAGGAACAGCAGTCATTCATGCATGCTAAAGGGTATGCAAAAATGATAGAAATGGATAAACAGGCAGCGAATTTATTTTATTATGATCCAGAAAAAAAAGATCGATGTTTACTCGAACGTGTAGAAGGCGGTTTCAGCGGGAAAAACGGCGAGGTATCTTTTTCCAGGCAGGAACTCCTGCAGATAGCCAAAAACCATCCAGAACGATTAAGCAACAATGTCATTACACGCCCACTTATGCAGGAAATGCTTTTCCCTGTTTTGGCTTTCATTTCTGGGCCAGGGGAAATAGCCTATTGGGCAGAATTAAAACAGGCTTTTGAGCTGTTTTCCATGAAGATGCCTCCAATCATTCCTAGGTTAAACATCACGCTTGTGGAGCGCAGTGTCCATGCAGATCTTGAAGAAATGGAACTCAGTTTGGAAACTGTTCTGACTGAAGGAACCGCTAATGCAGTAAAAAGTTATCTCGATTCCGTGAAAGATGAGACGATTGACCAGCTGTTTGGGACGCTGAAATCACAGCTTGAAGAGAACCATGGAAAGCTTTTTGTCCGCGCTGTCTCTATAGATAGAGGACTTGAGCCAATGTTGAATAAAAACATGGAATTCATCCAAAAGCAACTGGATTTTATGTATGGGAAAATTGGTGACCGTACAAAGGAACGTCATTCGGTCATATTGAAAAAATATGAACGGATAGCAAATTCGATGTATCCTCTTGGATCACCCCAGGAGAGGATTTGGAATGTTTTTTATTACTTGAATCTATATGGACCAGAGTTCGTTCGGGATATCATGAAATTGGAATACCGGTTCAATAATCAGCATAAATTGATTTTCATGTAGAAAAACCACCCGTTTGGGGAAAAGTGGTGGACTAATCATTTTGAATGAGGATTTCCACATCCCTATCTGACGGAGGGATTGAAAAATGGAAAAAAGACAGGCGTTAAAGCGAGGGCACTGAAAAAGTCCCTTCGGACCAATAGAGGTAGATTTTCTCAGTTTATTCTGAGGAAATCTACCTTTTTTTGTTTTATAATCAAAGGTAATATATTTATGTGGGTGAGTACGATGATTCAAAAACAAACGTCTATGGTTTTTAGTCCATATATGGCCATTTATGATGTAGTGGTTTCAAAGGATAACATGTTACGCAAGACCTATTCTGTCAGTATTAAATCCAATGAACATACAGAACAGGCTACATTCCGGGATAGTGAGTAGTATTTTAAAGAAAAATCAAAAGAACGTTATAAAATAGAAGCGAAAAACAGTGAATTGAAACAAAGACACGGGTTTGATGTTGCAAAATCCTCGGGTCTACTTGGCATGGAATTATAAGGAGCACTGGCTATTTTCACCGTTAACTTGAAAAGAATATTGAAATTAATGGCCTGAAAAAGTGACAAACAGAAGCAAAAAAAGACGATTTCCATTCAAGTATCGAATGAGAATTGTCTTTTTTTAGTTTGATTTACCGTACTAGTTAGAAAAACGTGAGTTTTTCAGCAGCCTCGTTAAAGCCTGTCTTTTTTTGGTTCCAGGGCACTTGACTGGCAGTACTTCGACAGAAATAGTGGGACTGCGTCTTAGTCTGAGTCCATTCGAGTGGAATGCAGGTTTCAATAAATAAATTGACTAAATAAACTTAAGTTGAAAAGAAGGTAATTTTTACTTGGAAGGAGAAAGTAAAAACAAGTGGAGAAAGGTGGGGGAATGTGGTACATTGAGATTAGAATGTGGGGGTAGTGGGTATGTTCATGGGAGAGTACCATCATAACATCGATATAAAGGGCCGTTTGATAGTTCCAGTGAAATTCAGGGACGATCTCGGGGAGCAATTTGTCCTTACCCGCGGACTCGATCAATGTTTATTTGGTTACCCTATGGAAGAGTGGAAGCTGCTTGAAGAAAAGCTTAAAGCCCTGCCTTTAACAAAAAAAGATGCCCGTGCCTTTACCCGTTTTTTCTTTTCTGCAGCTACAGAATGCGAAATTGATAAACAAGGGCGAATTAATATCCCCACGCCGCTTACTTCATATGGCCAATTGGAAAAAGAATGTGTAATTCTTGGTGTTACCAATCGTATTGAGATTTGGAGCAAATCCCTTTGGGAAAACTATTTTTCAGCTTCGGAGGATTCTTTCGCTGAGATAGCAGAAAATATGATTGGCTTTGATATTTAAAGCTGCCCTCAAAAATAGAGTCACTCAATAACTGATTGGAAGGATGTCTAGCATGTTTCAACATACAACAGTGTTATTAAAAGAGACGGTTGATGGATTGAACATCAAACCTGATGGAATTTATGTGGATTGTACTTTAGGAGGAGCCGGTCACAGCGAATACTTACTTTCACAGCTCTCTGACAATGGTAGGCTTTATGCTTTTGATCAGGACGAAACGGCAATTCGGAATGCTAAGGAAAAGTTGGAAAGATTTGGCGAACGTATAGTTCTTGTTCCTAATAATTTTAAATACTTAAAAGAAGAGTTGAATGCCCGGGGAATCGAGAAAGTAGACGGGATTCTTTATGATTTAGGTGTGTCATCCCCACAATTGGATACACCGGAACGTGGTTTCAGTTATAATCATGATGCTCCTTTGGATATGAGGATGGACCAAAGTGCTGCCATTTCTGCCTATGATGTCGTGAACACCTGGTCATTCCATGATTTGATGAGAATTTTCTTTCAATATGGAGAAGAAAAGTTTTCGAAGCAAATTGCCAGGAAAATTGAAGCGGCTCGTGAAATAAAACCGATTGAAACGACGTTTGAGCTTGTAGAACTAATTAAGGATGGGATACCGGCCCCAGCAAGGCGTAAAGGCGGACACCCTGCGAAACGAGTGTTCCAAGCAATAAGAATCGCTGTGAATGATGAACTTGGTGTCTTTGAAGATTCCTTAGAGCAAGCCATATCGCTTTTGGATAAAGAAGGAAGAATATCTGTCATTACATTCCATTCTCTTGAAGATAGAATTTGTAAAACGGTATTTAAAAAAGCAAGTAGCTTGCCAGACCTTCCACCGGGACTTCCAGTTATCCCGGATGAATTCAAACCGCCTATGAAAATAATTACGAGAAAACCGATTTTACCTTCAGAAGAAGAATTGGAAGGAAATAATCGTTCCCGATCGGCTAAGCTAAGAATCGCCGAAAAGCAATAATTACAGAAAAAAACCAGTAAGGGGGAACATGAATGAGTTCCATAGCCAAAAAAATACAAGAACAGCAAAATGAAGACCAACAGCAGCAACAGACACATCAGACAGTGGTCATCCGTAAAGCGAAGATATCCATTGGTGAAGTTTTCTTACTATGTGCCCTTGCTATCATGGTTACTTTTATGGGAGTGAAAATAGTCTCTAATCAAGCGGACATTTATGAAACGAATAAAGAAATACAGCTAGTGGAAAATTCAATTGAAGAACAAGGAAAAGTGAATGATGATTTGAAAGTGCAGGTTGCTGAACTTAGTACATACGAAAGAATTTGGAAAAAAGCTGCAGCTCTAGGGTTCAAGTTAAATGAGAATAATGTGAAGGGTGTGCAGTGATAATGCAGAAACAAAAAAATATGAAGCATGGGGCAGCCGGATTATTTTTCTTATTCGGCCTGCTCTTTTTTGTATTAATCTGCCGCTTTTTGTATATTGAGGTGACTGGTACCGCAGGCGGGGAAGTACTGGCTTCGAAAATCGACAAGAAATATCAAAAAACACAGAGCATAAAAGCAAAAAGAGGTAGCATACTCGATACAAAAGGTGAAGTCATCGCCGAGGATACTTCCTCCTATATTTTAAGGGCTGTACTCAGTAAAAAGGAACCTGAGCATGTCAAAGATCCGGAGATGACTGCGAAAAAGCTTGCTAAATATATCGACATGGATGAACAGGACATCTATGAAAGGTTAACGAAAAAAGAGGCATACCAGGTAGAGTTCGGTAGTGCCGGCAAGGATCTGACTCAGGTCGTCAAGCAGAAAATAGAAAAATTGGAACTGCCGGGAATTACATTCGGAAGAACCAATAAACGTTTTTATCCTAATGGAATCTTCGCATCCCATCTGATTGGCTATGTAGAAAAAGATGAAAAAACGGGAGAAACGGCTGGTAAGTTCGGCATTGAAAAGTACCTCAATAAACAATTGCAGGAAACAAACGGGGAGCTGACATATGACAGTGACTCTTGGGGCTTCCTTTTGCCGGATACAAAGGAAAAGGTGGTTGCTCCGGATAATGGCAATGATGTCATGCTTACCATCGACAAGAAAATACAAACGCTCCTGGAAGATTCGATGAGCAAAGTGCAACAAAAATACGATCCCGAGGAAATCATAGCGATTGTTTCCAATCCCAAAACAGGGGAGATTATGGCGATGGGGCAAAGGCCTTCCTTCAACCCAACAACGAGAGTCGGGCTAACGGATACATGGCGTAACCTGGCTATTGAAGACTCCTTTGAACCGGGATCAACCATGAAAACATTCACCCTTGCCGCGGCTGTTGAGGAAGGGGTCTTTAATCCAAATGAAACTTTTGTTGCAGGAACTTACAAAGCGGGTTCAGGGGAAATTCATGATCATAGCGGAATCGAAAGAGGGAAGAGCATGACCTTTCTTGAAGGGGTTCAACGTTCTTCTAACGTCGCTTTTGCTACTCTTGCAATGGATAAGATCGGAGCGGATACTTTTCGTGAGTATTTGACAAAGTTCGGTTTCGATAAAAAAACTGGGATAGATTTGCCGAACGAGATAACCGGTAAAATTCAATACAAGTATAAGCTTGAAAAAGTTACCACTTCCTTTGGACAAGGTTCGACCGTTACGCCGATTCAACAGATCCAGGCTGCTTCCGCAATAGCCAATGACGGTAAAATGATGCAGCCGTACGTGATAAAAAGCATTTCCGATCAGGATACCGGAAAAGTTTTGAAAACGACAAAGCCGAAAGTGACAGGGCAACCGATTTCGGCAGAAACTGCAAAACAAGTCCGAGACTATTTGGAAACGGTAATTTCTGCGAAAAAAGGAACAGGGAAAAAATATGCCATTGATGGATATGAAGTAGCAGGGAAAACAGGAACGGCACAAATTGCTGGTCCGACAGGTAAATATTTAGAAGGGAAAAATAACTATGTATTCTCCTTTTTAGGTATGGCTCCAAAAGATGACCCGGAGTTGGTCATGTATGTGGCGGTCAAGCAGCCGAAATTAGGTGTATCTTATGTCGGGGCTGATCCTTTGTCAGAGATATTTAACCCTGTCATGCAAAATAGCCTGCAATATCTGAACATAAAACCTTCTGATGTTAAAAAACAAAAAGCCAATAAAATCGTTGACTATACGAATCAAACCGAGAGTTCAGCGGTCAAAGAACTGAAGGATCTTGGCTATGATGTAAGTACGATCGGAAGTGGGCGTAAAGTGCTCGATCAATCCCCGAAAGCCGGTAGTACCCTATTACAGGGTGAAAAAATAATCTTGAAAACCGAAGGGGAAATGAAAGTTCCTGAGATGAAGGGATGGTCCTTGCGCGATGTCATGAAATTAGCTAAGGTTGCAAAACTGGATCTGAAAACTACAGGAACTGGCTATGTGAGTAAACAGGGTATCGAAGCTGGGAAAAAGATGAAGGAAGGAGATACCTTCAATATTGAATTAACCCAGCCTAAAGCTGCAGAGGATATACCGAATAAAGAGAAAACAGAGTGATGATAAAGAGGGAATCCAAACGGATTCCCTTTTTATTTCTTTAAAAGTTTCTTAGTCTAGCATCGGGCAGACAAGCATATATTGAACCATGTATGAAATGGAGGTGCCTGTTTTTGCGTGTTTCGAATGTTACTGTCCGAAAACGGCTGGCAATCGCATTGGCAGTGGGTATTGTTGTTTTTTTTATCATTGATGTCCGTTTGGGAATTGTACAATTTTATTTAGGGGATAAGCTGACGGGACTGGCTAAAGATTCCTGGAGCAGGAATATTCCTTTTGAAGCTAAACGAGGTGAAATCCTGGATCGGAATGGTGTCGAGCTGGCAACGAATATTTCTGCACCAACAGTCTATGTCATCCCAAGACAGATTGAGAATCCTGGGGAAACGGCGGAACAGCTTGCTTCAATATTGGATATGACAAAGGAAAAGGCTTATCAATGGTTAACGAAACAGGCGATGAGCGTCAGAATCCCGGAAGGCAGAAAGATATCTCACGAAAAGGCGAAGGAAATTAAAGCATTAGGGATAAAGGGTGTTTATATCGCTGAAGATTCAAAGCGTCATTACCCATTTGGTGAATATCTTTCGCATGTTCTTGGCTTTACGGGCTCCGATAATCAAGGGTTGATGGGAATTGAATTGTCTTATGATAAGGAACTAAGTGGGGAAAAAGGATTTGTTAAATTTTATTCTGATGCGAAAGGGAAAAGGCTCGAAAATATGGCCGATGACTATAAGCCCCCTGTTGATGGTGATAACTTGAAGCTTACGATCGATAGCAAAATCCAGACAATCGTGGAGAGGGAGCTCGATAATGCGGAGGCGACATATAACCCCGATGGTCTAATTGCCATTGCCATGGACCCGAATACAGGGGAAATATTGGCGATGTCGAGCAGGCCAACCTTTGACCCAGCTAATTTTCAAAATGTACCTTCAGAAGTGTATAACCGCAATTTACCAGTTTGGAGTATATATGAACCAGGTTCGACTTTTAAGATCATCACCCTTGCTGCAGCGCTGGAGGAAGGGAAGGTCGACTTACAAAAGGAACATTTTTATGATTCCGGACATGTGGAAGTGTCAGGTTCTACACTGCATTGCTGGAAAAGCGGAGGACATGGGGATCAAACTTTTCTTGAAGTCGTCGAGAACTCATGTAACCCTGGTTTTGTAGAATTAGGGAACCGGCTTGGTAAAGACAAGCTGTTTAAATATATAAATGATTTCGGGTTTGGACAAAAAACGGGGATTGATTTAACCGGAGAAGGAAAAGGAATCATGTTCAACATGGATCGAGTGGGTCCTGTTGAGCAGGCAACCACTGCATTTGGACAAGGTGTTGCCGTAACGCCCATTCAGCAGGTGACAGCGGTATCGGCGGCTGTGAATGGAGGTACGTTGTATACGCCCTATATCGCAAAGGAACTGGTAGATCCAAAAAATGGAGAAGTACTGATGCGAAAGACCCCGCAGGCGAAGAAAAAAGTAATTTCAGAAGCAACCTCGAAGAAAGTCCGAGAAGCACTTGAATCCGTTGTTGCTAAAGGGAGCGGTAAAGGAGCATTCGTGGAGTCGTACCGAGTCGGCGGGAAAACGGGTACAGCACAAAAAGCTGAAAATGGCCGATACCTTGAAAATAATTTTATTCTCTCATTCATTGGTGTCGCTCCAGCGGATGATCCGCAAATCGTTGTCTATATAGCGGTGGATAATCCGAAAGGAACAGTACAATTCGGTGGGGTCGTTGCTGCTCCGATCGTAGGGAATATCATGGAGGATTCACTTAGGGCCATGGGCATCAAGCCAAGAAAAAACCAGATTGAGAAGGAAACTGTTTGGACGGATCCTGTCATGGTTGAGGTACCTGACGTTGTGGGACTCAGCAAAAAAGAGTTGCAAACCCAGCTCATCGACCTTAAGCTGGATATTGCCGGCAATGGGGATAAAGTCATAAATCAAGCTCCGGATCCAGGTGTTAAAGTAAAAGAAGGGTCTACGATAAGAATTTATCTTGGCGAAAATACAGAATAAGTATAATATAATATATGAATAGTTAAAGCGGCTGAAGAATCATCAGCCGCTTTGTTTACGGAGTCGTGATAACCCCGTATAATTGAAATTGGCTTCTCGACAAGCCAAGACTAATCACATATAATGAATCCTCAAATTAAGTTGAGAGGGATGGAAAAATGAAGCTTCACAAATTACTATCTTATTTACACTCCTTATTTACGTATGAAGGAGAAAATCCTGAAATCACCTCCATTGAAAATGATAACCGTAAAGTCATAGACGGAAGTTTATTTGTTTGTATAAAAGGTTATACAGTCGATGGTCATGATTTTGCCCAATCTGCTGTAGAACATGGAGCTGCAGCAGTCATTGCAGAAAGGCCGCTTGACCTCGATGTTCCCGTGATCGTTGTCAGGGATTCAAGCAGGGCGATGGCAATGCTTGCCGATGCATTTTATGGCCATCCTACGCAAAAGATGCGCTTGATTGGAATTACAGGTACGAATGGAAAAACGACCACCAGTCACTTATTGGAAAAGATTTTCGAGGATCGAAATGAAAAAACAGGATTGATTGGCACGATGTATACAAAAGTTGCCGATACGGTATACGAAACTAAGAATACGACGCCAGATAGCGTTACACTGCAGAAGGCTTTTCATGAAATGGCCGAAGCGTCTGTTTCCACGGCCATTATGGAAGTTTCTTCGCATGCACTTGAGCTTGGTCGCGTCCATGGCTGTGATTATGATATTGCCGTTTTTACGAATCTCACACAGGATCATTTGGATTTCCATAAAACCATGGACAGATACAGGCAGGCAAAATCATTATTTTTCTCCCAGCTCGGCAATGCCTACATAGAAAACCGTCCAAAATATGCTGTTCTTAATGTTGATGATGAGGCAACAGCTGATTTCATTAAAGTGACCGCTGCTACAGTCGTTACATACGGGATAGACAAAGAAGCGGATATCAGGGCCAAGGACATAAAAATTGATGCAAATGGCACATCATTCACCTTGACAGTGGGCAAAGAGGAGCGTTTCATTCAGCTGAAGCTAATTGGTAAATTCAGTGTTTATAATGTTCTCTCAGCCATTTCAGCCGCTCTGTGCGCGGGTAACGATCTAGATGAGACCATTAGATCAATTGAGGATATAAAAGGTGTTGCAGGCCGTTTTGAGCTTATTACAGCAAATCAGTCCTTCCCGGTCATAGTTGACTATGCCCATACACCGGACAGTTTAGAGAATGTCCTAAAGACTGTTGGTGAGTTTGCTGAAAAGAAAATTTTTGTGATAGTGGGCTGCGGCGGGGACCGAGACAAGACAAAGCGTCCTATCATGGCCGAAATTGCATGCAGGTTGGCGACTGACCCGATTTTCACCTCGGATAATCCACGCAGTGAAGATGCTGCCCAAATCCTGCGGGATATGGAAGCTGGTGTAGCAGGCAAAGAATATACGGTTATCGAAGACCGCAAGCAGGCGATTAATTATGCAGTTGCCAAGGCGGAAGAGGGAGACGTTATTTTAATTGCTGGAAAAGGTCATGAAGCATATCAATTGGTCGGTGACGAGGTGCTTCACTTCGATGACCGTGAAGAAGCAGTAAAGGCGATTCAAAGTCGTTTGGGTTCAGTTTGAACCAGCGGTGAATTTGCCCCGTCAACAAACAAGAAATGACAACAAGCAGAATTTTATTTTGAATTGTGTTAGGAATGAGGGAATAAGGAATGTTGGAACAAGTAATTTTTTATACGATTTTGGTGGCGTTCTTAGTAACCGTTCTTCTTTCGCCGGTTTTCATCCCGTTTTTACGAAGATTGAAATTCGGGCAAAGTATCAGGGAAGAAGGCCCACAATCGCATCTGAAGAAAACGGGAACACCCACCATGGGCGGTTTGGTCATATTACTATCTGTTACTATCGCTACACTTGTCATGACTTTTAAATTTTCGGAACCATCAACCGAAACTTATTTATTATTATTCGTTACTTTAGGATTTGGTTTATTAGGTTTCTTGGACGATTTCATCAAAGTGGTGATGAAACGTAATCTAGGACTGACTTCAAAGCAAAAACTGCTTGGACAAATTGTGATTTCGGTCATCTTTTACTTCGTCTTTAAGCAGACAGACCGTTTTAATCCTGAATTGACGATTCCAGGTACAGACTATGCTGTTGATTTTGGCTGGTTTTATCTCTTCATCGTTATTTTCTGGCTGGTAGGTTTTTCGAATGCCGTCAATTTGACGGATGGGCTTGATGGACTTGTCTCAGGCACATCAGCCATTGCTTTTGGTGCTTTTGCCATTTTGGCCTGGAGTCAGTCACAATATGATGTCGCTATATTTTCTGTTGCGGTTGTCGGTGCAGTACTAGGATTTTTGGTATTCAATGCCCATCCTGCAAAGGTATTCATGGGGGATACAGGTTCCTTGGCACTTGGAGGAGCCATCGCTACCATCGCCCTGTTAACCAAGCTTGAAATCCTCCTGGTAATCATTGGCGGAGTCTTCGTCATTGAGACCCTCTCTGTCATCTTACAGGTAGGATCTTTTAAAACGACTGGTAAACGTATTTTTAAAATGAGTCCGCTTCACCACCATTATGAGCTTTCTGGCTGGTCGGAATGGCGTGTCGTCGTGACTTTCTGGACAGTGGGGCTGCTGTGTGCGGTACTCGGAATCTATTTAGAGGTGTGGATATAATTGAAAGAGACTGCAAAGTATTCAGAGAAAAAGATATTGGTATTAGGATTGGCAAAAAGCGGAGTGATGGCAGCTTCGCTTCTACATAAATTAGGTGCTTTCGTGACGGTTAATGACATGAAGCCATTATCGGAAAATCCTGAAGCCCAAGGACTTCTTGAACAGGGAATCAAAGTCATCTGCGGAAGTCATCCGATCGAGCTACTTGATGAAGGTTTCGAGTTGATCGTGAAAAACCCGGGAATCCCCTATCGGAATCCTATTGTAAAAGGGGCATTGGAAAAAGGGATTCCAGTTATCACGGAAGTTGAACTGGCCTATCAGATCAGTGAGGCCCCTTTCATAGGCATCACTGGTACAAATGGAAAAACGACTACGACAACATTGGTATTCGAAATGTTGAAAATCGGTGAAAAATCCCCGCTTATTGCTGGAAATATCGGTACAGTTGCTTCTGGTGTTGCTGAAAAAGCAAAATCCGATGACTCGATCGTCATTGAATTATCATCATTTCAGTTAATGGGGATAGAGGAGTTTCGTCCTGAAATCTCGATCTTGACTAATCTGTATGATGCGCATTTGGATTATCATAGCTCCAAACAGGAATATGCAGAAGCAAAAGCTGCGATTACGAAAAATCAAATAGGCTCAGATTTCATGATTTTTAATGCAGATCAAGATGCCGTTTTATCCATGGCGAAAAAGACTAAGGCTGAACTTGTTCCTTTTTCAACTGAAGTGAAACATGAGAATGGCGCCTATGTGGAAGAAGGTGCCGTTTATTTCCGAGGAGAAAAAGTCATTGATGTTTCAGAGATAGCCCTTCCTGGAAAACATAATTTGGAAAATGTGCTTGCAGCCATCTCGGCGGCCAAACTGAAGGGTGTCGCTAACGAAGCCATTCAGACTGTCCTAAAAACATTTTTTGGTGTGGAACACCGTCTGCAGTATGTAGCGACGATCGAAAACCGTAAGTTTTATAATGATTCGAAAGCGACGAACATCCTAGCTGCATCCAAAGCGCTAACATCCTTTACGGAACCTGTCATCTTATTGGCAGGCGGGTTGGATCGCGGAAATGAATTCGATGAGTTAAAACCGGCTATGAAAAATGTCAAAGCCGTGATAACTTTTGGCGAAACGGCAGAAAAAATTGAGCGGGTAGCCAAAGAAATAGGAATAGCGAATATAAAACGTGTCGATAATGTAGAAAAGGCCGTACCGGCAGCATTTGAATTTTCAAATGAAGGCGACTGCATTCTTCTCTCCCCTGCTTGTGCAAGCTGGGATCAATATAAAACTTTTGAGCAAAGAGGAGACATGTTTATGGAGGCCGTGCATAAACTTAAGTAAGAGCTTTCGCAAAAGAGAAGTGAACCTGCTTCTACGTTGACACCTTGGAAAAAAGCGATAATGAGCCGTTATCGCTTTTTTTTTGACTAAAGTGCTGACAAGCAATCAGCATTGATGTTTATATTCGTACAGGCTCGAAAAACTTCCTCGAGGTGGATGTCCGTGCCATTAAAAAAATCGAATCCCGATCTTATTCTCATTATCGTCACCTTAAGTCTTTTGACCGTTGGATTAATCATGGTTTACAGTGCTAGTGCCATTTGGGCAACATATAAATTTGATGATTCGTTTTATTTTGCTAAAAGGCAGTTGCTGTTTGCCTGCGTTGGTGTCATAGCCATGTTTTTCATCATGAATGTGGATTATTGGACGTGGCGGACTTGGGCCAAGATTCTCATCATCATATGTTTCATTATGTTATTGGCGGTGCTTGTACCAGGTATAGGGATGGCAAGAAATGGATCGAGGAGCTGGATTGGTGTAGGTGCCTTTTCGGTACAGCCATCTGAGTTCATGAAGCTAGCGATGATCGCTTTTTTGGCTAAGTTTTTATCCGAACGGCAAAAGCTGATCACCTCTTTTAAAAAAGGGATGCTTCCATCCTTGGGTTTAGTGTTTTTGGCATTTGGATTGATCATGTTACAGCCCGACCTTGGAACGGGAACGGTAATGGTAGGAACATGCATCGTTATGATTTTTATTTCCGGGGCAAAAATCAGCCATTTTGTCGGCTTGGGGCTAATAGGGGTAGTAGGTTTTATCGGCCTGATTTTGTCAGCGCCGTACAGGATAAAAAGGATCACATCTTTTCTGGATCCTTGGGAAGACCCTTTGGGCAGTGGCTTTCAAATGATTCAATCGTTTTATGCAATCGGGCCCGGTGGATTGTTCGGACTGGGACTCGGGCAGAGCCGCCAAAAGTTTTTCTATTTACCAGAACCGCAGACCGATTTCATTTTTGCCATACTTTCCGAGGAACTTGGCTTCATCGGAGGCTCTCTGGTCATATTGTTATTTGCACTCATGCTTTGGCGGGGCATTCGGATCGCACTTGGTGCCCCTGATTTATATGGGAGCCTTGTAGCGGTGGGAATCATTGCAATGGTCGCCATTCAAGTGATGATCAATATAGGGGTAGTAACGGGATTGATGCCAGTTACGGGTATCACCTTGCCTCTCTTAAGTTATGGCGGTTCATCTTTGACACTTATGTTGATGGCGATCGGAGTGCTCCTGAATATTAGCCGTTATTCAAGGTTTTGACATCAGGAAAATATATGGTTGGCAAAGGGAAGCCCTGTTAAACGCAGGGTTTTCCTTTTTTTATTCTTACGATGAAAACCCTTGCAGGAAACTGATTTTGGAGGATATCTTGCCGGAAATTAGAAATAAATGAAATGCCGCTTAAATATTACCATGTATGAATGTGGGGGAATCCATAATAAATATTGGCAATACTGCTTTGTTTAGACTATAGTATAAGAGGGTTAGGCCGTACTGGGGCTTGCTTCTGCTCATTTTTCTGTTTAAAAGGTATTATCAATCTTGTAAAATAAATGACCTCATGTAAGAGGAAATGAAAATCATAACTTGGAATTTTTGGAACAACAAGGAGGTTTATCATGGATAAAGTGATAAAGCAATTAACTGAAATGAAAATCGGCAAAGTTCTTGAACGAGAACCGCTTGCGAATCATACAACTATGAAAATTGGGGGGCCGGCTGATTTATTCATCGTGCCATCATCCATTGAAAATATAGAAAAAACGATGCAGGTCATCAAAGAACATGGGATACCATGGAGGGCGATTGGCAGGGGCTCGAACTTACTTGTAAGTGATGGCGGAATTGAAGGTGCCGTACTTAAATTGGATAAAGGACTTGATCATTTCGAGTTGAATGGCTGCGATATTAAAGCGGGAGCTGGGGTGTCACTTGTCAGCCTTTCCGTTCAAATCAGTAAAAAAGGATATGCAGGATTGGAATTTGCCAGTGGGATCCCTGGTTCGGTCGGCGGAGCTGTCTATATGAACGCTGGTGCGCACGGTTCCGATATGAGTGTAATCCTCAAGAAGGCGCATGTTCTTTTTGAAGATGGAACCCTAGCTTGGCTTTCGAAGGAAGAAATGGAGTTTTCATATCGAACCTCTCTACTTCAAAAGAAACGACCTGGAATCGTACTGGAGGCCATTTTTCAATTGACAGAGGGTAATAAAACCGAAATCGTTGAAAGAATGCAGAATAACAAGAATTATCGAAAAGAAACCCAGCCGTATAATCTGCCATGTGCCGGTAGCATATTCAGGAATCCACTTCCACATCATGCAGGTAAATTGGTGGAGAATGCCGGCCTGAAGGGACACTCGATTGGTGGAGCGCAGATTTCACCGATGCACGGAAACTTTATCGTTAACACAGGTACTGGAAGTGCTGCGGATGTTCAAGCCTTGATACAGCATGTGAAGGATACTGTGTATGATAAATTTGAAATTGAAATGGAAACAGAAGTGGAAATAATCGGCCGGAAATAACAGAGGATTTATTCTTTATATCCAAATATTGTGTTATAATGTGATGCCTTTTAAAGTTTATTAAAAACAAATTTTAAGTTTGTCTTGAACCGTACTGTGTCATAAACCATCCATTTTTTCAGGAAGAGGTGAATGGGATGGAAAAGGGAAAAATCGTTTCCATTGAGGACCGCATCCCGAAATTAAAACAATTAAGAAAAAGCAAAGCAAACAGGCGACTTGTTCTTTTGCTTTCCCTTTTCTTCATTCTGGTTGCTTGTGTGCTGTATTTCTTATCCCCGTTGAGCTACGTGAAATCCGTGCAGGTAGAGGGGAATCGTTATTTTACTTCAAAGCAGATCATTAAATTGAGTAAGGTGAAGAAGGATCAAAGCATCTGGAAGGTTGATACAGGGACCGCCGCCGCTAATATCAAAAAAAATAAGGAAATAAAAAGCGTTCAGGTAACACCTGTATTTCCTAATTCCATTAAAATCACGGTTTCGGAACATAATAGGATGGCATATCTGTCCAATAATGGTAAGTTTGCTCCAATTTTGGAAAACGGTTCGGTTTTGGAGGAATTAGCAACAGGCGAAATTCCAGTATTTGCCCCGGTTTTAATTGGTTTCAAAGAGGGTAAAGCATTAAAGTTGCTTTTAGAAGAGCTGGACAAGCTTCCTGTCGAGATTCAGAATGCCATATCTGAAATTCATTATGCTCCAACCAAAACCGATGACTACCATATCGTCATGTTTATGAACGATGGGTTTGAAGTAAGTGCGACAAGCCGGACTTTATACGAGAAAATGATCCACTACCCATCGATTGTCAGCCAGTTGGATCCAAAGGTAAAGGGAGTCATTGATCTGGAAGTGGGTTCTTATTTTAAAGCATATGAAGACGCTGAACAAAAGGAAGGCACCAATGAGGAAAATTAATGGCAAACGGGTGGTCTTACCCCTAGTTTGCGTTGTTCTCGGATTTATGATTGCCTTCTCTTACAATCTGACCAAAGATGGTAAAGGAGTAGTGAAGGATAAAGCCTGGGATCAGGAATATGAGCT
The DNA here is from genome assembly GCF_033141925.1 of Peribacillus sp. CSMR9. NCBI lineage: Bacteria > Bacillati > Bacillota > Bacilli > Caryophanales > Bacillaceae > Peribacillus > Peribacillus sp. CSMR9. Next base: position 184,559 of record NZ_JAOPHO010000001.1, read on the forward strand.
AAGGCAGCAACTGATCGAACAAGAGAAACAGAACAGGGATCTTCAGAATGAACTCCTTCAAAAGCAAGAAAATGTATCCAAAATTGAAAAAGACCTAGCGCAGGAAAAGCAGTTATTTTTCAATTTGGCCAAGGATACGGAAAAATACCGGATGTTTCTTGGAAAAGTGAAAGTGAAAGGCACAGGCCTTCAGGTGACTCTTGAAGATGGTACAGATATGGACTCAGAGGCCAATGTTAATAACTACCTGGTTCATGAACAGCATGTCTTCAAGGTCGTCAATGAACTATACATATCAGGTGCAGAGGCTGTTGCGATTAACGGTCAAAGGTTAAATCATGATTCTTACATAGTATGTAATGGGCCTGTGATCACAATTGATGGCCATCAGCATCCAGCTCCATTTATCATTTCTGCGATTGGGGACCCTGATGTCCTGGGTGCTTCACTGGACTTACCCGGTGGCATAAAGGAACAGCTGGTTAATGAGAATATTATCTTTACAGTGGAAAAGCAAAAGAATATCATTTTTGATCCAATTATTGGAGGGTGATTAGATCGCCGGATTCGATGAAAGATTGGTGAGAAACTGGAAATGAAAAAAAAGCTTTCTTTTAGTTTGGTTACGTTGATTGCTGGCTTCATGCTCGCAATTCAATTCAATTTGGTGAATCACCCTGTCGTTTCCGATACAAGGGATATGTGGGAGCTGAAAAATGATTTATTGAAAGAACAGCAGACCCAGGCGGAATTAATAGAGGGTATCAGTAAGCTTGAGGGGAAAATTGCATCCTATGAAACAAAGAAAAATGAGAGTAAAGAGGAAGTATTACGTGACACCCTGACCGAATTAAAGACTGATGCAGGTTTGACCGAAATAAAAGGTAAAGGGGTAATCGTGTCTATACAGCCCATAAAAGAAGAAATCCTTCTTGGTAAGAGGATCGAGTATATTTCACCTGTATTGATCATTCGGCTCATAAATGAAATGTATAGGTTTGGCGCTGACGAAATTTCCATTTCAGGACAAAGGTATATTTCAACATCGGTTATTCGTGATATAAATGGGCAGCCGAAAATAGACGGATACCCTCTAGTTGATTACCCGGTCGAAATAAAGGCAATTACCGTTAATCCAACGAAATTGAAGCAGCGTATTGAAGGATCTGAACTTATGGATGATTTCTTTATAGATAATTTTGAAGTGCTGATTAAGGCACCTTCAGGTGAGTTGACATTGCCGGCCTACCAAAATGCTATTAATGTGGAACATATGGAACCCATTATGGATGGGGGGGAATCGTAATGTGGTTGCCAGTTTTTGGACTCTTGATTGGAATCACCCTTGGTTTTTTGGTGGATTTCGATATCCCCCATGAATATTCAAATTATCTCTCCATTGCCGTGCTTGCTGCTTTTGATACCTTATTTGGAGGCATAAGGGCTCATCTGCAAAACCTTTATGATGAAGTTGTATTTGTAACAGGATTCTTCTTTAATATTATTTTGGCCGCAGGTTTGGCTTTTCTAGGTGTACATCTTGGTGTAGACTTGTATTTAGCCGCAATCTTTGTGTTCGGCGTAAGGCTCTTTCAAAATATCGCCCTGATTAGAAGGATACTAATTGAAAAATGGTCCATTTCCCGGAAAAAGCAGAAAAAAAATCTATAATTTTAAAGGGAATTAAGTTGTAAATGACGAATAGTTTATGGCAGTATCTAGTTTAGAAATGATATCAGTTATGTTGAGAAGCGAACAATAAGCACTTGAAAACAGAAGAATCTACGAGTTTGTTTGGGAAATGATAAATGAACCGCATAATGAATTAGCGAGTTGTTGTAATCAGTTCTGTTATTTTATAATGAATAAGTCTTTAGATATAAAAATGTTATTCTACTAATACATGTAAAACCTGAAGGAGGTGCCATGGAATGAACAGCAACGAAATATACGTAAGTCTTGACATCGGTACATCCAGTGTAAAAGTTATCATTGGGGAAATGGTCAATGACACATTAAATATAATCGGCGTTGGAAATGTTAAATCAGAAGGGCTCAAAAAGGGTTCAATCGTCGGTATAGATGAAACCGTCCAATCCATTCAAAAGGCTGTCGAACAAGCAGAACGGATGATTGGGATGGAGATAACAAAGGTAATCGTAGGTATAAGTGGAAATCACGTGACGCTTCAGCCTTGTCATGGGGTAGTAGCGGTATCCAGTGACAATAAAGAAATTACTGAGCATGACGTTTTCCGTGTCAGGGAAGCGGCGGAGTTAATCACGATACCGTCCGACAGGGAAATTATCGACGTGGTGCCGATTCATTACAAAGTTGATGAACTTGATGAAATCAGTGATCCAAGGGGCATGATAGGTGTTCGGTTGGAAATGAGAGGGATTTTAATCACAGGTCTTCGGACAATTTTACATAATACGCTGCGTTGTGTGGAAAGGGCAGGGTTAGAAATAACCGATATCGCTCTTCAGCCCTTAGCCGCAGGTTCCCTTGTTTTATCCAAGGATGAAAAAGAACTTGGTGTGGCACTTGTCGATATTGGGGGAGGTTCCACGACTCTTGCAATTTTCGAACAAGGCTATTTACAATATACGTCTGTGATACCGATAGGCGGGGAAACACTTACGAAGGATCTTTCAATCGTTCTAAGGACAACGATGGAAGAAGCTGAGAAAATAAAAGTAAAGCATGGACATGCCTTTTATGATGACGCGTCTGAAGATGAAGTATTCCAAATACCGATCATCGGCAGCGACCAGCAGCAGCCCTGCAACCAGTTAATGCTTTCGGATATCATTGAAGCGCGTGTGACCGAAATATTCGAGTTGATTCAAGATGACTTGAGAAGACTTGGCTTCCAGGATATTCCGGGTGGTTTTGTGTTGACCGGGGGCGTAGTTAAGATGCCGGGAGTCCTGGAGCTTGCTCAATATGTGTTCCAAAACCGCGTCAGGACAGCTGAACCGAACTACATCGGTGTTAGGGAACCACATTATACGACAGCTGTTGGTCTGATTAAACACGCATGCAAGAAAGAGAGAATGCAAAAAAACACCGCTAATAAAACTCCTGTAGCAGCTGGACAAGCACAAGAAGATAATGACCAGCGCAGCCAAAAGGTTTCTCAGAAAAGCAAAGAGAACACGGCTAAAAATCAAGGTGAAAAAGGTGAATCTAAATTCAAAAAAATCCTGGGTTACTTTTTTGAATAACAATCATTAAGAATCGGGAATTTCGTCAAAATAGGAGGATTGTCATGTTGGAGTTTGATTCTAATTTAGAACAATTAGCAACGATAAAAGTAATAGGTGTTGGCGGCGGCGGAAACAATGCGGTAAACAGAATGATCGAGCATGGTGTACAGGGTGTCGAGTTTATTTCTGTCAATACAGACGCACAGGCACTTAATCTATCAAAAGCAGAAATTAAAATGCAAATCGGTGGAAAGCTTACACGCGGTTTAGGTGCAGGCGCCAATCCGGAGGTAGGAAAAAAAGCTGCAGAAGAAAGCAAAGAGCAGATTGAAGAAGCGCTTAAAGGTGCCGATATGGTATTCGTAACTGCTGGAATGGGCGGCGGTACTGGAACGGGAGCGGCTCCTGTCATCGCTGGCATTGCTAAAGATTTAGGGGCTCTTACAGTGGGTGTTGTTACTCGTCCATTTACTTTCGAAGGCCGAAAACGTGCAACACAGGCTCAAGGCGGCATTTCATCCATGAAGGAATCGGTTGACACACTAATCGTCATTCCGAACGACCGTCTTCTTGAAATCGTCGATAAAAGCACGCCAATGCTTGAAGCGTTCCGTGAAGCCGATAATGTTCTACGTCAAGGGGTACAAGGGATTTCAGATTTAATTGCAGTTCCAGGTCTTATTAACTTGGACTTTGCCGATGTTAAGACCATCATGTCCAACAAAGGTTCCGCTCTTATGGGAATCGGGATTTCCTCCGGGGAAAACCGTGCAGCAGAGGCGGCAAAAAAAGCCATCTCCAGTCCGCTGCTTGAAACATCGATTGATGGTGCCCAAGGCGTACTGATGAATATAACAGGTGGAACGAACCTAAGTCTTTTTGAAGTCCAGGAAGCGGCCGATATCGTGGCTACTGCATCCGATCAAGACGTAAACATGATTTTTGGTTCGGTTATCAATGAAAACCTTAAAGATGAAATCGTCGTTACAGTGATTGCCACAGGCTTTAACGAGGTTGAAGCTTCAATAAGGCCTACTGGACGTCCCACACTCGGACAACAGCAGCAATCAAGACCTCAGGCACAACAAACGCCACAGTCAAACGTGAAGCGTGAAGTGAAGAGAGAAGAAGTCAATGAACAGCCTGCACGTAATGCTAATCAAGGTGAAGAGGCTTTGGACATTCCAACCTTCCTCCGTAACCGTAATAGACGTCGTTAATATAGACGTCATATGCCGTTCCCATTTGGGGACGGTTTTTTGCCGTTTAAAAGATGCATGCCTAAAAAAAGCACTCGATTCCAAGGACTTTGGAATAATGGGACTTTTCTCGAGCGGTGTCACTCGATTCCAAGGCTAGCTGAAATCTTAATAATAGCATCCTTGATTGATGTCTAAATGTCCCTATGCGGTGGAAGACCTGTTTCCGCTGCATGATGGAGTATCTGGGGTAAGTACCCTCTTTTCGTTAAGCTTTCGTTCACTTTTCATACGTAAATGAAAAAAGAAAAGAGCATCGAGAAATTATTAAACTTTTAAAACATAAATCGACAGAAGTAAAAGGGAGCAGGATAGACTCTAAGACAGTATTGAAAATATCAATAGCTGTTTTTCTACAAAAAGGGTAAAAATGACTGAAAAACTCTTAAGTTTTCAGTACAAAAAGTGACACACTTTCTTAGGGCAGGTACGCTATACTTTTTGCTAGTGGAAGGTTAGCTCATAAAAGGAGGGTAGGTATTTGACCTTATATTTAGATGTGATCTGGTTATTGAATTGGTTATTTGATTGCCTCCTTTTATATTGGACCGCCATCATCCTCAAACGAAGGGTAGCTCTTTGGCGGGTATGCATCGGCGGGCTGATAGGCTCCCTCATTATCGTATTGGCATTCACTCCTTTTTATGCAATTGCCGACCGAGTGTACATGAAGATTTTAGTATCCCTGGTCATGGTGCTGGCAACCTTTGGGTTTAATAGGTTAAAACTTTTTATGAAATCGGTGGCCACCTTATATTTTGTGACGTTTTTAGCGGGAGGAATCCTTCTTGGACTTCACTACCTATTTGAATTTCAAATCGTTTCCAAGGACCCTGGCCAATATGCAGGAATCAATCGTTTTGGTGACCCTGTCAGCTGGATATTTGTAATGATTGGCTTCCCGCTCGCTTGGCAATTTTCCAAGAGGACACTTGAAGGGATGGAGATGACAAAGCTTTCGCATGAACAAATGGTTTCGGTCTCGGTTAAAATTTCTGACTTTGAAGGTACGTTTTATGGATTGGTGGATAGCGGCAATCAATTATATGATCCGATTACACGTTCCCCAGTCATGATCATTTCACTTTCAGGCGGGGAAGCGGGAATTCCAGACGATATGCTAGAGCTCTTTAAAAACCCTGATAACCTGATTAGCCAGGAAGTACAGCCCGAGTATTCATGGACTGGTAGAATGCGTGTCATCCCTTTTAAAGTCGTTGGTCATGAACACCAGCTGTTAACCGCAATTAAACCGGATTACATTAAAATCTTAAAGGGAGAAAAAGAATATCATGTTAAGCAGGGTCTCGTATCGTTTACCTTTCAGCAACTCTCTCCCGACAATAGCTATCAATCTATCGTTCATCCGAAAATGTTAACCGGGATACCGGTGCAAAATGCCTCCTGAACTTTTTGATTCACTCTAAATTTAGACCCATAATCCGTTTATTAGAAGGGAGAATTATTTTGAAGAAATTCATTCTTCGGCTCACTTATTTTTGGTACAAACTATTGTTCAAGCTCGGATTGAAAACGGACGAAATATTTTATATAGGAGGGAGTGAGGCACTGCCACCGCCCCTTTCAAAGGAAGAAGAGGCAATACTGATCAATAAATTACCCAAGGGCGATGAAGCTGCACGATCGATCTTAATTGAACGGAATTTAAGGCTGGTTGTTTATATTGCCAGGAAATTTGAAAATACGGGCATCAATATTGAAGATTTAATTAGCATTGGTACCATAGGTTTGATCAAAGCTGTGAATACATTCAATCCTGAAAAGAAAATTAAACTCGCTACATATGCTTCGAGATGCATCGAGAATGAAATATTAATGTATTTACGTAGAAATAATAAAATCCGTTCTGAAGTTTCTTTTGATGAACCCCTGAATATTGATTGGGATGGAAATGAACTTCTGTTATCCGATGTTCTTGGAACTGACGATGACATTATCACGAAAGACCTCGAGGCAAACGTTGACCGCAAGCTGTTGACGAAAGCACTTACGCAGTTATCCGAGCGTGAAAAACAGATAATGGAACTCCGGTTTGGACTTGCAGGTGGAGAGGAAAAAACCCAAAAGGATGTTGCCGATATGCTGGGGATTTCCCAATCTTACATTTCACGTTTGGAAAAAAGGATTATTAAGAGGCTTCGGAAAGAATTTAATAAAATGGTGTAAAAAAATAAAGTGGATAAATGCCAATTAAATCAATACTTTGGCAGCCATAATGAAAAATAATGGTGATTTTCAGTTCTAGCCATGTGCATATTTTTTCCTCCCGCGGAAATACTGTTTTTTGTACAGCGCTCCTGTGAGGAGGGAATAATTTTGTCTCGTAATAAGGTTGAAATCTGCGGTGTGGATACATCAAAATTACCGGTTTTAAAGAATGAAGAAATGAGAAAACTCTTCAAAGAACTGCAAAATGGCGATATTTCAGCAAGAGAGAAACTGGTAAACGGGAATCTTCGACTCGTTCTAAGCGTCATTCAACGCTTCAACAATCGGGGAGAGTATGTAGATGATCTATTTCAGGTAGGCTGTATAGGGTTGATGAAGTCGATAGATAACTTTGACCTAGGTCAAAATGTTAAGTTTTCAACGTATGCTGTACCGATGATTATTGGAGAAATCAGAAGATATCTTCGTGACAATAATCCTATTCGGGTATCCCGTTCTTTGAGAGACATCGCTTACAAAGCTTTACAGGTAAAAGAAAAGCTCATAAGCCAGACCCTTCGTGAGCCGACAGCTGAAGAAATCGCCAAGGTGTTGGAAGTACCTCATGAAGAAATTGTTTTTGCACTAGATGCTATACAAGATCCAGTTTCCCTTTTTGAACCGATTTATAATGATGGCGGGGATCCGATTTATGTACTCGACCAACTGAGTGATGAAAAAAATAAAGATAGTACCTGGATTGATGAGATAGCTATAAATGAAGGAATGAGACGGTTGAATGACCGGGAAAAAATGATCCTTCGCAAACGTTTCTTCCAAGGGAAGACGCAAATGGAGGTAGCCGAGGAAATTGGCATTTCACAAGCGCAGGTATCCCGATTGGAAAAAGCGGCAATCAAGCAAATGAATAAAAATATCCAACAGTAGAAGCTGAACATGAGAAAAAGTTAGCTGAAGCGGGTAGGGCAAATGCCGATTACCCGCTTATCAGCAACTTTTCCATAGCGGCTTTTTTATTTTGTGAAAAACCCCTTTCAGAAGGTAAGTCATGAAATGAATGGACGTTTATTTATCGTATTCTTCATCCTTGAGTGAATCATGTCATATACATAGGAATAGGACCAACATCTATGATGAAATTTTGAGGAGCTGAGTGATGTGACCAGGATTTCCGAATTTCAAATTAAGGATATCGTCAATATAGCGGATGGAAAGAAACTAGGTAATATGTCAGATCTTGAAATCAATACGTCCACGGGGAAAATAGAGGCCATCATCGTTTCAAATGGAACAAGGCTAATGGGCTTCTTCGGCAGGGAACAGGATATAGTAATCCCATGGCGCAAAATAAAAAAAATAGGTGCGGATGTCATTCTTGTTGAACATCAGACAGTATTTCAAGCTGAGCTGAAAGATGAACGGTTTTAAAGGTACATGGCGCAAATATATGATACACTAGACTAAAAAATAAAGAGGTTAAAGGATGAAAGAGCCATTTGTTTTAATAAAAGACCAATATATGCTCATTGACAGCTGGAGACAACAAAATCTCCAGCTCGTAGCGGGCTTCACCACAAAGAATGGGGGAGTCAGTACAGGGGATTTCCAAACATTGAATACCGGTTTTCATGTCAAGGATAAGCTTGAAGATGTCCAGGGAAACCGCAGGATTTTAGCCGATAAGCTGTTGTTTCCGTTTAATGAATGGGTAGGGGCCGAGCAGACGCATGAAACGAAAATCCATCATGTTACCGAACGCGATGGCGGGAGGGGTTCAATGGATTATGATTCAGCCTTTAAGGCAACTGACGGATTCTATACGAAAGATCAAAATGTTTTATTGACTCTTTGCTATGCGGACTGTGTGCCTTTATACTTTCTTGCTCCGGCACATGGTTTGATTGGGGTGGCACATGCCGGCTGGAAGGGTACCGTTAATGGAATTGCACGAAAAATGGTTGAGGCATGGCTAAATGAGGGTATAAAGGCAACGGAGATATTTGCTGTTATTGGGCCGTCGATTTGTTCTAAGTGCTATGTAGTTGATGCTAAAGTCATCGATTTAGTGCAGAATTTGCTGGTAGATAATGACGAAAAGCCCTATAATTTAATCAGTGAAGGACAATATCGATTGGATCTTAAGCAACTTAATGCATTGATTCTTCAAAAATCAGGAATTCCAAAAAGTCAGATCGACGTTTCATCATACTGTACAAGCTGTGATCATGAATTGTTTTTTTCACATCGCCGCGATAACGGAAAGACAGGTAGATTGATGAGTTTTATCGGTTGGAAGGAGGATTTAGGGTAACAGTGAAAGTAGTGGACAATTTAAAAAACATCGAAGAAAAAATAAATATAGCATGTGAAAATAGTGGCAGGGACCGTGAAGGTATAAAGTTAATCGCAGTGACAAAATATGTTTCGGTCGAGAGAGCAAAGGAAGCATTGGAAGCGGGAATAAGCGATTTGGGTGAAAACCGTGACGAAGGGCTATTGAATAAATATGAAGTGCTGAAGGACAAGCCCAACTGGCATTATATTGGCTCCATGCAAACACGCAAAGTAAAAAATGTCATCGATAAAATTGCGTATATCCATTCATTGGATCGCATTTCTTTGGCAGAAGAAATTCAAAAACGCGCAAATGAGCCGATAAACTGTTTAGTGCAGGTGAACGTTTCAGGTGAAGAATCAAAACATGGCTTGAATCCTGAAGCTACAATGGATTTCATAAAAGGGTTATCTCATTTTGATAAGGTGAATGTTGCAGGATTGATGACGATGGCTCCATTGACTGATGATCAACAGGTTTTGCGGGAGTGCTTCCGGAAACTAAAGGGCATCCAGGCGGAAATACAAAATGCCGGTTTGAAGCATGCTCCCTGCACTGAATTGTCCATGGGGATGTCCAATGATTTCATGATTGCCATTGAGGAAGGCGCTACAATGATTAGGATTGGTACTGCACTTGTAGGCGAATAATTTTAAGGAGGTACGCTATAGATGTCGTTCGTATCAAAATTTAAATCTTATTTCGCGCTGGATGATGAGTATGAGTACAAGGATGAAGAGTTGGAAGAAGAGGAGGCTGAACCTAAAGCCGTGAAGTCAGCTAAACAACAGCAGCCCGCTTCTGCAGGGAATAATACCAATCAGAATATCGTAAGTTTGCAAAGCGTACAGAAATCTTCTAAAGTAGTATTATTGGAGCCTCGAGCTTATGCAGAAGCCCAGGAGGTAGCTGACCATTTAAAAAATAGACGTGCAGTAGTTGTAAACCTTCAACGAATCCAGCATGATCAAGGAAAGCGAATCATCGATTTTCTAAGTGGGACTGTCTATGCAATCAGCGGGGACATCCAAAAAATCGGAACAGATATATTCTTATGTACCCCGGACAACGTCGATGTTTCCGGTAATATTACCGGCTTCGCCGCCGATGAGGAGTACGAAGAAGCGAGGTGGTAATGGTTAATGGGTTTAGTGCTTCAAGGTTTATATTATTTAATTGAAATTTATTCAATGGCATTAATCGTTTACATATTGATGTCATGGTTCCCCAACGCAAGGGAGACATCGATTGGTCAATTCCTGGAAAAGATTTGCGAACCGTATTTAGAACCGTTCAGAAAGTTCATACCGCCACTTGGCATGATTGATCTTTCACCGCTTGTGGCCCTGCTGGTGCTTAACTTTGCCAGCGGTTATGGAATCTATTACCTACAGACTTTAATAGGATGATCAACAACAATTAACCTGACATGCATATTACTACACAGTCGGAAAATTTCCGCTGTGTAGTAGCAACGAAGAACAATTTAATCAATTCCTTATGATCGACCATTAATTTGATAACTAAGGAGCATTTATTCAATCATGAGTATTTATCAGCATTTCAGGCCGGAGGAAAAAGATTTTATTGATCAGGCAATGAATTGGATCGATCAGGTCAAGAATTCCTACGCTCCGAAACTATCTGATTTTCTTGATCCGCGCCAGCAGGAAATCCTTACTTCCTTATTAGGGAATGATCCGGATGCGAAACTGCAATTTAATGGCGGGAGCAATTTCGTAGAGCGAAAGCGTGTGCTCATTTACCCTGATTATTACTCTCCTGAACCATCGGATTTCAATATCTCCTTATACGATATCTCCTATCCAAAAAAGTTTGTTACGCTTGAACATAGGCAAATACTTGGAACCTTGATGTCACTAGGGGTAAAACGTGAAAAATTTGGTGATATAATAGTGACGGAGGAGCATATTCAATTTATCGCTGCCGGAGAGATGGATTTATACCTCACAGGAAACCTGGAGAAAATAGGTAGCGCTTCCGTTTCGATCAAAAGGCTTCCAATCGAGAATATCATCCAAGTTAATGAAAAATGGGAAGAGCAAGTCACCACAGTCAGTTCCCTTAGGCTTGACAGTGTGCTATCGTCCGTCCTGAATATGTCCCGTCAAAAAACCCAGGCCTTGATAACATCAGGAAAAGTAAAGGTTAATTTCAAGCAAACGGAAAACGTCTCGGAAGAATGCCGTGAGGGTGATACACTTTCAATCAGAGGTTTTGGCAGATGTAAAATAGCTTCAATTGATGGGAAAACCAAGAAGGATAAGTGGAGAATCTCGTTAGGCAGACAAAAATAATTCAATATCAAGCAGGATTCATACATTTATTGTCGAATATAGAGTTTTAACATACTAGAGTAGAAACCGTTCTGGAGGTGCCGTAATGCCCTTAACCCCGATAGATATACATAACAAGGAATTTAACAAAGTATTTCGAGGGTATGATGAAGATGAAGTAAATGAATTTCTCGATCAGGTCATTAAGGATTATGAATTGATTTTGAGAGAGAAGAAAGAACTTGAGGATAAGCTGAACGAGACTTATGATCGTTTGGGACATTTTACGACAATCGAGGGTACACTTAATAAGTCGATTATTGTCGCACAAGAGGCAGCCGAAGAATTAAGGCGCAATGCCCAAAAAGAAGCGAAACTGATCATAAAGGAAGCAGAGAAAAATGCGGACCGGATCGTCAATGAGTCACTTGTGAAAGCAAGGAAAATAGCGATGGATATCGAAGATTTGAAAAAGCAATCCAAAGTATTCCGGACACGTTTTAAAATGCTTGTCGGAGCGCAGCTGGATTTGCTGGACAATGACGATTGGGACCATCTGCTGGATTATGAAGTAGATGCGACTGAAATAGAATTAAATGAGAAAGTGGAAGAGGAAATTTAAACGATTCCTTGACTTTGAACACTTTTTTCGCATATAATTTTTTAACAATACTATTCATTATGACATTAGACGATGACAGGGAAAGTAAATTCTTCACACACTTATTTTTAGCGAACCGGGGATGGTGAAAGCCCGGAATAAGCGAAGATATTGAAGATCACCCTTGAGTTCTGAGTTGAACCTGCTTTTGCAGAAAGTAAATGAAGCGTTTCATTCACGTTACGAATGCTCGAGAGGTTGGATTCACTTTGTGAATCTTTCTAACCAGGGTGGTACCGCGGGAAGCAAAGCTTTCTCGTCCCTTTTTTAGGGATGAGGGGGCTTTTTATTTTGGCCGGATATCAAGTCATCGGTTCGAATGAATTTTTATAAAGATGGATGGAGGATTTTATAATGGAATACAAAGATACCTTATTGATGCCTAAAACTGAATTTCCAATGCGGGGGAATTTACCGAAACGTGAGCCGGAAATCCAAGAAAAATGGAATGAAATGAACATCTATAAAAAAGTGCAAGAACAAACGGAAGGACGGCCTTTATTCATTTTGCATGATGGACCACCATATGCTAACGGCGATATCCATATGGGCCATGCAATGAATAAGGTTTTAAAGGATTTCATTGTCCGATTTAAATCGATGAGCGGTTTTCAAGCACCGTATGTACCTGGCTGGGATACGCATGGGCTTCCAATCGAAACGGCATTGACAAAAAAAGGCGTGAAACGGAAAGAAATGAGCGTTGCCGAATTCAGAAAGCTTTGTGAAGAATATGCTTATGTTCAGATTAACAATCAACGTGAGCAGTTTAAGAGAATTGGGGTCCGTGGTGATTGGGATAATCCTTATATCACATTAAAGCCTGAATATGAAGCACAGCAAATCAAGGTCTTCGGTGAAATGGCGAAAAAAGGCTATATTTATAAAGGGAAAAAACCTGTTTACTGGTCTCCATCAAGTGAATCGGCCCTTGCTGAAGCTGAAATTGAGTATCAAGACAAACGTTCTGCATCGATCTATGTTGCTTTTGAAGTCACAGATGGCAAAGGTGTAATCGAAGAAGGCGTAAAGATCATCATCTGGACAACAACTCCTTGGACGATCCCGGCTAACCTTGGTATCTCATTGCATCCGCAATTAAATTACGTAGTAGTGGCTGTCGAAAATGAAAAATTCTTAATTGCCGAAGCGCTACTTGAATCGGTTACAGAAACTTTAGGCTGGGATAACCCGTCTATCTTGAAAACAGTAAAAGGGAGCGAGTTGGACCGCGCTGTTGCCAAACATCCTCTTTATGACCGCGAATCTTTAGTGATGTTGGGTGAGCACGTAACAACTGAAGCTGGTACGGGTTGTGTTCATACTGCACCTGGACATGGTGAAGATGACTTTATCATTGGGCAAAAATACGGCTTGGACGTACTTTGTCCTGTAGATGAAAAAGGGGTCATGACGGAAGAGGCAGGAGAATTTGCTGGATTATTTTATGATCAAGCGAATAAACCAATTACTGAAAAATTAACAGAAGCAGGCGCGTTATTGAACTTGACGTTCATTACACACTCTTATCCACATGACTGGCGGACGAAGAAACCAACGATCTTCCGTGCAACGGCACAATGGTTCGCCTCAATCAAAGACTTCCGCAGTGAACTTCTGGAAGCAATTGAAGAAACAAAATGGGTACCCGCTTGGGGTGAAACGCGCCTATTCAATATGGTCCGTGACCGCGGGGATTGGTGTATTTCCCGTCAACGTGCATGGGGCGTGCCAATTCCAGTCATTTATGCAGAAAATGGCGAGCCGATCATTACGGATGAAACCATCAACCATATTTCAAACCTTTTCCGCGAACACGGTTCAAACATCTGGTTTGAGCGTGAAGCGAAAGATCTTCTGCCTGAAGGCTATACACATGAAGGCAGCCCGAATGGTACCTTTACAAAAGAAACGGATATCATGGATGTATGGTTTGACTCCGGTTCTTCTCATCAGGCGGTACTTGAAGAAAGAGACGACCTGCAGCGGCCTGCTGATCTTTATTTAGAAGGTTCCGATCAATACCGCGGCTGGTTTAACTCATCACTTTCAACAAGTGTTGCGGTCACAGGCAAAGCTCCATATAAAGGCGTGCTGAGCCACGGGTTCGCATTGGATGGCGAAGGTCGTAAAATGAGTAAGTCGATTGGGAACGTCGTCCTGCCATCTAAGGTCATGAACCAACTTGGTGCGGATATTTTACGCCTTTGGGTTGCTTCGGTGGATTACCAATCGGATGTCAGGGTTTCCGATCCTATTTTAAAACAAGTTTCTGAAGTGTACCGGAAAATCCGTAATACATTCCGCTTCTTGTTAGGGAACTTGGATGGATTCAATCCAGAAACCGATAAAGTGGCAGTCCAAGAATTACCTGAAGTCGACCGTTACATGCTAGTTAAATTGAATAAGCTGATCACACAATCGAAGCTAAGTTATGAAAATTATGAGTTTGCCACAATTTATAATATGGTCAATAATTTCTGCACACAGGATTTAAGTTCGTTCTACCTTGATTATGCGAAAGACATTCTTTATTGTGAAGCACCAAATGGAAAAGAGCGTTTGGCCATTCAAACGGTTCTTTACGAATCATTGGTCAGCTTAACGAAATTGGTGTCACCAATCCTCTCTCATACAGCTGATGAAGTATGGGCTTTCATTCCGGGAGTGACGGAAGAAAGTGTACAGTTGACATTGATGCCTAAGGAAATTTCCATCGATGATGCTGAAATCATTGAAGAAAAATGGACGGCGTTCATGAATGTCCGTGATAATGTACTGAAAGCATTAGAAGAAGCCCGGAACCAAAAAGTCATCGGAAAATCACTGAACGCAAAAGTGATGGTATATGTTAATGAAGAAACGAAGAATTTGCTCGATAGCATTAAGGAAAGCTTTGAACAGTTATTCATCGTTTCCGAATTTGAAATCGCTGGCAATGTTGCAAATGCCCCGGCAGAAGCGGTTAAACTTGAGGATATAGCGATCCTTGTTACAAAAGCAGAAGGTGAAACGTGTGAACGTTGCTGGAATGTTTCGAAAGAAGTAGGTCAAGTGGAAGAACATCCAACACTTTGCCCACGTTGTGCAACAGTCGTGAAGAAGCATTATGTGAATCAATAATTCCAAAAGGAAGGCCGGTCCCTTATGAAGGGACCGGCTTTTTTGTGGGAAAGAGAACAGAAAGGGCTGTAAGCATCCTACATTAGGGAATGTTGACTTTTTCTTCATTATCCAATATTATCCGTACTATAAAAAACAGACTTCTGTTTTTCGTATTAGTTATTATTTCTAGTTTATGCTACAATTCAAAAGTGAAGATTTGATTAGTTTGGGGGAAAAAGTGTGTTTTATTATTTAATAGCCCTTTTGGTCATAGCTTTCGATCAGCTGACAAAATGGATGATTGTGCAAAAAATGGAGTACGGAGAAAGCATTGAAATTATTGAAAACCTTCTATATATCACCTCGCATCGTAATCGTGGGGCAGCATGGGGAATTCTACAAGGTCAAATGTGGTTTTTCTACATCATCACCATCGCTGTCATTATTGGACTTGTCTATTATATTCAGAAGATGGCGAAGGAAAGCCGTTTGCTTGGAGTTGCACTTGCTCTCATGCTAGGCGGTGCGATTGGTAATTTCATCGATCGTGTTGCTCGTCAGGAAGTAGTGGATTTCGTTCATACCTATATTTTCAGCTACAGTTTCCCGGTATTTAATGTTGCTGATGCTTCGCTTTCAATTGGTGTCGGATTGCTCGTGATTCATATGTTTTTAGAAGAAAAAAACGCTAAGGAGAAAGATAATGGATAAAAGGTTATACAGCATCGATGAAACACTAAAAGGAGTTAGGATTGATAAGGCTCTTTCCACTTTGAATGAGGAATGGTCACGTACTCAGGTCCAGCAATGGATTAAAGATGACCATGTTTTAGTAAATGGCTCGGCTATAAAGACGAATTACAAAGCTATTCCTGGCGATACAATCGAAGTGACGATTCCTGAACTTGAGGAATTGGATGCAGTAGCAGAGGAAATGAATTTGGATATCTATTATGAAGATGCTGATGTACTCGTGGTTAATAAACCGAGCGGTATGGTCGTCCACCCAGCACCTGGACATGTATCAGGCACGCTTGTAAATGGCTTGATGGCTCACTGCAACGATCTTTCTGGAATCAACGGTGTGATGCGACCTGGAATCGTCCATCGAATCGACAAAGATACATCAGGTCTATTGATGGTTGCAAAAAATGATATGGCACATGAAAAACTTGTGCAGCAGCTTGTTGACAAAACGGTTACCCGTAAGTATCAAGCTGTAGTTCATGGAGTGATTCCTCATGACTTCGGAACAATTGATGCACCGATCGGCCGGGATAAAAAGGATCGCCAAAGCATGACTGTCACAGATTCAAATTCCAAAAATGCTGTTACACATTTCCGGGTCATTGAACGTTTCAATGACTTCACTTTGGTGGAATGCCAGCTTGAAACAGGCAGGACGCATCAAATCCGTGTTCACATGAAATACATTGGGTTCCCACTTGCCGGAGATCCGAAATATGGTCCGAAAAAGACCCTGAAATTAGATGGACAAGCATTGCACGCCGGTCTTCTGGGATTCATTCATCCACGTACAAATGAGTATATGGAGTTCGAAGCTCCGATTCCGGAAGAGTTTGAAAATCTAATTAATCAATTGCGTAGAAGTAAGGATTGACAAATACGTTTTTCTGATATATTATAATAACAACTTAATAAGAACCTTTAACACAGTTCAGAGAGACTGAGAAGGAAACGGATGCGCAAATTGGGATAATTCTACCCATGGCGATAAAATCCTCATGCCTTCTTGGCATGAGGATTTTTTATTGAAGAAAACCAATCAGAAATAGGGAATCGGGGTGGCCGACATGTTGAATGAGAAAGCCATAGTACTTGATGAACAGGCCATTAGCAGAGCCTTGACGAGAATTGCCCATGAAATTATTGAAAAAAATAAGGGTATTGAAAATTGCGTCTTAATCGGGATCCGAACACGCGGGATTTTCCTCGCCGACCGGCTTGCAAAGCGCATCAATCAAATAGAAGGTAAGGAAATAGAGCTGGGTGAACTGGATATTACACTTTATCGCGATGACCTCTCGAAAAAGTCCAATGATGGGGAACCCGTAGTAAAAGGTTCAGACATTCCGGTCAATATCAGCAACAAGAAAGTGATTTTAGTGGATGATGTTCTTTTTACCGGCAGAACCGTTAGAGCGGCAATGGATGCTCTGGTGGATTTGGGAAGACCTTCGCAAATCCAGCTCGCGGTATTAGTTGACAGGGGACATAGGGAACTGCCGATACGTGCGGATTTCGTCGGAAAAAACGTTCCGACTTCCCAATCTGAAAAAATTACAGTTACTTTAACAGAAGTAGATGAAATAGATCAAGTCACTATATTAGAAAAATAAACAACATGAAAATTTCATAACCCTTTTAAAGACAGTCCAGAGAGGCTGGCAAAGGGAGTCAATCGGGAGAGTTGTGTCTATGTATAGGCATTCCGCCTTCTGAGAAACCCTCTTTGTATAAACTGCAAAGAGGGTTTTTGCAGTCTTGATGCAATTTTCATGAGGGGGATTCGGAAATGGAAGAAACAAAAAGGGACATCGTACTGGATGTCGAGGACGTGCCAAAGGCTGGCCAGTGGATTACGTTAAGCATCCAGCATTTGTTCGCCATGTTCGGAGCAACGGTACTGGTGCCATTCTTGGTTGGGTTAAGCCCGGCGGTAGCACTGGTTTCAAGCGGATTAGGAACACTTTCATACTTAATGATTACCAAAGGTCAGATTCCTGCATATCTCGGTTCATCTTTTGCCTTCATTACGCCAATCATCGCGGCAAAGGCTTTAGGAGGACCGGAAGCGGCCATGATCGGCTGTTTTGCAGCAGGGTTCATATATGGGATAGTAGCTTTGATTATCCAAAAAGTAGGATTGCGCTGGCTAATGAATTTGCTTCCTCCGGTTGTGGTTGGCCCAGTTATCATTGTAATCGGGTTAAGCCTCGCTGGAACGGCCGTGGACATGGCGATGTATGATCCGCAAAAAAATTACAGTGTCACTTATATTATAATAGCGCTAATAACTTTAGCGGTAACCATCATCTGCAACGTGTTCTTTAAGGGATTCATTAACTTGATTCCTATATTAATGGGAATAATAGTTGGCTACAGCTGTTCAGCAGTTGCGGGAATTATAGATTATGAACCAATTAAATCTGCACAATGGTGGGAAATGCCGAAATTCATGTTTCCTTATATAACCTATACACCGACCTTCTCATGGGAAGTCATTGCGATCATGGTCCCTGTGGCCGTCGTCACTTTATCAGAGCATATCGGGCACCAGATGGTACTGAGCAAAGTAGTCGGAAGAAATTTTTTGGAAAAGCCCGGTTTGCATCGCTCGATTTTAGGAGATGGGGCAGGAATCATGATTGGTTCCTTAATCGGTGGGCCACCGCTCACATCATACGGTGAAAATATTGGGGTCCTGACCATGACAAAGGCATTTAGTGTTTATATCATCGGGGGGGCAGCGTTAACTGCAATCATCTTTGGCTTTAACGGTAAGATTTCAGCAGTCATCAGCTCGATACCTACAGCAGTGATGGGCGGCATTTCCATCTTACTCTTCGGAATCATCGCATCAAGTGGCTTAAGGATGCTGATTGATAATAAGGTTGATTTTGACAAGAAAAGAAACCTGATGATAGCTTCAGTCATACTGGTGTTAGGAATCGGAGGCGCGTTTGTACAACTATCGAAAACAGTATCGCTTTCCGGCATGGCACTTTCAGCCATCGTCGGGATTCTTCTTAACTTGATTCTTCCGGACCGGGAAAAAATATCCGGAGACATCTTTGAAAAATAAGTGAAACTGCATCAAAACAATAGATCACCTTTTAAAAGAAGTCCAGAGAGGCTTAAAAGGGTGTTGCTATAAAGATGAATGAGAACGGGATAAAATGATGAACCATTCCTCGTACTCACAATTCTTTATGACCTACACCCTATCCTTAATGGCGGGGTGTTTTTTTATCCCCCGCATCACAAATGTGAAGGGAGCAGGATCGATGAAAATGTTATTTACGATGAATGAATTGACTATAACTGACATTGAAAAAATATTACATGAGGCTGAAGGATTTGCCAACGGATCTGGCTGGAATCCAAAACAGCAGACCACAGTTGCCAATCTGTTCTTTGAACCAAGCACACGAACAAAATCAAGCTTTGAAATGGCTGAAAGAAAACTGGGTCTTGAGGTCATTCCTTTTGATGCGGGTACATCATCCGTGTTAAAAGGGGAAACCTTATATGACACTGTTAAAACGTTCGAAGCAATAGGCGTCAATGCCTTGATCATCCGTCATGAGCAGGATAATTATTTTGACGAGTTGAAAGAGAAAATCGGTATTCCGATAATCAATGCAGGGGATGGATGCGGAAATCATCCAACCCAGTCATTACTTGACTTATTGACGATAAAACAAGAGTTTAAAGGTTTCGAGGGTCTGAAGATTGCGATAATCGGGGATGTGAGGCATAGTCGGGTTGCAAAATCGAATGCAGAAGCATTGACTCGTTTAGGAGCGAATGTCGTATTTTCAGGTCCGCCTGGATGGTTTGACAGAACCAACAGTTTAGGAGGATATGAAGACATCGATCAAGCGATGGCGACATCGGATGTAGTCATGCTGCTTAGAATACAGCATGAAAGGCATATCGAAAAATACGACCAGGCAAATGGAGATTATCTGGAGAATTTTGGTCTGACCAAACAACGTGAAAAAAATATGAAACCGGGTGCGATCATCATGCATCCTGCACCAATAAACCGTGGTGTTGAAATAGACAGTGAATTAGTCGAATGCAGCCGCTCAAGAATTTTTAAACAAATGGAAAATGGCGTGTTCATAAGAATGGCCGTATTGAAAAATGTGCTTGAACAATCCGAAGGGGGAATCAACCATGAAAACTGTAATCAAAAATGGAGTATTGCTAGATAATCAAAATTCATTCAAAAAAGCGGACATTGAAATAGAAGGAAAGGTCATCACAAAAATCGGCGAGAACTTATCAACGGAAAATTGTAAGGTTGTTGACGCTGAAGGGTTACTTATTACATCAGGGTTTATTGACCTGCATGTCCATTTGCGCGAACCGGGCGGTGAACATAAGGAAACAATCGCAAGTGGAACGCTTGCAGCGGCAAGAGGCGGTTTCACTACGGTAGCGGCAATGCCTAATACAAGGCCAGTTCCTGATACAGTGGAAAATCTTGAAGCTCTTAACCGGAAAATTGAAGAAACGGCGCATGTCAGGGTCCTCCCTTATGCATCCATAACGATTAGGGAAGCCGGCAAGGAGTTGACCGACTTTTCTTCATTAAAACAAACGGGTGCTTTCGCCTTTACGGACGATGGCGTAGGAATTCAAGAAGCCGGGATGATGTTTGAAGCGATGAAACGGGCAGCCGCACAGGATATGGCCATAGTCGCTCATTGTGAAGATAATAGCTTGATCAATAAAGGCTCCGTCCATGAAGGAAGATTCTCAAAGGAACAGGGGATCAATGGAATTCCGTCAGTATGTGAAGCTGTACATATTGCCCGGGATATCCTCCTTGCGGAAGCGGCAAACTGTCATTATCACGTTTGCCATATATCCACGAAGGAATCGGTTAGAACGGTGAGGGATGCCAAACGTGCAGGTATTCGTGTCACAGCAGAAGTTACACCGCATCATTTATTATTGTGTGAAGATGATATACCGGGACTTGATACGAATTATAAAATGAACCCGCCATTAAGGGGTCGTGAAGATCGGGACGCGCTGATAGAGGGACTGCTTGATGGAACAATCGATTTTATAGCAACAGACCATGCACCGCATGCGGCTGAGGAAAAAGCGCAGGGAATGCAGCTAGCTCCTTTCGGAATAGTGGGATTGGAAACGGCCTTCCCGTTGCTTTACACCGAATTGGTTAAAAAGGGCGTCATAACATTAAAGCAATTGGTCGATTTCCTGACGGTCAAACCAGCTGAAAGTTTCTCGCTTCCTTATGGAGAGCTAAAGGAAGGTGCTACGGCCGATATCGTGCTCATCGATTTGGAAACGGAAAAAGGAATTAATAATGAAGAGTTTGCTTCAAAAGGAAAAAATACACCTTTTAATGAAAAGAAATGTTATGGCTGGCCAGTCATGACGATTGCAGAAGGAAAAACAGTTTGGGAAAAAGGACGTGTTCAAGGATGAAAAGACAACTAATTTTAGAAGACGGTACGGTTTTCCTTGGGGAAGCATTCGGAGGGGACGTAGAAAAAATAGGTGAAGTCGTTTTTAACACAGGAATGACAGGATACCAGGAGATTCTATCCGATCCATCTTATTGCGGTCAAATCGTTACACTTACGTATCCATTGATCGGGAACTACGGGATAAACCGGGATGACTTTGAATCCATAAATCCGGCGATATCAGGATTCGTCGTTAAGGAAACAGCAGAACTTCCTTCAAACTGGCGAAACCAATCATCTCTTGATGAATATCTGAAAATGAAGAACATACCTGGAATAAGCGGAATCGATACGAGAAAGCTGACAAGGATCATCAGGAAATCTGGTGCACTTAAAGGAGCGCTCTGCAATATCAATAAAGATGCCGAAGAGGTTGTTTCCCAATTGAGAGCAACGGTAATTCCTTCTAATCAAGTGAAACAGGTTTCAACAAAAACACCTTATTCAAGCCCGGGCAGAGGCCCGCGGGTAGTTCTTGTAGACTATGGCATGAAGCATGGGATTTTACGTGAGTTAACGAAGCGGGGCTGTGATGTCGTGGTTGTGCCTTATAACGTTACCGCTGAGGAAGTGATGCAATATCACCCAGATGGTGTGATGCTTTCAAACGGTCCTGGAGATCCGAAAAGTGTTCATGAAACGCTTGAAATGATCCGTACAATCCAAACGGAAGTGCCGTTATTCGGAATCTGTTTAGGACATCAATTATTCGCACTTGCAAACGGGGCGGATACGGAAAAATTAAAATTCGGTCATCGAGGCTCTAATCATCCGGTTAAAGACCTTCGTACCGGGAAGATATCCATCACATCTCAAAATCATGGATACACAGTTGAAGAGCTTTCCATTAAAAAGACTGATCTTATTGTGACACATACAGCATTAAATGACGATACGATTGAAGGGCTGCGCCATAAAAAATATCCGGCTTTCACCGTACAATATCACCCGGAAGCATCACCAGGACCGGAAGACGCCAACTACTTATTCAATGAATTCTTACAAATGATTGAAGCTGCAAACACCAAGGGGGAAAAAACATGCCAAAACGCACTGATATAAAAAGCATCCTAGTAATTGGTTCCGGTCCGATCGTCATCGGACAGGCCGCCGAGTTCGATTATGCAGGAACCCAAGCATGTATAGCCTTAAAAGAAGAAGGTTATCGAGTGATCCTGATTAACTCTAACCCGGCTACAATCATGACAGACAGTGAAATGGCCGATGCGGTTTATATCGAACCGATCACATTGGAATTTGTCAGCAAAATCATTCGTAAAGAGCGTCCAGATGCACTATTACCTACCCTGGGCGGACAGACTGGATTGAACATGGCAGTCGAGCTTGCCGAAGCAGGAATCCTTGAAGAATGCAATGTGCAAATTCTTGGAACGAAACTTTCCGCTATCCAACAAGCCGAAGACCGTGACCTTTTCCGTACCCTAATGAACGATCTTGGGGAACCAGTACCTGACAGCGACATAATTCATAATTTGGAAGAGGCTTATACATTCGTGGAACGAGTCGGTTATCCGGTCATTGTTCGTCCGGCCTTCACGCTTGGCGGAACAGGCGGTGGGATTTGTGATAACGAAGAGCAGCTGATCGAGATTGTTGAGGGTGGCCTGAAAAGTAGTCCGGTTCACCAATGTCTGCTTGAGAAGAGCATTGCCGGTTGCAAAGAAGTGGAATATGAAGTGATGCGTGATTCCAATGATAATGCAATTGTCGTTTGTAATATGGAAAACTTCGACCCTGTAGGTGTCCATACAGGCGATTCAATAGTTGCCGCACCAAGCCAAACATTAAGTGACAGAGAGTATCAAATGCTTAGAAATACGTCTTTAAAGATTATCCGTGCCTTGAAAATTGAAGGTGGGTGCAATGTTCAGCTTGCGCTTGATCCGAACAGCTATCAATATTATGTCATTGAAGTGAACCCTAGGGTCAGCCGTTCGTCAGCACTTGCTTCAAAAGCAACAGGATATCCAATTGCGAAGCTAGCAGCAAAGATAGCCGTCGGTTTAACGCTTGATGAAATGATGAACCCTGTCACAGGCAAAACCTATGCGAGCTTCGAACCGGCACTAGACTATGTAGTTACGAAGATTCCGCGTTGGCCTTTCGATAAGTTCGAGAGCGCAAATCGCAGGCTTGGGACACAAATGAAAGCGACCGGAGAAGTTATGGCAATCGGCCGTACATTCGAAGAATCCATCTTAAAAGCTGTACGTTCCCTTGAAGCAGGTATATACCATCTTGAATTGAATGACGAGTTTGAGGATGGAAAAATAGAGAAGCGGATCCGAAAAGCGGGAGATGAACGGTTATTCTATATCGGCGAAGCATTAAGAAGGGGGAAAACGATCGAAACCATTCACGAATGGAGCCAGATCGATTTATTCTTCTTGCACAAGTTGAAAAAGATAATCGACTTTGAGAAGGAGCTTCAAGAACATTCTTTTGATCGTGAAGTTCTGCAAAAGGCTAAAGAACTAGGATTTTCTGATAAAACGATCGCAGAAATTTGGGAAGTTCCCGAAATTGACGTCTATGAGTACCGGAAACAACAAGGGATCATCCCTGTTTACAAAATGGTCGATACATGTGCTGCGGAATTCGAATCGGAAACACCGTATTTTTATGGGACATACGAAGATGAAAATGAATCCATCGTTACCGAAAAGAAAAGTGTCATTGTCCTGGGGTCTGGCCCAATTCGTATAGGCCAAGGTGTAGAGTTTGATTATGCGACAGTACATTCAGTATGGGCCATCAAAGAAGCGGGGTATGAAGCGATCATCATCAACAACAATCCCGAAACAGTTTCGACGGATTTCAGTATCTCCGACAAACTTTACTTCGAACCATTGACTCTTGAAGATGTCATGCATGTCATCGATTTGGAAAAACCAGAAGGGGTCATTGTCCAGTTTGGTGGACAGACGGCGATTAACCTTGCAGATGGTCTTGTTGAAAGAGGAGTGAAGATCCTTGGTACTTCACTTGAAGACCTGGATAGGGCGGAAAACCGTAATAAGTTCGAAAAGGCACTTAAGGATTTAGACATTCCGCAGCCGAAGGGTAAAACCGCAACATCGGTTGATGAAGCGATCGTCATTGCTGAAGACATTGGTTACCCGGTATTAGTAAGGCCTTCGTATGTACTCGGGGGAAGAGCGATGGAAATCGTCTATAAACAAGAGGAATTACTGCATTACATGAAAAATGCTGTGAAGATAAATCCAGATCATCCTGTCCTGATAGATCGCTACTTAACAGGTAAGGAAGTCGAAGTCGATGGAATTTCCGATGGAGAAACGGTCATAATCCCAGGAATAATGGAGCATATCGAACGTGCCGGCGTCCATTCCGGTGATTCGATTGCAGTCTATCCGCCTCAAAATCTAACGGAAAAACAAAAAGAAGTAATCATAGACTATACGACAAGATTGGCAAAAGGCTTGAATATAATTGGTCTCTTGAACATTCAATATGTCATCAGCAATGAAGAAGTGTATGTCATTGAAGTAAATCCACGTTCGAGCCGAACCGTTCCATTCTTAAGTAAAATTACGAATGTGCCGATGGCTAACTTAGCCACCAAGGTCATCCTGGGCCACTCACTTAAAAGCCAGGGGTATGAATCCGGATTAGTGCCAGAACAAACTGGGGTCTATGTAAAAGTTCCGGTCTTCTCTTTTGCAAAATTAAGAGGTGTGGACATTTCACTCGGACCTGAAATGAAATCGACTGGTGAAGTAATGGGAAAAGATAGCACACTTGAAAAGGCTTTATATAAAGGGCTGGTCGCTTCCGGCTTCAAGATTGAGGGGCATGGTTCGGTATTATTGACGATATCTGATAAAGATAAGCAAGAAGCGCTTCTTTTAGCAAAACGCTTCCATAATATCGGTTTCAAGCTGATAGCCACCAGCGGAACTGCTGCCTTATTGGAGCAATCCGGAATACCGACTGCGATTGTTGGTAAAATTGGCGAAGAAGGCACAAACCTCTTGGATGTTATCCGAAACGGGGAAGCACAATTCGTCATAAACACTTTGACCAAAGGGAAGCAGCCGGAACGCGATGGTTTTAGAATCCGACGTGAATCGGTTGAGAATGGAGTAACATGCCTTACATCCCTCGATACGGCAGAAGCCATATTAAGAGTGATAGAATCCATGACCTTCTCGGCAGAGGCAATGGGAAAAACGGAAAAAAGTCGTGAGGTGAGCCATATATGATCAAGAAGGAAAGAATGAAGGTGTTAACTCATAAAGAACTGGCCCCATCCATCTTTGAACTTACTCTTCAAGGAGAACTGGTTTCAGAGATGAAACAACCAGGCCAGTTTGTCCAAGTCAAGACAACAGAAGGCACAGAGCCATTGTTAAGACGCCCGATTTCAATTTCTTCTTATAACAGCAGTGAAAAACAGTTCACGATGATATACCGGGCTGAAGGTAAAGGAACGACGCTGTTATCACAGCGTAAACAGGCAGAAGCGGTCGATATCTTAGGTCCTCTTGGCAACGGATTCCCTGTTCATGAAGCGAAAAAAGGCGAAACGGCATTATTGGTTGGTGGTGGGATTGGTGTCCCACCCCTGTATCAATTATCAAAGATGTTGGTTGCAAATGGTGTCAGGGTGATCCATGTATTGGGCTTCCAGACCAAGTCAGCCATCTTTTACGAGGAAGAGTTTAGTGAATTAGGTGATACCCATATTGCCACAGTGGATGGTTCATATGGGACAAAGGGATTTGTTACGACTGTGATTGACAACCTGGAACAGGAGTTTGCAACGATCTTTTCATGCGGGCCTACACCAATGCTAAAAGCATTGGAAGCGGGCTATCGTGAAAAAAAGCTTTACCTGTCCCTCGAGGAAAGGATGGGGTGCGGCATCGGTGCTTGCTTTGCCTGCGTATGTCATACAGGGGATGATCCAACTGGTTTCAGTTACAAAAAGGTATGCAGCGATGGACCCGTATTCCGGGCAGGAGAGGTGGTATTATGAGCAGGCTTTCAGTTGAGTTACCAGGATTACACTTGAAAAATCCAGTCATGCCAGCATCTGGATGTTTTGGGTTCGGCCGTGAATACAGTCAATTTTTTGACTTGGATATTCTTGGGGCGATCATGATTAAAGCGACCACTCCTGAGCCGAGGTTCGGTAACCCGACTCCGCGTGTTGCGGAAACCTCTTCGGGAATGCTGAACGCCATCGGTCTGCAGAATCCAGGTTTAGAAAAAGTCATCAGTGAAGAACTGGCTTGGTTAGGTGGATATGATGTCCCTATCATCGCTAACGTTGCGGGTTCACAAATAGCTGACTATGTAAAGGTTGCCAGTGACATAAGTAAGGTGGGGAATGTAAAGGCACTCGAATTGAATATCTCTTGTCCGAATGTTAAAGAAGGTGGCATAGCTTTCGGTACGGTACCGGAAGTTGCCAAAGAGGTAACCAAGGCGGTCAAGGAAGTATCTTCGGTTCCTGTATATGTGAAGCTTTCACCGAATGTCAGTAATATTGTGGAAATGGCCAAAGCTGTAGAAGAAGGCGGGGCTGACGGGTTGACAATGATAAACACATTAGTCGGCATGCGTTTGGATTTAAAAACCGGCAGGCCGATTCTTTCGAACAGAACGGGTGGGTTATCTGGTCCTGCAATAAAACCTGTTGCGCTCCGGATGATTTATGAGGTGAGCCAGCAAGTGTCGATTCCAATAATCGGAATGGGCGGAATCGCTACAGCAGAAGATGTCATTGAATTTTTCTATGCAGGTGCCAGTGCTGTTGCGGTGGGAACCGCCAACTTCGTGGATCCCTTTGTATGCCCGACCATCATCGAAGAATTACCGAAATTGTTGGATGAGCTTGGGTTTGACCATATTTCAGAATGTACCGGAAGGAGCTGGAAGCAGAATGAAGCAGTCACTAATTATCGCCCTTGATTTCCCGGACCTCATTCAAACGGAAAGATTTTTGAGTCAGTTCCCCTCCGAAAAACTCGCTGTAAAAGTGGGGATGGAATTATTTTATCAGAATGGACCAGCAATTATTTCTTACGTAAAAGAGCAAGGCCATGATGTGTTTTTGGACTTGAAACTTCATGATATTCCGAATACGGTCAAAATGGCCATGACAGGTTTGGCAACTTTAGGAGCTGACATGGTCAATGTACATGCTGCGGGTGGTCAAAAGATGATGGAAGCAGCTATGGAGGGTCTGGATAAAGGAACGTCAGCTGGAAAAAAACGTCCTTTATGCATAGGGGTTACCCAACTGACAAGCACGTCACAAGAACAAATGAACGTTGAGCAAAACATTGCCGGTTCTCTGGAGGACTCGGTCCTCCATTATGCAAAGCTTACTCAACAGGCAGGATTGGATGGCGTTGTCTGTTCCACTCATGAAGTAAAGAACATACATGAACGCATCGGACTTGAATTCTTAACAGTCACACCTGGAATCCGAAGTGCAGGTGGACAGACGCATGATCAAAATAGAATCGCCACGCCTGAACAGGCAAGGGATTTTGGAGCGGATGCCATCGTTGTCGGGAGAGCCATAACGGGAGCTAAAGATCCATTAAAGGCCTATTTGGATATGAAAGCAGCTTGGGAGGGAATTTCATGTTAAATCAAAAGATAGCTGAACATTTATTGGAAATAAAAGCAGTGTACCTACAGCCGAATGACCCCTTCACTTGGGCATCTGGAATTCAATCACCCATTTATTGCGACAACCGCTTGACCCTTTCGTACCCAGAAGTCCGGAAGGAAATAGCGGAAGGGTTGAAAGGATTGATTGAACAGCATTTCCCTGAGGCTGAACTGATCGCAGGCACAGCAACTGCCGGCATTCCGCATGCAGCTTGGGTGAGTGAAAAATTAAATGCACCCATGTGCTATGTTCGCTCGAAAGCTAAGGAGCACGGAAAGGGCAATCAAATCGAAGGCCGAGCTATTCCAGGACAAAAAGTTGTAGTTGTGGAAGACTTGATTTCAACCGGAGGCAGTGTAATTACTGCTGTTAACGCACTAAAAGAAGCTGGCTGTGAGGTTCTTGGAGTCGTTTCGATCTTTACTTACGAATTGGAAAAGGGAAAAGAAAAATTCAATGCTGAGGGTATCACTAACCATTCGTTGAGTGACTACTCGACTTTGATAAAAGTCGCAAATGAAAAAGGGTATATCACAGCAGATGAATTGGAAAAGCTAAAAAAATGGCGGGAGAATCCGGCGGATACCGCTTGGATTTCAGCATGAAAATGGAGGTGGCCCAATCACTCAGGATTGGATCACCTCTATTTTTTTACCATTCAATCCTTTACTTCTTCCTTTAAGCGAATGACAATATCGGCATCTGGAGTAATATATAAGGTTTGCTGCTGATCATAGATCACGAAACCAGGCTTTGAGCCATTCGGTTTCTTAACATGGCGAACTTGTGTAAAGTCAACGGGCACTGAGCTCGATTGCTTTGCTTTACTGAAGAAAGCTGCTAATACGGCCGCTTCTTTAATCGTTTTTTCACTTGGTGATTCATTTCGAATCACTACATGTGAGCCAGGGATATCTTTGGTGTGAAGCCAAATCTCATCACGGCGTGCGAACTTATTCGTTAGGTAATCATTTTGTTTATTATTTTTCCCAACAAAAATGAGATCTCCATCGGTAGCATAATATGTTTCAAGCTGCGGTTTTGCATTGGCTGGCTTTTTCATGCCTTTTTTCTTTTTTTGCCGGATATAGCCTTCTTCCTGAAGTTCTTCGCGAATCTCCTCTATATCTTTGGGGGAAGCTGATTGGAGCTGCTGATGCAAGGCATCAAAGTAGGCCAATTCCAATTTTGATTTTTCGATTTGCTCTTGAACGACACCGACTGCATTTTTAGACTTTTGGTATCTCGAGAAGTACTTTTGTGCATTATCGGATGGATTTTTTAATGGATCAAGCGGGATGATGACCGTACCTTGTTCTTCATCATAATAATTGACGACTTCAATTTCCTTCATGCCTTTTTTCATTTGATATAGATTAGCTGTAAGCAGCTCACCGAACAATTGATACTGTTCCCCGCGTTCCGTATCTTTTAATGTTCGTTCAAGCTTCCCGATTTTTTTTGAGTTCTTTTCCATTTCATTAGTAATGAAACGTTCTACATCCTGGCTCTTTTGCTTAACCCGATCACGTTCTGCCTTTCCGAAATAATAACGGTCGAGCATCTCGCTTAATGAAGAAAAAGTACGCTGTTTTCCTGTCAGATGCTCTAGTGAAAGCATATAAAAAACTTCTTTATTGCCATCTTGTTTGATCGTCGCGGCATAGTTATGTTCTGAGATTTCTTGGATAAGCCCTGAAAAAGCTGATGGAAGGGTGGTGCTGTTGGCCAATCCAGCCCGGTAAACGGCTTCCTTTGCAGCTAAAGGTGAAATTCCTGAAAAATGGGCAACAAGCTGTTTATCTAGTTTTCCTGCATTGAAGTCAATATTCTTCCTGATATCGTCCTCCGTAGCATTGAAGGGATTATCCTTTTCTTGTGCGGGTGGCACCTTATATTCCTGGCCGGGCAATATCGCCCGATAGCTGTTCACTGCATAGGAAACATGCTTAATGCTATCTAAAATCATATTCCGTTCTTTATCGACTAAAACAATGTTGCTGTGACGCCCCATGATTTCAATGATTAACTGCTTTTGAGAAACATCTCCAAGCTCATTGCGGCCTTTCACCTCAAAGATGATCATCCTATCAAGTTCATATTGATAAATATCTTCTATCGTATAGCCTTCGAGGTGCTTCCTAAGAAGCATACAGAACATGGGTGCTTCTTTAGGATTTTCATAACTTTCTTCGGTCAATTGCACCCTTGAATAACTTGGGTGGGCTGATAATAAGAGTTTATGGTTCTTACCTCCAGCACGAACAACCAGTATTACTTCATTTTTATAAGGCTGATGTACCTTATTGATTCGTCCACCTTTTAATATAGAAGCGATTTCTTCCGTCATCGCTTTCGTAAATAATCCATCAAATGACATTCTATTTTTACTTCCTTTACATAAGATTTTCTATGATACTAAATTCTGCAGGGCGTTATCGATGTATCAGGATCGGCCCATTTTAACTGTATTCACTAATTCAGTTGAACTGGGTGAAAAGCTGGAGTTGCAGTTCAGGAATATTGAATGGATGCGATTTTAATAGATTCGTGATATTAATTACAAAGTTTGTCCATTCATTATATTATCCGGATCGTTCTTCTTTCCGCAATTCTGTTTAATTATAGCATTATTTTGGACGAGTCTGAATAATCATGGAAGAAGAGCAGGTTGTTTTATGTATCGGTAAGCGGGCAGGTGTTGTTGGATGAGTAAAGCGAGAGCGCCTGTTGAGATGGATACAGGAGCCTATTTCATTCTATTCAAAGGGATGTGTGATACTTGATGGAGTTCAGGAAAATGAATAATCAAGAAATGGAGAAAGCGCTTCAAACAAACGTTACACACGGTTTGGACGATGATGAAGTAAAGGACAGGCTGCGAAAGAATGGCTTTAACGAATTGAAGGAAGGTGAAAAACAGTCAGCCATTCTGTTATTTTTCGCACAATTCAAGGATTTCATGGTCATAGTTTTACTTGCCGCGACCTTAGTCTCCGGGATTTTGGGCGAATATATCGATGCGATTGCCATCATGGCTATTGTTTTTTTGAATGGATTACTTGGTTTTTTTCAAGAACGGAAGGCTGAAAAATCCCTGGATGCCCTAAAGGAAATGGCAGCGCCGCAGGTCAACGTACTTCGGGATGGACACTGGCTGAAAATCCCTTCGAGAGAAGTTGTTGTGGGGGATATTCTGAAGTTTTCGAGCGGTGACCGAATTGGTGCCGATTTACGGATCGTCGACCATTCAAGCCTTGAAATTGAAGAGTCTGCCCTTACCGGTGAGTCACTCCCGGCTGTTAAATGTTCTGATCCATTGATGAATGAGGTCGAAGGTATCGGTGATCAGGAAAATATGGCTTTTATGGGAACGATGGTTACAAGAGGGAATGGAGTTGGAATCGTAATCGCTACAGGAATGAATACGGCGATGGGAAAGATTGCGAACCTCCTGCAGACTGCAGAAACAAAAGAAACACCTCTTCAAAAGCGATTGGAGCAGTTAGGGAAAATTTTGATCGTCACGGCTTTAATATTAACCGTGATCGTGGTGCTGACTGGCGTCATTCAAGGACATGACCTCTATACGATGTTTTTAGCCGGGGTATCTTTGGCTGTTGCGGCGATTCCCGAGGGCTTGCCAGCCATTGTTACTGTAGCCTTGTCTTTGGGCGTACAACGTATGATCAAACAAAAAGCGATAGTCCGCAAGCTTCCTGCAGTAGAAACGCTTGGCTGTGCAACGGTAATTTGCTCAGATAAAACAGGTACACTGACGCAAAACAAAATGACGGTGACGAAGGTTTGGAGTGGGGGGAAAACTTGGGATGTCGGCGGGACTGGTTATAATCCTGTCGGTGAGTTTTCTTTAGAGGGAGTTTCAGTTGCTCCGAAAAACCAAAATGCCTTGCTTCAAATAATTACATTCGGCATGCTCTGTAACAAAGCTGAGTTAAATGAGAATGGCAAACGATATATATTAGAAGGTGATCCGACAGAAGGGGCGATGTTGGTCGCGGCAATGAAAGCGGGTTTGACAAGGGAACACTTATCTAAGCGGTTTACGGTAGTCAAGGAGTTTCCATTCGACTCGAGCCGTAAAATGATGAGTGTCATAGTGAAGGATGATAAAGATAATCATTTTGTCATCGTAAAAGGGGCCCCTGACGTATTGATCGCCCAGAGTGACACGATTCTATGGGAAGGAAAGTCGGAAATATTGAATCGCGAGAGTAAGGAAAGGGTGCAACAGGACATGAATGAGCTTGCCTCACAGGCACTTCGAATGATTGCTGTTGGTTATAAACCCCTTCCCAAAGGAACGATTTTGCTTCATGAAACAGAAGCTGAGCGCAATTTGACCTTTATGGGACTGCAGGGCATGATTGATCCCCCCCGCCCAGAAGTGAAGCAGGCAGTTAAGGAATGCAGGGATGCTGGGATCAAAACAGTCATGATTACTGGTGACCATGTAATAACCGCAAAGGCAATAGCTAAAGAACTTGGTATTTTAAAAGGAAAAGACCGTGTACTTGAAGGAAGGCAATTGGCTGGTATGGAAGTTGGGGAACTTGAGGAAGTTGTTGAAAGTGTGTCGGTATTTGCCCGCGTTTCCCCAGAACATAAATTAAAAATCGTAAAAGCCTTGCAAAATAAAGGACATGTCGTCGCAATGACAGGGGATGGTGTCAATGATGCACCTGCGATAAAATCAGCGGATATAGGTATATCAATGGGTATAACTGGGACTGATGTCGCTAAGGAAGCATCTTCCTTGATATTGGTTGACGATAATTTTGCCACCATTAAATCGGCCATCAAAGAAGGCAGGAATATTTATGAAAACATCAGGAAGTTCATCCGTTATTTGCTTGCTTCCAATGTTGGGGAGATTTTGGTCATGTTTTTTGCGATGCTATGTGCCTTGCCATTACCTTTGATACCAATCCAGATTTTATTCGTGAACCTTGTTACGGACGGTCTGCCTGCGATGGCGTTGGGCCTGGATTCCCCAGAAGAAGATGTAATGAAAAGAAATCCAAGAAATGCAAACGAAGGGGTTTTCGGACGAGGGCTTGGCTGGAAGATCATCTCACGCGGTTTTCTGATTGGCATTTCTACATTGATAGCATTTTATGTGGTATATCGTGCAAATCCGGGTAACCTTGCTTATGCACAAACAATCGCGTTTGCAACCCTGGTACTAGCTCAGCTAATACATGTTTTCGATTGCCGAAGTGAACGTTCGATCTTCTCGAGAAATCCATTCGGTAATTTTTATCTAGTGGGGGCAGTACTGTCCTCCCTGTTATTAATGCTAGCAGTCATGTATGTGCAGCCTTTGCAAACCATCTTCCACACTGTACCGATTTCAGGAAGAGATTGGCTATTGGTAATAGGAATGTCATCCATCCCAACTTTTTTACTGGCTGGAACCTTTTTAGCAAGAAAAGCACAATGAAATATGATATAATCTTTAAGGTGGTAGAGTTTTGCTCTATTGCCTTTTTATTTTTGTAGTATTTTATTTGTAAGCTAAAGTTTTCATGCTGTAGCTAATATATAATGAATGTTAACGCGAAATTACTACATTATGCTTGATAGGATGTGGAACCATGGTTACCAGTATGACGGGCTATGGAAGAGAAGAAGCGGAAAACGAACAGGTCAAGGTTTTTGTCGAGATTAAGACGGTGAACCATCGTTTTTGTGAATATACGATTCGAATGCCGCGCCAGCTTTTGGTTTTGGAAGAAAAGGTGAAGAAAAAGGCGAATCAATACATAAGAAGAGGACGAGTGGAAATCTTCATTACGGTGGAAGGTGAGAGCCTGGTTGCCAAAAAGGTGAAGATCGATTGGGACCTTGCTGATCAGTATGTGGGATTGATGGATGAAGCCAAGGGAAAATACAATCTGGAAAGTTCCATTACCTTACAGGATTTACTGCAACTTGAATCGATTTTCATGACGGAAGAAGTACCTGCAGTTCCTGCCGATTTGGAAGCCTTGTTATTGAAGGCTGTCATGGGGGCATTGGAAAATCTGAAAAAAATGCGGACTCTGGAAGGTCAGGAACTTGCCCTGGACATGAAATACCAGCTTGAAAAGTTTGGTGAGATTGTTGTAGGGCTCAAAAACTATGCACCTTCAGTCGTCGAGAAATATAAAGCCCGGTTGGAAATCAAACTAGCCGAGTTGACAGAAGGATTGATTGAAGATAGCCGTATTGTGACAGAAGCGGCCATTTTTGCCGATAAGTGTGATATAAATGAAGAACTGACCAGACTCGAAAGCCATGTACAGCAATTTTCAAGGACGCTTACCCATAGTGAACCAATTGGAAGAAAACTCGACTTCCTTGTCCAGGAAATGAATAGGGAAGTTAATACGATTGGATCAAAGGCAAATGATTCGGCCATTACCAAAGATGTGGTGGAAATGAAAAGTCTGCTTGAAAAATTAAAAGAACAGGTTCAAAATATCGAGTAGTCGGTTTATGATGAACCTAACAAGGTGACAATAGAAATATGAATGGGGGACAAAAATGTCAATTAAGCTCATTAATATTGGCTTTGGCAATATCGTTTCCGCAAACCGGATCGTATCCATCGTGAGTCCTGAGTCTGCTCCGATTAAAAGGATTATCCAAGATGCCCGAGACCGCGGATCCTTAATAGATGCTACATATGGTAGAAGAACCAGGGCCGTTATAATTACAGACAGCGACCATGTTATCTTATCTGCCGTTCAACCGGAAACGGTTGCCGCACGGCTTCAAGATAGAGATGACAGCGTAGAAGAGGGGTAACTGAAACAATATGAGAGAAAAAGGTTTATTAATCGTTTTATCCGGTCCATCCGGTGTTGGTAAAGGAACAGTAAGGAAGGCGATTTTTTCTCAGCCTGGAACGGCATTTGAATATTCAATTTCGATGACGACACGGCTGCCCCGCCATGGGGAAGTTGACGGAGTGGACTATTTCTTCAAAAAACGCGAGGAATTCGAAGCATTGATCGCAGAAGGCAAATTGCTAGAATATGCAGAGTTCGTCGGGAATTATTATGGAACGCCCGTGGATTATGTCCGTGAAACAATTGATTCCGGAAAAGATGTATTTCTGGAAATTGAAGTTCAAGGAGCTAAACAGGTCCGGGAGAAATTCCCTGAAGGACTTTTCATTTTCCTTGCTCCTCCAAGCTTGACCGAACTCGAAAGCCGCATCGTTACTCGCGGAACCGAGACGGAGGAAGCGATAAAAGGACGGATGAAAGTGGCCAAGGAAGAAATAGAACTTATGGATCTTTATGATTATGTTGTTGAAAATGATCATGTGGATGCTGCATGTGCCAGAATTAATGCAATTGTAATTGCTGAGCATTGCCGTCGGGAAAGAGTTGCTGTTTTATATAAAAAAATGTTGGAGGCGGAATAAACTATGTTATATCCATCAATTGATTCGCTATTACTTAAAATCGATTCTAAATACTCGCTTGTATCAGTGGCAGCTAAACGTGCAAGGGAAATGCAAATTAAAGATAATTGCCTTATAACCAAACCGGTTTCCCATAAATCCGTAGGTCGTGCCCTAGAAGAAATTCATACCGGTAAATTGACTTACGATAATTCTTACGAAGAAAACTAAGAGAACAAATAAGCTTGACCCATCGGGCCTGACACCCTAAAGCAAACAGGATGCGTTACATTTGGAAAGTTGCTTCCTTCCTGCGGCCAAGGTGTCAGGCCTGTTTGTTTTGATTTCTCAAAGATAACGATGCCATTGATGAAGCAGGCATAGATATGAAATGTTTAAGGAAATCCATAAGTTATTGCGCATTTCAAATGAAATATCTTCAGTTATCGTTCATAATTAATAAAAATAGAATGTATAGTTAGGGGAAATTTGCATGCTTATCGATAAAAAAGTACTTCTTTGTGTCACCGGCGGGATTGCTGTATTTAAGGCTGCTGCCCTGACAAGTAAATTAACTCAAGAAGGTGCGCATGTTAAAGTGATCATGAGTGAATCGGCACGAAAGTTCGTGACGCCGCTTACTTTTCAAGCACTTTCGAGAAATGATGTGTACACAGATACATTTGATGAGAAGGATTCTTCAGTCATTGCCCACATCGACTTGGCTGATTGGGCTGACATTATCCTAGTAGCTCCAGCTACAGCGAATGTCATTGGCAAGATAGCCAATGGAATCGCGGATGATATGATCACGACCACACTTCTGGCAACAGTGGCACCTGTTTGGGTGGCGCCGGCAATGAACGTGCACATGTACGCCCACCCGGCGGTTCAGAAAAACATGGAGACACTTCGTACGTTCGGATATCAATTCATTGAACCAGGTGAAGGGTATTTGGCTTGCGGTTATGTAGGAAAAGGACGATTGGAGGAACCGGAAACGATCGTGGCACATCTCATTCATTATTTTGGTGAACGGAAATCACAGCCTCAGCTTCTTAAAGGAAAGAAATATTTAATAACGGCAGGGCCGACTCGTGAAGCAATCGATCCGGTGCGTTACGTGACGAATCATTCCAGCGGAAAAATGGGATATGCCCTAGCTGAGCAGGCAATTGAATTGGGCGCTGAGGTGACATTGATCACTGGCCCTGTGAACTTGACGCCGCCTTCCAAGGCCAGAGTAATACCAGTGGAATCGGCAGCAGATATGTATGAAGCGGTTTTCGGTCAGTTCGATTCCAGTGACGTTGTAATCATGACGGCTGCGGTGGCAGACTATAAACCGAAGAATTATCATGCTCAAAAGATGAAAAAGCAGCCAGGGGAAAATGTAATTGAATTTGAACGTACAAAGGATATCCTTAAGGAACTTGGTGAAAATAAAACCCATCAGATTTTGGTAGGCTTTGCGGCTGAAACGAACAATGTTGAAGAATACGCAAGAGGGAAATTAGTGAAAAAGAATGCAGACATGATCGTTGCCAATAATGTTACCGTCGCTGGGGCAGGATTTGGAACGGATACGAACATCGTGACCATTTACGATAAAAATGGAAGTGCTACAGAACTTCCAAAAATGAGTAAAGCGGATATAGCTAAAAGCATCCTGGCAGAAGTATCTCGCATGCAAAAGGAATGATGTCTTATGGATATTGCATCGGTCATAGTGGATGTACCTGCTAAACAAACGGATCGAGAATTTGACTATCGTATACCTGAAAAGTGGAACCTAGTCATCAAGCCTGGAATGCGGGTCATTGTGCCATTCGGTCCAAGAATGGTGCAGGGGTTCGTCACCGGATTAAAAGCTAAAAGCGACTTTGCGAAATTACGATATATAAAAGAACCAATGGATTTGGAGCCCATCCTTAATGATGAATTGCTTCAGCTGGGTGACTGGTTGACCAAAGAGGCCATGTGTTTTAAAATTTCAGCCCTACAGGCCATGCTTCCGGCAGCGATGAAAGCAAAGTATGAAAAAGTGATCAATGTCATTGAAGATAAAAAGAAACAGCTCCCACCCTTCATTCAAAGTCTTTTCGGAAAGAATGATGCATTATCTTGGAAAGAAGTGATTGAAGGGGAGAATGCCTCACTTTTTCAAAAGGAAATACAAAATGGCAATCTAGAGCTTGTGTATAATGTGAAAAACCGACTTAATAAGAAGACCGTCCGTGTCATTAAATCCCTGCTTTCCTCTAAGGAACTGAAAGAAATGGCATCAGCCATTTCCAGCCATGCAAAAAAACAACAGGAACTCCTTCAATACTTTATTGAACATCAAGAGCCAGTTCCGTTAAAGGAATTGCTTGAATTGATCAACACATCAAGCAGTACCGTCAAATCCCTAGTGTCAAAAGGGGCCTTGGCGGAAATGGATCAGGAAATATACCGTGATCCTTATGAAAATCGTGTGTTCAAAAAATCCAATCCCTTTACTTTAACAGAAGAGCAAGCAGCTGCCTTGAAGCCCATCCATGAGAAAATAAATCATGATGAACATGATGTCTTCCTTTTATATGGTGTGACCGGGAGCGGGAAGACGGAAGTGTATCTGCAGGCAATTGCCTCTGTCATTGAAAAAGGGAAGGAAGCCATCATGCTGGTACCTGAGATCTCCTTGACGCCACAAACGGTGAAGAGGTTTAAAGAACGATTTGGGGAGCAGGTAGCTGTCATGCATAGCGGTTTATCCGTAGGTGAAAAATATGATGAATGGCGGAAAATTCACCGCAAAGAGGTAAAAGTTGTGGTGGGCGCGCGTTCAGCCGTGTTTGCTCCTTTTGAAAACCTGGGACTGGTCATCATTGATGAAGAGCATGAATCCAGCTATAAGCAAGAAGAAACGCCAAGGTATCATGCTAGGGATGTTGCCATTGAAAGAGCGAAATCTTATCAGTGTCCGGTTATTCTAGGTAGCGCCACTCCTACACTTGAATCTTTTGCGCGAGCCAAGAAAAACGTCTATAAATTACTGACCCTTAGTCAAAGGATGAATAAAAATGCATTGCCAGCAGTGGATATTGTAGATATGAGGGAAGAACTAAGGACGGGAAATCGTTCCATGTTTTCGGAGCTGCTCTTCACCAAGCTGAAAGACCGGCTTGAAAAAGGGGAGCAAACAGTATTGATGCTAAATAAACGGGGACATTCTTCCTTTGTGATGTGTAGAAGCTGCGGATTGGTCATCAACTGCCCTAATTGTGACATTTCACTCACCTATCATCGCTTTAATGATATAATGAAATGCCATTATTGTGGGTTTGAAGAGGGAATGCCTTCCGTTTGCCCTGAATGTGAAAGTGAACATATAAGGTTCTTCGGTACAGGCACCCAAAAGGTTGAAGAAGAGCTTGCAAAAATTCTCCCTGATGCACGGGTGATACGAATGGATGTCGATACAACGAGTAAAAAGGGTTCACATGAGCGTTTGCTGAATGCCTTTGGTGAAGGAAAGGCTGATATATTGCTAGGCACCCAAATGATTGCCAAGGGCCTTGATTTTCCTAATATCACGCTTGTTGGAGTCCTTTCAGCGGATACTATGCTTCATCTGCCTGATTTCCGTTCTTCGGAAAAGACATTCCAGCTGCTGACACAGGTCAGCGGAAGGGCGGGACGTCATCAGCTTCCGGGAGAAGTGGTCATCCAAACCTATACACCTGAGCACTATAGCATCGAGCTTTCTGCCTTGCAGGATTATGATGCTTTTTATGAACGGGAGATGCATCTACGGAGGCAAAGTCATTATCCTCCCTATTATTACGTTGTCCTTATAACCGTTTCTCATGAAGACTTAATGAAGACGGTGAGTGTTACTGAGAAAATAACCAATTATTTAGGTTCTCGATTGAATCGGGATTCTATCGTTCTCGGTCCTGTTGCTTCGCCCATTAGCCGAATCAACAATAGATATCGTTATCAATGTCTGATAAAATACAAACGAGAGCCGGACCTTAATCAGCATTTACGTACACTTTTAGAGCATTATCAAAAAGAAACGGCTCAAAATCTTCTGCAGATTTCAATAGATTTAAATCCACAGATCATGATGTAATTGATTAAGAAATGGATGGTTTATGCGAGCTGTTAAAGCTTGCGTTTTTATATAATGAAGTGCTGTTTTTCATATCTAGGAGGGTACCTTTAATTTTGGCTATTTTACCGATTGTCATGTTTCCTGAAAAAATTTTACAACAAAAATGCGATAAAATAACAAGTTTTGATAAAAAGTTGGCAA
Source organism: Peribacillus sp. CSMR9 (assembly GCF_033141925.1). NCBI lineage: Bacteria > Bacillati > Bacillota > Bacilli > Caryophanales > Bacillaceae > Peribacillus > Peribacillus sp. CSMR9. The sequence goes on from NZ_JAOPHO010000001.1 coordinate 224,265, forward strand.
AGATGTTAAATAACATGTACGAAACGATGGTGGAGGCGGATGGCGTTGGTCTTGCAGCACCTCAGGTTGGCGTGAAAAAGCAAGTGGCCGTCGTCGAAATAGAGGAAGGATCAGGTGTAATCGAACTGATTAATCCAGAAGTGCTGGAAATGGAAGGCGAACAGACTGGTGTTGAAGGATGCTTGAGCTTCCCAAGTTTATATGGTGAAGTTACTCGCCCATACCGCGTAAAAGTGCGGGCACAAGACCGTAAAGGATCTTTTTTCGAGTTAGAAGCGGAAGATTTCCTCGCAAGGGCCCTTCAGCACGAAATCGATCATCTTCAAGGGGTTTTATTCACGAGTAAGGTCTCTCGTTATATTTCGGAAGAAGAGTTAGAAAGGTATGAAGAAGAATGACAAAAATTATCTTTATGGGAACACCGGATTTTTCAGTGCCGGTATTGAAAAGAATCATCGATGAAGGGTATGACGTGATTGCTGTCGTCACACAGCCCGATCGTCCAGTAGGCCGCAAAAAGGTGCTAACGCCGCCGCCAGTTAAGGTCGAAGCCGAAAAGCAGGGGATTCCTGTTTATCAGCCAGAAAAAATCCGTGAACAAGAAGAACTTGAAAAGATCATTGCATTGAATCCTGACTTAGTGGTGACGGCTGCTTTTGGACAAATCCTTCCGAATGAATTGTTGGATGCTCCTAAGTACGGATGTATTAATGTACACGCCTCCCTGCTTCCTGAACTACGTGGAGGGGCGCCCATCCATTATTCCATTTTGCAGGGGAAAGAAAAGACTGGGATCACCATCATGTATATGGCGGAGAAATTGGATGCCGGGGATATATTGACTCAGGCGGAAGTTGCCATAGGGGAAGAAGACAATGTCGGCACACTGCATGATAAATTAAGCAAGATAGGGTCAGATTTACTTGCAGAGACTCTGCCAAAACTTTTAAATGGGGGTTTACAGGCGATCAAGCAAGATGAGAATAGAGCGACTTTTGCGCCTAACATTAAACGGTCTGAGGAAAAAATCGACTGGACGAAATCAGGGGAAGTCATCTATAACCAAGTGCGTGGCCTGAATCCTTGGCCTGTTGCCTATACAACCTTAGACGGATCCACTTTAAAAATTTGGCAGGCAAAGAAACGTGAAGAGGGCAATCGTGCCGTGCCAGGCACTGTCATTGAAGTACGAAATGATGGTTTCATCGTCTCGACAGGCAACGAGACGGCAATACTAGTTACTGAATTGCAGCCTTCAGGAAAGAAAAAAATGCCGGCCAAAGATTACTTGCGCGGAGCCGGGTCGTTCATTAAAGCAGGCATGAAGTTAGGAGAACAGAATGAAGCAAACTAAAAAGGGAGTACGTGAAATCGCTCTCGATATTTTGGAATCTGTGGAGAAAAACCAATCCTACAGTAACCTATTACTGAACAACTTGATTAAAAAGCATCAGTTATCCGGTGTGGACAGCGGTTTGCTTACAGAGATAAGCTACGGTACCATACAGCGGAAGATGACTTTGGATTACTATTTGAACCCGTTTATTAAACAACCTAAAAAAACGCAAAGCTGGGTCATCAATTTACTTAGGCTTTCCGTTTACCAAATGGTCTATTTAGATAAAGTGCCAGATCATGCGATCATTTTTGAAGCTGTCGAAATTTCAAAAAAGCGCGGACATAAAGGGACTTCTTCAATGGTCAATGGCGTGCTTCGTAATATTCAAAGAAATGGGGTTCCATCTTTTGATGATATCAAAGATGATCTGGAACGGCTTTCAATCGAAGTAAGTCATCCAATTTGGTTGGTCAAGCGTTGGGTAGAGCAATTTGGTTATGAAAAAACCAAGGAAATGTGTGAAATCAACTTGACTGCACCATTACAGACGGGACGGGCTAATTTAAAGAAGATTTCACGCAGCGAACTAATCAGCATTTTAACGGAAGAAGGATATGATGTTGAAGCAAGTGAAGTCGTTCCCGAAGCCATCGTCAGCTATAAAGGTAATCTTGCTCATTCAGAAAGCTATAAATTGGGGTATTTATCGATTCAGGACGAAAGTTCAATGCTTGTAGCCCATGCATTGGGTGCAAATGAAAATGATGCTGTACTCGATTGCTGTGCTGCACCTGGAGGGAAAACGACACATATCGCAGAAGGCTTGACCACTGGTCAAGTATATGCTCTTGACCTTCATGAGCATAAGGTCAAACTCATCAAAGAGCAGGCGGAGCGCCTGAAACTCAGAAATAATATTAAGACAATGGCCCTTGATAGCAGAAAAGTGCGAGAACACTTTAATGAGGAAGGGTTTGACAGGGTCCTGATCGACGCACCATGTTCAGGGTTGGGAGTCATGCGCCGGAAGCCTGATGTAAAGTATACAAAAACAAAAGATGATATAATGAAACTCTCAAGTATACAAAAACAATTATTGGAAGCTGCCGCCCCGCTCGTAAAGCAAGGCGGACGGTTAGTATATAGTACCTGTACGGTGGATAAAGAAGAAAATGACAAAGTCGCTGCAGCATTTTTGGAAAGCCATCCGGATTTTGAAAGCGATGCGACCCTGTCTGCAAGAATGCCTGAAAGCGTTCAGCCATTTATCGAGGGTCATACACTGCAAGTTTTTCCGCAATATTTTAGCAGTGACGGATTCTTTATTGCGAGTTTTAGAAAGAAGGTGCTGTAATGGCAGAAATCACAAAATCATCTAGAGTAAAAAAAGACACAACACCAGAAAAACCATCGATCTACTCATTAGAGCTTCACCAAATTAAAGAATGGCTTATTCAAAATGACGAGAAGGCATTCCGGGCCGATCAAGTTTATGACTGGCTTTATAAAAAGCGTGTCTCCAGTTTTGAAGATATGTCCAACCTTTCGAAATCTTTACGAGATAAGCTGGAATCACAATTCACCTTCACTACATTGAAAACTTTGATTCAGCAAACGTCCAATGACGGAACGATGAAGTTTTTATTTGAACTTCATGATGGATACTCGATTGAAACGGTGCTGATGCGCCATGAATACGGAAACTCCATTTGCGTGACAACACAGGTAGGGTGTAGAATTGGCTGTACATTCTGTGCCTCGACACTTGGCGGTTTGAAGAGAAATCTTGAATCGGGAGAAATTGTTGCCCAAGTCGTAAAAGTTCAGCAAGCACTTGACGAAGTGGAAGAACGTGTTAGTTCTGTCGTAATCATGGGAATCGGTGAACCGTTCGATAACTACGATAATATGATGTCATTCTTGAAGAATATAAATCATGAAAAGGGCTTGAACATCGGGGCACGTCATATTACCGTTTCCACAAGTGGAATCATTCCAAAAATCTACAAATTTGCCGAAGAAAGCATGCAAATCAACTTTGCTGTTTCCCTGCATGCACCGAACACGGAATTGAGAAGTAAATTGATGCCGATCAACAAGGCCTACAAACTTCCCGACTTGATTGAAGCCATCAAATACTATACAGAAAAAACAGGGCGCCGTGTAAGTTTTGAATATGGTCTATTCGGTGGCGAAAATGATACAGTGGAACACGCCGAAGAATTGGCAGATTTAATAAGCGGGATAAAATGCCATGTCAATTTAATTCCGGTTAACTATGTACCGGAACGCAACTATGTACGTACACCTCGGGACCAAATTTTTGAGTTTGAAAAAACATTGAAGAAGCGCGGCATTAATGTAACGATCCGAAGGGAACAAGGCAGTGATATTGACGCAGCCTGCGGCCAGCTTCGGGCCAAGGAGCGCAAAGAAGAGACGAGGTGACCCTATGAGGGCAATATTTAAAACAGACCGTGGAAAAGTCCGCCAGCATAATGAAGATAATGGCGGAATTTTTAAGAACTCGGAAGGCGTTCGCCTTGCCATCGTTGCAGATGGCATGGGCGGCCACCGTGCCGGGGATGTAGCGAGTGCAATGACGATAGACCTTTTGAAAAAAGGCTGGGAAGTATCAAGCGGGATCGAAACGGCAAATGATGCTGAGGATTGGCTGAAACAGCAAATCGTCTTGGTCAATCAGTTGCTTTTTGAACATGCCGAAGCAAATACGGAATGTAAGGGTATGGGGACAACGATTGTTGCAGCCATCTGCACCGACAAGTTTGCTACCATTGCCAACATCGGGGACAGCCGATGTTATTTGTATAATGAGAGCGGTTTTAAGCAGGTCACGGAAGATCATTCACTTGTTAATGAACTGGTCCGTTCTGGGCAGATTTCGAAGGAAGATGCCGAGAACCATCCACGAAAAAATGTTTTATTACGAGCCTTGGGGACAGAATTGCAAGTGGAAATGGACATTACGACGGTCATCTTTGAGGAAAATGATTTACTATTGCTTTGTTCGGATGGTTTGACGAATAAAGTGAGTGAACAGGAACTTGAAGATACGATAACCAATGGGCAGCCACTTGAAGAAAAGGCGAATTCATTAATAGATATGGCCAATCACTACGGTGGGGAAGATAATATCACTCTTGTGCTTGTTCAATTTACTGAAGAAAGTGAAAGCAGGTGAATTGAATGTTGATTGGTAGAAGAATCAACGGCCGTTATAAACTGATCGAGAAGGTCGGTGGCGGCGGTATGGCGAATGTTTACCTTGCAAGGGATATGATTTTAGATAGGGATGTTGCATTGAAAATCCTTCGCATGGATTTTAATAACGACGAAGAGTTCATCAAGCGCTTCAATCGGGAAGCTCAATCGGCAACCAGTTTGGCCCATCCCAATATCGTAAGCATTTATGATGTCGGTGAAGAAGAGTCCATCTATTATATTGTAATGGAATACGTGGACGGTTTTACACTTAAGCAATACATACAAAAATATTATCCCATTCCAGTTGATAAAGCCTTGGATATCATGAAGCAAATCACGGCAGCTATTTCTCATGCCCATCATAATGGGATCATCCATCGTGACATCAAGCCACAGAACATTTTGATTGATAAAGAAGGAACCGTCAAGATTACGGACTTTGGAATTGCATTGGCCCTGAGTGCAACAAATATAACTCAGACTAACGCAGTCTTAGGCTCTGTTCATTATTTATCTCCAGAACAGGCTAGAGGCGGAATGGCCAATAAAAAGTCGGACATTTATTCACTTGGCATCGTCATGTTTGAATTACTGACGGGGAGATTGCCTTTTTCGGGTGAATCTGCCGTTTCGATAGCTCTTAAACATTTACAATCGGAAACTCCTTCGCCAAAACGCTGGAACTCTGAAATACCTCAGAGTGTGGAAAATATCATCTTGAAAGCGACAGCCAAAGATTCATATTACCGCTATGAGAGCGTAGACTCAATGGAAGATGACATTCGGACGTCACTTAATCCTGAACGTTCAAATGAACTGCCTTTTACGATTCCTGAAGATCATGATGCGACCAAAGCCATCCCTGTCATTACGGACGATCAGCTTTCAAGCATAGATGAGACTATCATTAGAGGTCCGGAAAAAAATACTTTAGTCTATGCGGATGATGGGGAAAGTGGATCAGAAGCAGAGAGTAAATCGAAGAAACAAAAGAAACAGAAGAAACAGAAAAAACAAAAAACGAAGTCGGAACAAAAAGATAAAAAACGAAAGAAAATGCCTGCCATTTTGGTGACCACCTTTTTAGTACTTGCCCTACTTGCTGTTTTATCTGTCACTGTTTTACCTTCCCTCTTTGGTTCGAAGGAAGTGACGATCCCTGACCTTAAAGGGGAAGAATTGGATGATGCCATTACTGAATTGCTTAAATTGGATTTGGTCATCGGAGATACGATTGAGATTGAAGATGAAGAAGTTGATGCGGACCTTGTGATCAAAACCAACCCTAAGGCAGGTAAGACTGTCAAGGCAGGCGCAGAAGTCGATATTTACCAAAGCATTGGTAAAGAAACGATTTCATTGTCCAGCTATGAAGGTCGAGATTACTCAGATGTTAAATCATTGCTTGATAAAATGGGATTCAAAAACATAATCGTGACCGAAAAATATGATGACAGTGCTCCCGGTACAATCATAGAACAAAGGCCTTCGGGTGCCACTGATATCGTACCATCGGAAACGGAGCTTGAGTTAACGGTCAGTAAAGGGGAAGATTTATTGAGCTTGAAGAACTTAACAGGGTTCAATGAAACTGGCCTTAATGATTATTCCAGTGATAGTGGAATAAAGGTCGATGTGGAAAAAGAAGTCTATGATGATTCCGTTGCAGAGGGGCTTGTCATTTCCCAATCACCAGAACCGGGTACGAAGGTGGAAAGGGGCAGTACGGTGAAAGTGGTCCTTTCAAAAGGGAAAGAAGAGATTCCTCCTAAGAAGGTAACGGAGGAAATCAAAATCGAGTATGATCCGGTTGAGCCGGGCAAAGCCCAAAAGATACAAATTTTCATTGAGGATATCAACAATAGCATGACGGAGCCTAAAGAAACATTCTTTATCGTGGAAAATGCCAAGCGAACGATCGAATTAACGGTTTCCCCGGATAAGAAAGCAGGATATAAAGTCATGCGGGATAATCAGGTCATCATCGACCAGGCCGTCTCTTATCCAGAATAAATTTAATAATTAGGAGTGTGGTTATGCCCGAAGGAAAAATTATCAAAGCATTAAGTGGATTTTATTATGTCCTTGATGGAGAAGAGGTCTATCAATGCCGGGGACGGGGAGTATTCAGGAAAAATAAGGTAACTCCACTTGTAGGTGATTATGTTGTTTTTCAAGCGGAAAATAAAACGGATGGGACCGTTACCGAAATAAAACCGCGAAAGAATGAATTGATCCGACCGCAAATATCAAATGTAGACCAAGCCATCCTAGTCTTTTCGGCAGTAGAACCTGATTTCAGTCCAGCTTTGCTTGATCGATTTCTCGTACTAATTGAAGATAACGAGATCGAACCCATTATCGTTGTGACCAAACTTGACTTGGTTACTTCTGAAAACCAGCAGAAATTGTCTCAGTATATCAAGGACTACCAGAAACTTGGCTATACTGTACTGGAGACATCTTCAGTTACCGCTGGAGGCATTGAAGGACTAGTACCGTATTTAGAAGGAAAAACGAGTGTATTTGCCGGTCAGTCCGGTGTTGGGAAATCGTCTTTGCTGAATGCAATCAATCCTGAATTGGCTTTAAAGACGGATGATATTTCGTCACACCTAGGACGTGGGAAGCATACCACCCGCCATGTTGAATTGATTCACATTGGCTCTGGGCTTGTCGCGGATACACCAGGTTTCAGTTCACTTGAATTCATGGAAATGGAAGCTGAACGGTTATCCTATTGCTTCCCGGAAATGCATAAGCATGGGGAGGACTGTAAATTTCGGGCTTGTCTGCATGATAAAGAACCGAAGTGCGCTGTGAAGGGAGCGGTGGATTCCGGGGAAATTCCACTTTATCGATATGAGCATTATATGCAATTCTTAGAGGAAATCAGAGATAGAAAGCCGAGGTATTAAAATGGTTAAAATCGCACCATCCATTTTATCAGCTAACTTTGCAAAATTGGGGGAAGAAATTCTAGATGTAGAAAGGGGCGGAGCGGATTTAATCCATATAGATGTCATGGATGGACATTTCGTGCCGAATATTACGATAGGTCCGTTAATCGTCGATGCTATCCGACCGGTGACGAAACTTCCGCTTGATGTTCACTTAATGATTGCACAACCTGATCGTTATATCGAGGCATTTGCGAAAGCAGGAGCCGATTATATAACTGTGCATTTAGAGGCATGCACCCATTTGCATCGGACGATCCAATTGATTAAATCTTTTGGTGTAAAGGCAGGAGTGGTGCTTAATCCAGCCACACCAGCTTCCTTGATCCAACCTATAATTGAAGATATTGATATGGTATTGTTGATGACAGTTAACCCGGGTTTTGGCGGGCAAAAGTTCATTACATCCGTACTGCCCAAAATTGCCGAGGTGAAGGCGATGGCAGAAATGTATAATCAAAATCTGGAAATAGAGATTGATGGTGGAGTAAACGAAGAAACGGCTAAACTATGTATTGAACAAGGGGCGACAGTCCTGGTGGCCGGATCGGCAATCTATAATCAAGAAGATCGACACGCAGCGATTCAAAAGATTCGGGGAAAGTGATATAAGCCGACACTATCATATTCATATGATAGTGATCGGCTTTTTTTATCAATTAAACAAAGGCATCTTGGATATGAATATACATAGAAAAGGATGATTTCGATGATTATTAGTATAATGGCTGGAGGTCCGGAATGTTTTTGGCCGGATCTGACGTGGTATAAGGAGATGACTGATCTTTGGGTCGGGGTTGACAGGGGAGTCTGGGCCTTGCTTGAAAAAGGTATCGAACCTAAGTACGGTTTTGGGGATTTTGATTCAGTTTCGGAAGATGAATATAAGAAGATTGAGCAAACACTGGAACAAATCAATCTATATTCTTCAGAAAAGGATGAAACGGATTTAGAAATTGCATTTAAATGGGCTCTAGGGCAAAAACCAAGTGAAATTCACATTCTGGGCGCTACAGGGGGAAGAATGGATCATTTTCTTGGTAATATCCAGCTGCTCCAAAAAGAAAGTGTCCTCCCTTTTCATGAAGACATTGATATATACATAGTCGATCAGCAAAATATATTCACAGTGAAAACAGCGGGTTCATATGAGGTCGCTGCTTTGAAAGATAAGAAATACATGTCATTGCTCCCAGTAACGGCGGAAGTCAGCGGCATTACACTATCAGGCTTCAAATACCCACTGAGTGATGCAAGCCTGGAAATGGGTTCGACGCTTTGCATCAGCAATGAACTAATTTCCGAATCTGGGAATGTTTCATTTGAGAAAGGCATATTAATGGTGATAAGAAGCAGTGATTAAAATTCATGCTTAGAGCAGATTCGGATATAATTTTCAATCATCCTATATCCGCTTAAAAGCTTATGTTGTAATAGAAAAATTCCACTTCATCTTTTATTGTGGAATGCAAAGAGGAGGGGCATGATGAAATTTTATACGATTAAATTGCCAAAAGTTCTGGGCAGTTTGGTAAGGGCTATGCTCGGAGCGTTTAAAAAAGGCTGATACTTATCTCCATGACACCTCTCAAATTCAGGGAGGTGTTATTCTTCGGGATTTCTGGGGGATGATGAAAGGGGTTGGCCATCTATTAATGGGTGATGACTTCTTTTCTTGATGCAGACTAGACCTGATCATCGAAAATAAAACCATCCCCATTAAAATGCCGGCCAATACAAGTAAAAAGGCATCCTAAGAGGATGCCGTAACATTATACGCGTTCTACTTTGCCCGATTTAAGAGCTCTTGCAGAAACGTATACACGTTTAGGTTTACCGTCAACTAAAATACGTACTTTTTGAAGGTTAGCGCCCCATGTACGCTTGCTAGCGTTCATTGCGTGAGAGCGGCTGTTACCAGAACGAGTTCTTCTTCCAGTGATTACACATTTACGTGCCATGTTAAATTCCCTCCTAACTACAACAAGCTTAAGTTTTTCGCAGTCGTCTTAAGTCTTTGTAAAATACTTTAATAATTTATCATACCTACCGTTAGAATGCAATACTTCAGTTAATTACTTTCAAGAAAAATACCTTGACATACATACTTTAAAATTGAATTATATAAAGTGCCGTACGACATTTACTTTTAAAACCATTGACATTATAGTAAAATGTCTATAGTTGACTTGATTTTTTGGGAGGGAAAAGAAAATGTCTATCGAATTACAAACGAAATATGGACAAATTGATATCTCTAATGATGTTATCGCTACTGTAGCAGGCGGCGCAGCTGTGGATTGCTACGGAATTATAGGAATGGCTTCCAAAAAACAATTTAAAGACGGCATTGCCGAAATTTTAAGAAAAGAAAACTTTACTAAGGGTGTAATAGTCCGTCAAGAAGAGGAAGAAGTTCATATCGATATGTTTATTATCGTAAGTTATGGAACGAAAATCTCGGAAGTTGCTCATAATGTGCAATCAAAGGTAAAATACACTTTGAACAAAACTGTAGGATTGGCTGTTGATTCCGTTAACATTTTTGTACAGGGTGTTCGTGTGACGAACCCTTAAGTAATAGGAGGAAAGTTTTGTGTCAATTACAAGTTTAAACGGAAAGCGCTTTGCCGAAATGATCATTCAAGGTTCCAACCATTTAGCGGCTAACGCCCAAATGGTTGATGCGTTGAATGTTTTCCCTGTTCCAGATGGAGATACTGGGACGAATATGAATTTATCGATGACTTCCGGAGCGAAGGAAGTGCAAAATAACGTCCAGGAACATATTGGTAAAGTGGGTACATCTCTTTCAAGAGGACTGTTAATGGGCGCTCGCGGGAATTCAGGTGTTATCCTTTCTCAACTTTTTCGCGGTTTTGCTAAAGCGATTGAACATAAATCGGAAATCAATAGTGAAGAATTCGCCCAAGCTTTTGAAGCTGGGGTTCAGACAGCTTATAAGGCAGTAATGAAACCTGTTGAAGGAACCATCTTAACGGTTGCAAAAGATGCAGCAAAGCAAGCGGTTTCATCAGCAGCAAACCACCAAGACCTTATTCAGGTAATGGAAGAAATCGTTACGGAGGCCAATGCTTCATTAAAACGTACACCGGATCTTCTTCCGGTCCTAAAAGAAGTGGGAGTCGTAGACAGCGGCGGGCAAGGGTTAGTGTTTGTATATGAAGGCTTCCTTGCTGTGCTGAAAGGTGAGGCCCTTCCAATCCGTTCTGCTAATGGCCCAAGCATGGATGACATGATCAATGCCGAACACCACATGAACGTACAAGGGCATATGAATACGGAAGATATCTTGTATGGTTACTGCACGGAATTTATGGTCCGATTGGAAAGTGAAAAACTTGCCAATAAATCGTTTGATGAAGAAAAATTCCGAAATGATTTAAGTGAATACGGAGATTCCTTATTAGTCATCTCTGATGATGAAGTTGTCAAAGTACATATTCACTCTGAACAGCCTGGCACGTGCCTGAATTATGGACAGCAATACGGTAGTTTAATCAAACTGAAAATCGATAATATGCGTGAACAGCATACTGCGATAGTAGGTGAATCGAATACATCGCTTCAAACGAAACCGTCAACCAAAGAGAAGTACGGTGTAGTGTCCGTAGCTATGGGTGCTGGCATAAGCGAGTTATTCAAAAGCATCGGCGCTAAGTCCGTCATCGAAGGCGGGCAAACGATGAATCCTAGCACGGAAGATATTGTTAAAGCGGTTGAAGAGGCATATGCAGATCATGTCATCATCTTGCCTAACAATAAAAATATCATCATGGCGGCCAATCAAGCTGCAGATGTACTTGGTGATCATGTGACTGTTATACCAACGAAAACGGTACCACAGGGAATGGCAGCATTGTTGGCTTTCAACCCTTCACTAGATGCTGAAGAGAATAAAAAAGCGATGATTGAAGCTCTTTCGCATGTGAAAACGGGCCAGATTACTTATGCTGTGCGGGATACCAGCATTGACGGCCTTGCAATTGAGACCGGTGACTTCATGGGAATCGCTGAAGGAACCATCAAAGTCAAGGATAAAGACATGACTCAAGCGGCAAAAGACCTTCTCTCCGATATGATTGACGAAGATTCCGAAATCCTTACCATTTTATATGGAGAGGATGCAACGGCAGAAGTTGTCGAAGGTCTTGTTGCGTTTTGTAATGAGAATTTCGAAGACGTTGAAGTTGAAGTCCATAATGGGAAACAACCTTTATATTCTTTCATTTTTTCAATTGAATAAAAAGAGTATCATAAGATAAGTGAGACTTCATCGACTCTTTGTTTGAAGGACCTGAAAAAAATAAAAGGCAATAAACTGCATAAGTCATTAGGCTATGCAGTTTTATTTTTGTGAAATGAAGGATTACGAACAGCGTGAATGGAATTACAATAAATTTGGCGTTATTATTAAACTAACTCCCAGTGTTTCCCTTGGGTTCAGTTCTAAAAAAGGAGGAGCGATTCATGAAATATAGAAGTGTGTTCGATATAATTGGTCCTGTTATGATTGGTCCCTCTAGTTCCCATACAGCAGGAGCTGCAAGAATCGGTAGGGTTGCCAGGCATTTATTCGACCGGGAACCTAAATGGGCCCATATTTCTTTTTACGGATCGTTTGCTAAAACCTATAAAGGCCATGGAACGGATGTAGCCATTGTAGGAGGCTTACTTGATTTTGATACATTTGATGAGAGAATCAAAGAATCGCTGGAAATAGCCCGGAAAAAGAAAATGAAAATCACTTTTCGTGAAGAAGAAGCCGTGCCGGAACACCCCAATACAGCAAAAATAACGGTGGGGGATGATGATGGCGAACTGGAACTTGTCGGTATATCGATTGGCGGGGGGAAAATTGAAATTGTCGAACTGAATGGGTTTAAATTGAGGCTATCCGGCCACAATCCTGCCATACTCGTCGTTCATGATGATCGATTTGGTGCCATTGCCAATGTTTCAAACATTTTAGCCAAGCATCAAATCAATATTGGACAGATGGAAGTCTCCCGTAAAGAGAAAGGGAAGATGGCCTTGATGACCATTGAAGTGGATCATAACTTGGAGGATCAGGTCATCAACGAAATAACAGCGCTCCCCAATATCACTCAAGTAGCGAGGATTGTTGATTGATAGGGCAATCGTTTCCACTTAGGAAGGAGAAGGTATCATGTTTCGAAATGTAGCGGAATTAGTAGAATTGGCTGATTCAAAGCAGAAAAAAATATCTACACTGATGATAGAACAAGAAATAGAAGTAACGGGAAAAAGCCGTGAACAAATCATCCACCAGATGGGAGTCAATCTGGATGTAATGGAACAGGCAGTTGAAAAGGGACTCCAAGGTGTACGATCCGTTTCCGGGCTGACGGGCGGGGATGCAGTCCTTCTTCAGAATTACATTAAATCCGGAAATTCCTTATCCGGTGAGATGCTGTTGGATGCGGTCAGCAAAGCCGTGGCAACAAACGAAGTGAACGCAGCGATGGGAACGATTTGTGCGACGCCCACTGCCGGATCTGCGGGTGTTGTGCCTGGAACCCTGTTTGCTTTGCAAAATAAATTAAAACCGAATCGGGAGCAGAAAATTGAGTTCCTATTTACAGCAGGGGCATTTGGTTTTATTGTAGCGAATAATGCTTCGATTTCTGGAGCCGCAGGGGGCTGTCAAGCGGAGGTCGGTTCTGCTTCGGGCATGGCAGCGGCAGCAATTGTTGAAATGGCAGGAGGGACACCGGCACAAAGTGCAGAAGCGATGGCAATAACCTTAAAGAACATGCTAGGTCTTGTATGTGATCCTGTTGCTGGGCTTGTGGAAGTGCCTTGTGTGAAGCGGAATGCCATGGGGGCAGCCAATGCTATGGTTGCCGCAGATATGGCGCTAGCGGGTATCACAAGCCGCATACCGTGTGATGAAGTGATTGATGCGATGTACAAAATCGGGCAAACGATGCCAGCGGCTCTTAGAGAAACTGCACAAGGAGGATTAGCGGCTACACCGACTGGACGGGAGTTGGAAGCGAAAATCTTTGGCTTGCCGCTGAATAAGAAGTGAACTCCACTTTACAGGAACCCATAACAGCAGTAAAAGGCATTGGGGGCGAAACAGCGGCAGCTTTGGAGGAAATGGAGATCCATACCGTCGCGGATCTCCTTGAGCACCTTCCATATCGCTATGAAGATTATCGATTGAGGGATTTAGAAACGGTCGAGCATGATGAGAGGGTTACTGTAGAAGGAAAGGTTCATACGGTGCCCACGTTAGGATACTTTGGGAAGAAAAAATCCAGACTTACGATTAAATTATTGACTGGGAGATATTTAATAAATGTCATTTTTTTTAATCAGCCATATCTGAAGCCCAAGCTTGCAATAGGCGAAACTGTTACTGTAACTGGGAAATGGGATCGTCATCGCCAAACCATTACAGGCTCGGAATGCCACGTTGGTGATCATAGCAGGGAGAAAGAGTTCGAACCTGTGTATTCAGTAAAGGGCAGCATTACTGTTAAAGGGCTACGCCGCTTTATCTCCAATGCATTTTCTCAGTACGGAGCAATGATAGAAGAAAATCTGCCCCCGCAATTGTTGGCGACATACAAACTGATGCCGCGTAACGATGCTCTTCGTACCATGCATTTCCCTCTTTCGGCTAATGATGTAAAAAAGGCTCGACGCCGTTTTGTATATGAAGAATTTTTATTGTTTCAACTTAAAATGCAGGCGCTTCGTAAAGTGCAGCGAGAACAGTCAAAAGGGATTGGTCAGGAGTTTGATGTGGGGCAAGTGGCGGCCTTCGTTGAGACTCTCCCCTTTCCATTGACGAACGCTCAGCAAAGGGTCGTCGAGGAAATATTGAACGACATGAAATCTCCCTATCGGATGAATCGCCTACTTCAAGGGGATGTCGGTTCAGGAAAAACGGTGGTTGCCGCCATATGCTTGAAGGCGACGATTACAGCAGGTTTTCAAGGTGCACTTATGGTCCCGACGGAAATCTTGGCTGAGCAGCATACACAATCCCTTAGGGCCATGTTGGAACCAAGTGGAGTAAAGGTCGCATTGTTGACTAGTTCAGTAAAAGGCAAAAAGCGCAAGGAACTATTGCAATTGCTAGAGTCCGGGGAGCTTGATCTTTTGATAGGAACACATGCATTGATACAGGATGAAGTGAATTTTCGGAACCTTGGTCTTGTCATAACGGATGAACAACATCGTTTCGGAGTGGAGCAGCGCCGGATCCTTCGTGAAAAAGGTGCAAATCCAGATGTTCTATTCATGACGGCAACACCGATTCCCCGAACGCTGGCAATTACAGTGTTTGGGGAAATGGACGTCTCAACGATAGACGAAATGCCGGCAGGGCGTAAAGCGATAGAAACCTATTGGGCGAAACACCAAATGCTCGATCGGATTTTAACTTTCGTCGAAAAGGAACTAAGGCGAGGGAGACAGGCTTACGTCATCTGTCCTTTGATTGAGGAGTCGGAGAAACTTGATTCATTACAAAATGTTCTTGATGTTCATGCAATGCTTACACAATACTTTACGAACATGTATAAAGTGGGGCTCATGCATGGACGTCTGCCTACGGATGAAAAAGACGAAGTGATGCAGCAGTTTAGTGCCAATGAAGCACAAATCCTTGTCTCCACAACGGTTGTTGAAGTTGGGGTGAATGTTCCTAATGCAACGGTAATGGTCATTTATGATGCGGAGCGCTTTGGGCTTTCACAGTTGCATCAGTTACGGGGGAGAGTCGGAAGGGGGAGTGATCAGTCCTTTTGCATCCTCCTGGCTGACCCGAAAACGGAAGTCGGCAAAGAACGGATGAAAATCATGACCGAGACAAACGATGGTTTTGCTCTTTCCGAGAAAGATTTGGAACTTCGGGGCCCTGGTGATTTCTTCGGTAAAAAACAAAGCGGCCTTCCTGAGTTTAAAGTAGCCGACATGGTCCATGATTACAGGACCTTGGAAGTGGCAAGGATGGATGCTTCAAAATTGATCGCCTCACAAAGCTTTTGGCATTCCCCGGAGTATGCACCGCTACGGAACTATTTAGAGGGTACGGGCGTATTTACGGGAGAAAAGCTGGACTGATCTGAATGAAAATCCATTAGCAGATTGCGAGAATTTCTTCAATATCTTGCAATCTGTTTTTAAAATATATATACTACTATTAGTACCTAGTCATAATACTACGGATGGTGACCTTCAGATGCGAAGAAGTAAGAAGGAACGCCAGCAATTATTAATCGAAACGATTAAACAGAATCCTTTTGTAACGGATGAGGAGCTGGCTGAAAAATATTCGGTGAGCGTCCAGACTATTAGGCTTGATCGTCTTGAATTATCGATACCGGAACTGCGTGAACGTATTAAAAGCGTGGCTGAGAAGAAATTCAGTGACGAAATTAGGGCTTTGCCTTTGGATGAAATCATCGGGGAAGTAATTGATCTTAATTTAGATGACAATGCTATTTCGATTTTGGATATAAATAAAGAGCATGTCTTTAAGCGGAATGGAATTGCAAGGGGACATCATCTTTTTGCCCAAGCGAATTCATTGGCTGTAGCGGTCATTAATGACGAACTGGCATTAACTGCAAAAGCATCCATTTTATTTACTCGTTCTGTAAAGGAAAATGAAAGAGTGGTAGCTAAAGCGAAGGTTAAAAACGTGGACCACACCAACGATCGTTCCGTGGTGGAAGTCAGAAGCTACGTTGGTAATGAACTGGTTTTTAAAGGCGAGTTCGAAATGTATCGCTCTTAACTTTCTAGTAAAGGATGAAAGAAAATGAAGATAACGATAGATGCAATGGGTGGCGATAATGCTCCCAAGGCACAGGTTTTAGGAGCGATGAAAGCTGTTGAGGCTTTTTCCGATGTGGAAATTACCTTGGTGGGCAATGAAGCGGAGATAAATCAATACTTAACGAAACATGGCCGAATAAAGGTTGTACATACTGATGAAAAAATATTAAGTACCGATGAACCGGTTCGTGCGGTTCGCCGCAAGAAAAGTGCCTCGATGGTATTAGCTGCACAACAAGTGGCTGATGGAGAAGCAGATGCATGCATTTCTTCAGGCAATACTGGTGCGCTAATGGCTGCAGGCTTGTTTGTTGTTGGAAGGATAGAAGGCATTGAACGTCCGGCATTGGCTCCAACCCTTCCGACAATTGATGGTAAAGGTTTCGTATTTCTGGATGTAGGTGCGAACTCTGATGCGAAGCCGGAGCATCTGCTGCAATTCGCCATAATGGGATCTGTTTATGCACAAAAAGTGCGGGGAATTGAAAAGCCACGGGTCGGACTCCTGAATATCGGAACAGAAGAAAAAAAGGGGAATGAACTGACTAAGCAGGCTTTTACATTGCTACAGCAATCATCGGAGATATCCTTTATAGGTAATGTAGAGGCCAGGGACCTTCTAAATGGACCGGCAGATGTTGTCGTTACGGACGGCTTCACGGGAAATATGGTGTTGAAGACACTTGAAGGTACTGCTATGGGTGTATTTAAAATGGTGAAAACGGCCTTGATGAGCAACTTCAAGAGTAAGATGGCTGCAGCAATGGTCAAACCGGAACTAAAGGGCATTAAAATTAAAATGGATTATTCGGAGTATGGCGGTGCTGGCCTATTCGGTTTGAAGGCCCCTGTCATAAAGGCGCATGGTTCTTCAGATGCGAACGCGGTCTATAATGCGATACGCCAGACTCGCGATATGGTGGGGAATGACGTCATATCGACCATTGCAAAGACAATAGAAAAACAAAAATAAATCAAAGAGGCAGGGGAGTAACAGATGGCTAAAATTGCTTTTGTCTTTCCAGGACAAGGTTCACAGTCAATAGGAATGGGTCATGGCTTATTTCAGGAAAACGAGCGTGCTCAGCATATTTTTCGAAAAGCCGATGAAAAACTTGATTTTCAACTTTCCGAACTGATCTTTAATGGCACACAACAAGAATTAACGGTAACCTATAATGCACAGCCAGCTTTATTGACCACGAGCTATGCCTTTGTCAAGGAGTTAGAAGAAGCGGGAATCAAACCTGATTATACAGCAGGGCATAGTTTAGGTGAATATACGGCTTTAGTGGCATCAGGTGCAATTTCTTTTGAAGATGCCGTTTATACTGTGCGTAAGCGCGGTGAATTCATGGAAGCTGCGGTACCGAATGGTCAAGGTTCAATGGCTGCGATACTGGGAATGGACCGTGAAGCTCTATCTGAAGTGACTTCTGAAATAACAGCAACAGGGGAATCCGTTCAATTAGCCAATATTAATTGTCCAGGCCAAATCGTCATTTCTGGAACTTCAGAAGGGGTTAAACTTGCAAGTGCAAAAGCCAAGGAGAATGGGGCTAAACGGGCTCTTCCTCTTGAAGTGAGTGGACCGTTCCATTCGGAATTGATGAAACCAGCGGCAGAAAAGTTACAGGGTGTCCTTGATGAAGTAAGCTTTAAACAGGCACAAATTCCTGTCATTTCAAACGTAACGGCTAAGCCCATTACTGCACCTGCTGAAATAAAAGAAAAATTAATCGAACAGCTGTATTCACCGGTCCTCTGGGAGGACAGTGTGAAAACCCTACTTGAATTGGGAGTGGATACGTTCATCGAGGTAGGCCCTGGGAAAGTATTGGGTGGATTAATAAAGAAGATCGATCGTTCCGTTCAAATTCACTCGGTCTCCGATATAGAAACACTAACTAAAACAATTGAAACATTGAAGGGGGCAAAAGCATGATCCTCGAAGGTAAAAAAGCACTTGTAACAGGGGCGTCAAGAGGTATTGGCAGGGAAGTTGCATTAGAACTTGCCCGTCAAGGAGCAGACGTTGCCATCAACTATTCTGGCAGTGAAACGAAAGCGAATGAAGTGGTGGATGAAATCAAGGCATTGGGCCGTAAAGCATTTGCCATCCAGTGCGATGTTGCAAATAGTGACTCGGTGACAAGCATGATCAAAGAGGTCATCGAACAGTTTGGCAGAGTGGATATTTTGGTTAATAATGCCGGTATCACACGAGATAACCTATTGATGCGAATGAAAGAAGAGGAATGGGATTCAGTGATCAATACGAATCTTAAAGGAGTTTTCCTTTGCACAAAAGCGGTCACAAGACAAATGATGAAGCAGCGTAGCGGCAGGATCATCAATATGGCATCGATCGTCGGCGTCAGCGGAAATGCAGGTCAGGCAAATTATGTTGCGGCCAAGGCTGGTGTAATCGGACTGACCAAAACTACGGCAAAGGAACTTGCTTCAAGAGGGATTACGGTAAATGCGATTGCTCCTGGTTTCATCTCGACGGATATGACCGGGGAATTGCCTGAAGATGTCCAAAAAGCCATGTTGGACCAAATTCCGCTTGCACGGTTCGGTGACCCAAAAGATATCGCTGCAGTGGCGTCTTTCCTCGCTTCTGAGGCAAGCAAATATATGACTGGACAAACTCTTCATGTAGATGGCGGCATGGTCATGTAAGTTTTCTTTGATTTTTTCCGAAATTAATTTATAATGTTTTGAGGGGAGGTGAACACATTGGCAGATGTATTAGAAAGAGTAACGAAAATCGTTGTAGATCGTTTGAACGTAGAAGAATCAGAGGTTAAACTTGAAGCTTCTTTCAAAGAAGATCTTGGTGCCGATTCCCTAGATGTAGTTGAACTAGTCATGGAATTCGAAGACGAGTTTGATATGGAAATTTCGGACGATGACGCTGAAAAAATCGCCACAGTAGGTGATGCTGTGAATTACATACAAAGCACTATGTAATGTATTGTCGTTTGACTAAAAGCTCCGTTTTTTAACGGGGCTTTCTCTTATTCTTAAAGAAGGTTTGATGCAGCGGCAGATATAAGGGAATAAGCATGCCCCAGGTAGCCCCGCCTGCATTGCAGTGGTCTTTGCCGTTAGTTTTCTTTAAGCGGATTATAATGTATGATGTACATAGGAAAGCTTGACAGGAATTCCTGCCAGGTTTCTTTTTAATATATTAGAAAAATATGCTTTTTGAACCGTTGTGGAGGGTTTTGTGTGATGCGTAGGAACGGAAATAATCGTAAACCATCAATCAAGGATAATAAATTTAAACAGTTGCAGGAAAGTCTGGGTTTTCATTTTCAGGATGAAAATTTATTGAAACAAGCTTTTACACATTCATCGTATGTGAATGAGCATCGCCGTAAGCCTTATGAAGATAATGAAAGGCTTGAATTCTTGGGAGACGCTGTGCTTGAACTGACCATCTCTAAATACTTGTATCAAAAATATCCGATGATGAGCGAAGGTGAACTTACCAAATTAAGGGCAGCCATTGTGTGCGAGCCTTCACTTGTCGCTTTTGCCAATAGCCTTTCTTTCGGGGAATATGTTTTACTCGGAAAAGGGGAAGAAATGACAGGTGGACGAGAACGCCCTGCCATGCTTGCGGATGTATTCGAAGCCTATATTGGGGCTTTGTACCTTGACCAAGGATTAGAGCCAGTTGTGCAGTTTTTGAAGCATGTTGTATTTCCGAAGATAGACGAGGGTGCTTTTTCTCATGTGATGGATTATAAGAGCCAGCTTCAAGAGCTGATTCAGCGTGATGCTATCGGTGTCCTGCAATATAAGATCTTGCAGGAAAAAGGACCAGCCCATAACCGGGAGTTTGTTTCGACCGTTTCTCTGAATGGGGAAGAACTGGGCTCTGGTTTAGGAAAGTCAAAAAAAGAAGCGGAGCAGCATGCTGCCGAGCATGCATTGATCGTTTTAAAAGAAAAAAAATCAACAAGATAGTTGAACAGTAGAGGAGGAAAGGTCATGTTCCTCAAACGCTTGGACGTTGTAGGATTTAAATCTTTCGCAGAGAAAATTTCGATTGATTTTGTACCTGGAGTCACGGCAGTGGTTGGACCAAACGGAAGCGGCAAAAGTAATGTGACCGATGCAGTCCGATGGGTACTTGGAGAGCAGTCTGCGAAATCGCTGCGTGGAGCAAAAATGGAAGATATCATCTTTTCGGGAAGTGACACGAGGAAAGCGTTGAATTTTGCAGAAGTTTCATTAACCCTTGATAACGAGACGAATTCCCTGCCGATTGATTTTCATGAAGTCAGTGTGACTAGACGGGTATACCGATCGGGAGAAAGTGAATTTTTCATTAATAATCAAGGTTGCCGACTGAAGGACATCATAGATCTTTTCATGGATTCTGGTCTTGGGCGTGAAGCATTTTCCATAATCAGCCAAGGGAAAGTGGAAGAAATCCTAAGCAGTAAGGCAGAAGAAAGACGAGTGATCTTTGAAGAGGCAGCAGGTGTCCTGAAATATAAAACAAGAAAACGAAAAGCGGAATCGAAGCTGACGGAAACGCAGGATAACTTAAACCGTGTCCATGATATCCTCCATGAATTGGAGGGGCAAGTGGAACCGCTGAAAATTCAGTCTTCCCTCGCCAAGGAATTTTTGGAGAAGAAAGAAGAGCTTGAGCAAATAGAAGTAGCTTTAACCGTTTTTGAAATAGAAGAACTTTATGAAAAATGGGAAAACCTATCCCAGGAACTTGAAAAACATAATGAAATGGAACAGCAAATGGCAGGGCAGCTTCATGACAGGGAAGCGCATCTCAAAAAGCTTCGGGATAGTCTTGCGACTCTTGAGACATCGATCAATGAACTTCAGGAAATTCTCCTGAATGCCAGTGAAGAACTTGAAAAGCTTGAAGGCCGTAAAGAAGTTTTGAAAGAACGGAAAAAAAATGCCGCCCAAAACAAGTCACAGCTTGAAAAAGCGATTGTGGAAGGTGAGGCTGCTGTCGAACGCCTGTCCCTGCAAAAGGAACGAGAAACGGAACTCCTGAATGCTCTGAACTCGGAAGTGAAAGGGATACAGGAAACCTTAAATGAAAAACAAAAAAGCTTAGGCCTATTCAATAGTGATATCGAAGCGATGATTGAAGTGAAAAAGAGTGACTATATCGAGTGGTTGAACAAGCAGGCATCGGCTAAAAACGAAAAACAGTACCTGCTTCAGCAGCTAACACAGCAGGAACATAAAAATGCTAAACTTGATATGGAAAATGAAAAGTTCTTAACCGAGCGAATGGGTATCACTGCTAAAAAATTGGAATATTCAAAGCTAATGGAAAATGTGACCAAGCAGCTTGAAGAGCATGTCTCTTATTTCCGGAATCAGCAGAACAAATTGAATGCGGCAAAGGATACGTATCAAAAACAAGAAACCACCCTTTATAAGGCCTATCAATTCCTTCAACAGGCAAAATCACGTAAGGAACTTCTTGAAGAAATGGAAGAGGATTATGCAGGCTTTTTTCAGGGAGTTAAAGAAGTTTTAAAAGCGAAAGAAACCCTTCGAGGCATAGAAGGGGCAGTTGCGGAATTGATAAAGGTTCCAAAGGAATATGAAACGGCCATCGAAACGGCTCTGGGCGGAGCGATGCAGCATGTGGTCGTTGAACGCGAAGAGCATGCACGAGAAGCCATTTCCTTCTTGAAGAAACATAAGTATGGACGTGCGACGTTCTTGCCTTTATCAGTCATTAAGGCAAGAGAGATTTCAGTAAGCCAATTATCGATGCTAAAGAGCCACTCAGCTTTTGTGGGGACGGGCTCCTCATTGATCCAATATGATGACAGGCATGCAGCAATTGCGGAAAACCTGTTAGGGACTGTCATAATCACGACAGATCTAAAGGGTGCAAATGACTTGGCGAAAATGATGCAGCACCGTTTCCGCTTCGTAACCCTCGAAGGGGATATCGTCAATCCAGGTGGTTCAATGACTGGTGGCGCGTTAAAGCAAAAAACGACCTCCCTGCTTTCGAGGAAAACGGAACTGGAAGAGCTCCATCAAAAACTAGCCGCCATGGAAGCGAAAACGAATCAGCTAGAAAAGCAGGTCAAACAGCTCAAAGTGGATGTGGGTGTTCAAGAGCAAACGCTTGAACAAACCAGAAAAACAGGGGAGAGCCTTCGATTGCAAGAACAAACCCTGAAGGGCGAACTTCGTGAAGTGGAGCTACAGGAAAGAAATGTGAATGAACGGCTGCATCTTTATGATTTGGATAAAAATTCATATTTAGAAGAACAACAGCAAAAAACGGCAAGACTTGAAGAGCTGGAAGAGCTTTTGGAATCATGTAAAATGGAAATTGAAGGGCTTGACCGGCTGATTTCCGACATGACGGAACAAAAGCAATCCCAACAATCCTCAAAAGAGAGCCTTGCCGAAGAAACGAATGAACTGAGGGTAACACTGGCCTCTAAGCGTGGGCAGCTACAAAACCAAAAAGAGAAGATGGAACGCATTGATTCGGACCTTTCAAAGGAAACTAGCAGGCTTGACGAAAATAAAGATGATTTGGGGCTCCTGACCAATGAAATGACAGACAGTTCAAGCGGGGAAGAATCCCTGGAAGATATGGCACAGCAGAAATTGCTCGATAAAAATGGGGCAATTGAAGGAATCACTATAAAAAAACAGGAAAAAAACGAGCTTCTAACACAAGTTGAAACACTTGAACTGGCCTTGAAAGAAGAAAACCGACTTTATAGAGGCATTGTTGAAGTGATGAAGGACGAAGAAGTAAAATTAACCCGTCTGGATGTGGAATTGGAAAATCGTCTCGACCACTTGAGAGAAGAATATACGCTTTCCTTTGAAGGTGCAAAAGAACAGTATCCATTGATGATGCCTGCAGAAGAAGCCCAAAAAAAAGTGAAGCTCATCAAGCTTGCAATAGAGGAATTAGGGACGGTAAATTTAGGTGCGATTGATGAATATGCACGTGTAGCTGAACGCTATGAATTCCTCCTTAGTCAAAAGGAAGACCTTCAACAGGCGAAAGATACATTATTCCAAGTCATCGATGAAATGGATGATGAAATGAAGCGGCGCTTTGCAGATACCTTTTATTCGATCCGTGAAGAATTCGAACAAGTCTTCAAAGCATTATTTGGCGGAGGAAGAGCTGAGCTTAAACTGACGAACCCGGATGATTTACTAAATACAGGGGTAGATATCATTGCACAGCCGCCTGGGAAAAAACTGCAGAATTTGAGCCTCTTATCCGGAGGAGAACGGGCACTGACAGCCATAGCCCTTTTATTCTCCATTCTGAAAGTGCGGCCGGTGCCTTTCTGTATTCTTGATGAAGTCGAGGCAGCCCTTGATGAGGCGAATGTAGTCCGGTTCAGCCAATTTTTAAGGAAGTTCAGCAGGGAAACACAGTTTATCGTGATTACTCACCGTAAAGGCACGATGGAAGAGGCTGATGTACTATATGGCATTACGATGCAGGAGTCAGGGGTTTCCAAACTTGTTTCCGTCCGGATGGAAGAATCAGAAAACTTTATTGAAGTTTAAATTCATTATTAGAGGAAGTGGGACAATGAGTTTTTTCAAAAAGCTAAAAGAGAAATTTACGAACCAGGAAGAAAAAGAAAAAGAAGTTGAAGCAGAAGTATCCATAGGGGAAAAATTCAAGCAAGGTTTGACAAAGACAAGGAATTCCTTTACTGGAAGGGTTAATGAACTTGTTGCCCGTTATCGGAAAGTGGATGAGGACTTTTTTGAAGAACTTGAAGAAATCCTGATACAGGCTGATGTAGGCTTTGATACTGTGATGGAACTAATTGATCAATTAAAAATGGAAGTCAAGCTTCGCAATATCTCTGATACAAGGGAAGTGCAATCCGTCATTTCCGAAAAGCTTGTCGAAATCTACCAAGGTGATGAAGAAGGGACTCCGAGCCTGAATATACAAGAAGAAGGTTTGACGGTCATTTTGTTCGTAGGGGTTAATGGGGTAGGTAAAACAACGACAATCGGTAAACTTGCTCATAAATTCAAGGCAGAAGGCAAGTCTGTCGTATTGGCAGCCGGGGATACGTTCCGTGCAGGTGCAATTGAACAGCTCGAGGTATGGGGAGAACGTGTTGGTGTCAGTGTAATCAAGCAAGGAGAAGGCTCTGACCCTGCTGCGGTCATGTTCGATGCCATTCAGGCCGCCAAGGCTCGTAAAGCGGATATCCTGATTTGTGATACAGCTGGACGTTTACAAAATAAAGTGAATTTAATGAAGGAATTGGAAAAGGTGAAACGTGTAATTGAACGTGAAATACCTGGTGCACCACATGAAGTGTTGCTTGCCCTTGATGCAACAACTGGACAAAATGCACTTATTCAGGCCAAGACATTCAAGGAAGCGACCAATGTTTCCGGTATTGTTTTAACAAAGCTTGATGGCACGGCAAAAGGTGGAATTGTTTTGGCAATTCGCAATGAACTGGCCATTCCCGTTAAATTTGTCGGGCTTGGTGAAAAAATGGACGATCTGCAGGAATTCGATGCAGAGAAATATGTTTATGGCCTGTTTGCTGATATCATCGATAAAGAAGAGGTTTAAGCAAAAAATGTCCGGAAGAGATTTTTCTCTTCTGGTTTTTTTGCCATTTTTGAATGAGGCACCAACATTGTTACAGGATTCACTGTGAACTTCTAGAAGCAAGAAAACGAAAAAAATAATGCTTTGCAAACAAGTGGTAAGGAGTTTGACTTGACATCAAATAAACAAGGCTTTACAATATAAACTTGTAAAGGGTTTTCACTTAACAGCAGGGAGGCTTGCTAAGATGCTTGAAAAGACAACGCGGATTAATTATTTGTATGACTTTTACCAATCGTTGTTAACAGAGAAGCAGCAGAGCTACATGTCCCTCTACTATCTGGATGATTACTCTCTTGGCGAGATTGCCGATGAATACGAAGTAAGTAGGCAGGCAGTCTATGATAATATAAAAAGAACAGAAGCGATGCTTGAGGAATATGAAGCGAAGCTATTGTTATTTCAAAAATTTCAAGAGCGTAACCAGTGGATTGCGAATATGAAGGGACTCATAGAAAAGGATTCCTTTTCAAAAGAGAAGCTGCTAGACGCAATCACAACGCTTGAGAAGTTGGATTAGGAGGCGGCAATATGGCATTTGAAGGATTGGCCGACCGACTGCAGAGCACGATGCAAAAGATCCGTGGAAAAGGTAAGGTCAACGAAGCGGACGTTAAAGAAATGATGCGTGAAGTTCGATTGGCCCTGCTTGAAGCGGATGTTAACTTTAAAGTCGTGAAGGATTTTGTAAAACGTGTTAGTGAACGTTCGGTAGGTCAGGAAGTGCTGAAAAGCTTAACCCCCGGTCAACAGGTAATTAAAGTAGTTAAGGAAGAATTGACGGAGCTGATGGGCGGCGAACAAAGCAAGATTGCCGTTGCCTCGAAACCACCGACCGTCATTATGATGGTAGGGCTTCAAGGTGCTGGTAAAACGACGACCACCGGAAAGCTTGCCAATCTTCTTAGAAAAAAATACAACCGCAAGCCATTGCTCGTTGCGGCTGATATTTACCGTCCGGCGGCGATTAAGCAGCTTGAAACACTTGGCAAACAATTAAGCATGCCTGTTTTCTCCCTTGGGGACCAGGTCAGCCCTGTTGAAATTGCCAAACAGGCGATTGAAAAGGCTAAGGAAGAACATCATGATTATGTGTTGATTGATACCGCAGGCCGCCTTCATGTTGATGAAAACTTGATGGGTGAACTGAAGGATATCAAAGAATTGACAAAACCCGATGAAATCTTCCTGGTTGTCGATGCGATGACAGGTCAGGATGCGGTCAATGTGGCCCAAAGCTTTAATGAACAGTTAGGCCTGACTGGAGTCGTACTTACGAAACTTGATGGGGATACACGTGGTGGTGCGGCGCTTTCGATTCGTTCAGTCACAAACACGCCGATAAAATTCGTCGGTATGGGAGAAAAATTGGATGCACTTGAAGCATTCCATCCAGAACGGATGGCGTCAAGGATCCTCGGCATGGGTGATGTATTGACCCTTATCGAAAAAGCACAGGCCAATGTAGATGAAGAAAAAGCGAAAGAATTAGAAAAAAAGATGCGTACAGCCACTTTTACCTTTGATGATTTCCTTGATCAGCTTGGTCAGGTGCGGAATATGGGTCCGCTTGATGATATTCTGAAAATGATTCCTGGTGCGAACAAAATGAAAGGGATGGATAACCTTCAGATCGATGAGAAACAGATTGGTCATGTCGAAGCTATCATCCGTTCAATGACGACGCAGGAAAAGGAACATCCAGAAACCATGAATGCATCCCGTAAGAAACGGATTGCCAAAGGAAGCGGCAGATCGATTCAAGAAGTGAACCGCCTATTGAAGCAATTCGAAGAAATGAAAAAGATGATGAAACAGGTTACGAACATGCAAAAAGGGAAGAAAAAGGGATTCAAATTCCCGTTCATGTAAGGTTTATTTTAGGTTGAAACTAAGGAGAAATACGGGTTAAAGCCATGTGTTTCAACACTTTTTTCACCTGTTAAGAAAAAAACCTTTACAAACATACAAGACATTTGATATTATACTATCTTGTGTGAAACTATTCGGAGGTGCTTATTTAAAATGGCAGTAAAAATTCGCTTAAAACGTATGGGAGCTAAAAAATCTCCTTTCTATCGTATTGTAGTTGCAGATTCTCGTTCACCACGTGACGGACGTTACATTGAAGTGGTAGGAACTTATAACCCGGTGACTCAACCAGCTAAAGTTGAAATCAACGAAGAGCTTGCTCTTAAATGGTTACAAGATGGAGCTAAACCATCTGATACAGTTCGTAACTTATTCTCAACACAAGGCATCATGGAAAAATTCCATGTTGCAAAAAACAGCAAGTAATCGACGTTAGTTGATGAAAGCACTAATTGAAACGATTGTTTCAGCACTTGTGGATTATCCGGAAGAGGTCATCGTGACCTCCAAGGAAGAGTCCGACCGGATTGTTTATATCCTCTCCGTTCATAAAGAGGACATGGGCAAGGTCATCGGTAAACAAGGGCGTGTTGCTAAGGCGATTCGGACTGTGGTATATGCAGCAGGATCTTCACAGCAGAAGAAAATCTATTTGGAGATTTCCGAATAAGGAGGGCTAATACCCCTCCTTTTTTTGTACTTCAAGAAAGTGAAATTCCGACTTTGATCCTATTTGGATCTGACCCGGAGTTTAAACTTTACACCTTTTTAAGACGCATCTTTTATCGATTTACGTTATACTTAAGAGAATGACCCCCTTTTTCAAAAAGATTACCCTATCATACATATTTTTTGAAGGAAATAAGAAATCATAGATAATAGGAGGTGCTGGAATGAAAATTCTCCAAAATGTAATCGTTAACCAAGTATTAACGGAATCCAGCAAGAATCAGCTCCTCGAGAAGTACAAGTCAAAACGCCTTCAGCTTCAAAAAGAGAGTGAACAGCTTCGCTTTGAACTGAAAAAGCTTGAAAAAACAAGAAATCTCCAGCCTGCTAGTCTCCGTGCTCATTTCGAAAAAGAAATAAACCAGAGGCAAGAAAAAATTAAACTGCTTGAATTTCAAATGGAGCAGTTGGAGATCCTTCCCACCGGAAGCGAATTGAAGGAACGGGAAGTTCAAAGTATCATTGATGTGGAAATTGGGGCAGATTGGGACGATATTATGGCAACGAAGACTATTGTCATTAAAGATGGAATCGTCTCGGAAATTCGTTAGAGGTGAAAGAATGGAAAAATGGTTTAATGTAGGTAAAATTGTCAACACACATGGTCTTTTAGGAGAAGTGCGTGTCATTTCTTCAACAGACTTTCCGGAAAAACGATTCAAAGTGGGAAATACACTGCATTTGTTTAGGGACACTGATAAAAAGCCTTTGCCGCTTATCATCAGGTCACATCGTACCCATAAAAACTTTAACCTATTGACGTTCGAGAACTATTATAACGTCGGACAGGTCGAGGCTTTTAGAAACGGGGTACTAAAAGTGAAGGAAGCACAGCTTGGTAAATTGGACGAAGGTGAGTTCTACTTCCATGAAATCATCGGCTGTTCTGTATTTACGGATGAAGGTTTGGAAGTTGGGGAAATCATTGAGGTTCTTACGCCTGGTGCCAATGATGTTTGGGTCATTAAGAAAGCTGGCAGTAAGGATATTCTGATCCCGTATATTGAACAAATTGTAAAAGAAGTAGATATTTCCGCTAAAAAGGTCATCATTACACCGATGGAAGGACTTTTAGACTGATGAAAATCGATGTGCTTTCGCTTTTTCCAGAAATGTTCGAAGGGGTATTTG
Organism: Peribacillus sp. CSMR9; assembly: GCF_033141925.1. Taxonomy (NCBI): domain Bacteria; kingdom Bacillati; phylum Bacillota; class Bacilli; order Caryophanales; family Bacillaceae; genus Peribacillus; species Peribacillus sp. CSMR9. The sequence continues at coordinate 253,012 of NZ_JAOPHO010000001.1, forward strand.
GCTCGTCCATCTTAAAAAAGGCTGCGGAAAAGCAGGCTGTCAGCTATAAGGTGACCAATTTTCGAGACTATGCAGATAATAAGCACTCGACGGTAGACGATTATCCGTATGGCGGAGGTGCCGGAATGGTATTGAAGGCACAACCGATTTTTGATGCTGTAGAAGCTCTAAAAGGCCAAGCTGAGCTAACCCCAAGGGTAGTCCTGCTTTGTCCTCAGGGAGAGCGTTACACGCAGAAAAAAGCTGAAGAGTATGCAAATGAAGAACATCTCATTTTCATATGCGGACATTATGAAGGATACGATGAGCGCATCCGGGAGCATGTCGTCACGGATGAAATATCGATTGGTGACTTTGTTCTTACAGGCGGGGAATTGGGCGCAATGGTCATTATTGACAGCGTAGTTCGCTTGCTTCCCGGCGTTCTAGGAAATGTTGACTCCCCGATTCTTGATTCCTATTCTTCTGGTTTGTTAGAGCATCCCCATTATACTAGACCTGCAGATTTTCGGGGGATGAAAGTTCCCGATCCGCTAATATCCGGAAATCATAAAAAAATCGATGAATGGCGGATGAAGGAATCTCTGCGCAGAACGTGGATGCGACGTCCTGATTTGCTCGATAGTTATGAACTATCGGAACTTGAAAAAAAATTATTGTCCGAGATTAAAAAAGAAGACTGATGCCTATTGCATCGACGTTTATAGTATGATAGGATATACCTTGTGACTTGGGCAAAATGCTCAGTCTTATAACGATGTTCCGCTGCAAACAATAAGTATTTGCAAGAGCGTCCAGGAGGAGTTGAAATCGATGCAAAATCTTATTAACGAAATCACAAAAGAACAACTTCGCTCAGATCTTCCATCATTCAGACCTGGTGACACAGTACGTGTACACGTAAAGGTTATTGAAGGAACTCGCGAACGTATCCAGTTGTTTGAAGGCGTTGTAATCAAACGTCGTGGCGGCGGAGTTAGTGAAACTTTCACAGTGCGTAAGATCTCTTACGGCGTTGGAGTAGAACGTGCTTTCCCTGTTCACACACCAAAAATTGCGAAACTAGAAGTTATCCGTCACGGTAAAGTACGTCGTGCGAAACTTTATTACCTACGCGAACTTCGTGGTAAAAAAGCACGTATTAAAGAAATTCGTCGTTAATTCTTCGAATATCTTCATGCGGGTTTACCATGATCCACATAAGGTGAATAACCAAACAGTATCAAAAAGGGAGCTTGTTTTTCAGGCTCCCTTTTTGCACTGCAAGAAACCATTAATGCACATATACGGTGAAAACTATATAGAATCCCGCTCGCTATAGCGTCTGCAACATGTTAAAATAATTGTTGATATGCTTTCTAAAAGGGTGGGTAAGGATGGCGAAAAAGAAAAATGAATTGTGGGAATGGACAAAGGCGGTCATAATCGCGGTTATAGCTGCGACACTGATTCGTTATTTCCTCCTGGCTCCAATTGTTGTGGACGGTAATTCCATGATGCCGACATTAAAGAATACGGACCGCATGCTCGTTAATAAAATCTCCTATTCGATTGGTGAACCGAAAAGATTCGACATTATCGTTTTTGAAGCTCCAGAAGGCAAAGATTACATAAAGCGGGTCATCGGATTGCCAGGGGAAAAAGTGGAATATAAAGATGATACTCTGTACGTGAATGGAAAAGCTTATGATGAGCCATACTTGGATGAATATAAAAAACAATTGATAGATGGCGGGGCTTTGACGGAACCTTTTACATTAAGTGATGTCATAGAACAAGGAACGGTGCCTGAAGACCATCTATTTGTCTTAGGGGATAATCGTCGTGTTAGTAAGGATAGCCGCTATATTAGCGTTGGCGTCGTTCCTTACGATAAAGTGTTAGGAAAAACTAAATTAGTTTATTGGCCGATTGAAGACTTTCGATTGGCGGAATAGTAGGAAGGTGGATTCCATTGACAATACAGTGGTTCCCTGGCCATATGGCCAAAGCAAGACGGGAAGTAACAGAGAAATTAAAACTGATCGACATCATCTTTGAACTTGTGGATGCCCGGATTCCGGCATCTTCACGAAATCCGATGATCGATGAAATCATACAGCATAAACCGAGGGTTATCCTTTTGAATAAAGCTGATATGGCCGATCCGGTGAAAACGAATATGTGGCTTGAATATTATAAATCACAGGGGAAAACGGCGATTGCCATTAACTCGCAGGCAGGAAGCGGTTTAAACCAGATTACAGCTGCTTCTAAAAAACTTTTAAAAGATAAGTATGACAGGATGGAATCAAGAGGAATAAAGCCAAGAGCCATCCGCGCCATGATAGTCGGGATTCCGAATGTAGGGAAATCAACTTTAATCAATCGACTTGCCAAAAAGAACATTGCCAAAACAGGGAATACACCTGGTGTCACGAAGGCGCAGCAATGGATAAAAGTTGGTAAGGAATTGGAACTGTTGGACACGCCGGGGATTCTCTGGCCTAAATTCGAGGATCAGGAAGTGGGCTTGAAGCTTGCATTGACGGGAGCGATCAAGGATACGATCTTAAACTTGCACGAGGTCTCTTTATACGGTCTGCGCTTTTTGGAAAAGGAATATCCGGATAGATTGAAATCCCGTTATAACCTGGATGCAATTCCTCAGGAAACGCTTGAACTATTCGATGCCGTCGGAAAGTTCAGGGGCTGTTTAGCATCTGGTGGCTTCATTGATTATGACAAAACCGCAGAGTTGGTCGTACGTGAAATCCGTTCAGAAAAGATGGGCCCTCTTACGTTTGAGGTCCCTAAGGATTATGAAGAGGATAATATCCCCGAATAACATTAAGTAGAGATTGCAAGACACTGACCTGATTTTTGAAGAAGGTCGGTGAAAAGGGTTGATACGGAGCTGGAGTTGGATGTCGAAAAGGTTTTTAACTTTTGATGTCTCTTTTCCGCTCCGTATTTTTGTTTGAACTGTAGAAAAGGAGCAAGACTGCCGATAATTAATATGATGGGTGATAAATGATGAAAACTGCAATGAGCATTAAGGAAATCTCCTCAAAGTTAAAGACTATAAGAGAGCCAGAAGATTTATTTTTACAAGAATGCCGGGAAGACAGCCGAAAGGGAGTAACTGACTTAGTGAGCAAATGGCAAAGAGCCTATGAAAAAGAGCGACAGGTAAAGGATGCTTTCACGGAAATGACGGAGTTTGAACGGCAATTGCGCAAACAAGGGTTTTCCATTCTTGCAGGTATCGATGAAGTAGGAAGAGGACCGTTGGCAGGACCAGTTGTGACAAGTGCTGTCATCTTGCCGGAATCTTTTTATTTGCCAGGACTGAATGATTCTAAAAAGATTCCAGAGTCAAAAAGGGAACTGTTTTATGAGATGATTTTTAAGGAAGCACTTTCCATAGGTGTGGGTGTTGTACATAGCGAAGTAATTGATGAAATCAATATATACCAAGCTACGAAAAAGGCAATGGTGGCCGCAGTGAACGATTTGTCAGAACTTCCTGATCATTTGTTGATTGATGCGATGGAACTGGATGTGCCGATTCCGCAGCTTTCACTCATAAAGGGGGATGCAAGAAGCATTACCATCTCTGCGGCATCCATTATAGCGAAAGTGACTCGTGACAGGATGATGAAGGAATATGGTGAAGAATATCCGGAATATGGTTTCGGAAAGCACATGGGATATGGGACAAGCCAACATTTAGAAGCGCTCGAGAAGCACGGGCTTACACCTTGGCATAGAAGAAGTTTTGCACCAGTTAAGGAAATCGCTGCACGTACGAAGGACTAGGGAGGATGAGTGATGCAATCGACAACAAGCGGTCAACCCGTATCTTCACCAATTGAAATACAAGGAACTGCGAGTTTGAAAAACGGTCAAATCCTTTTCGGGAAAGTGAATAAGGTTTTTCCTAACCAAACGGCCGAGGTACAGATTGGCCATCAAAAAATGATTGCCGCTCTAGATATCCCGCTTCGGGCAGGAGAAAGGTATTGGTTTCAAATTCAGCCACCAAATGAGGGGAAGGTCGTGTTAAAAGCTTTAGATTCCCCGAATTTGAACTGTTCCAGCTTAGATGGCACAGCTGCACAATTGATCGCTCATCTCGGCATAACGCCCGAACCTGCGGCGGCAAAGCTTGCCGAATATCTCCTGAAAAACCGTCTCCCGATAACCAAGGAAACTTTTCAGTCCGCTTTGCAATGGCTGAAAACTGCCGATGCAGAAGTTGGTCTGCCTCTGATAAAAACAATGTTCATTCAGCAATTGCCGTTTGTAAAAGATGTATATGATGCATTATTTTCACATGCCAAAGGCGAACCTTTTCACAAATTGCTCAGCGGCCTCAAGCAGCAACTGCAGGATGGGGGAGTGGTAACGAGGACGGCTTTCAAGCTTATGGAGGTATTGGACTCCTTACATGTGGCTAAACAGAGCCAGCTTCAACAATTCGGTTTGCAAAAACTAGTGACCATTTGGCTGGATTCGGATTCAACACCTGAAATGAAATCCGGCGCATTTTCCCTGCTTAAAAAGACAGGTTTCGTCCCAAAGGGAATTACAGAATCTGTCTTTCTGGAGAAGTTAATTGATGGAGCTGAGGCGAGGTCCGGGATTCCTAAGAACTCAGCGATTGAAAAATTACACCAAGGATTGCATGTACTTTCCAAGGTAAAAAGTGGAGCATTTGGAAAAATTGACGAAATCGAAATTAATATAAATCGGATATTGAACGGCGTTGATCATAAAGCGACAAAAATGCCAACTGATATCCAATCGTTTCAGAAAAAAATTTCTGCAGAAAAACTTTCCCCTCTTGCCTTTCGTTTGCTTGAGAGTGCTTTTGCAGAAGCAACAGCCGGAAAAAAAGCATTAGGCGGAAATGTAGAAGTGAATGACCTTTTAGGCTATTTGAATATGGATAGAGAGCAGGTAGTTGAGTCGAAGGGTAAGGCGGCCAAACTACTGTTTCAGTCACTTAAACAGCTGTCTGAGGCTCAGTTCGTTACGAATAATGAGAGGCTGGTCCTAGCCCAGGTATTTGAAGCTGAGTTTCAAACAATCGATTTTACTAATGGTCCATCTGTTGCACACCAACTAAAAGAGTGGACGAAGATCCTTGGTCTTCAGCTGGAACATGCACTTGTTAATCTTACTAGAGATGAAATGGAGTTCTCGAAGGATTTGGATACACTTAAACCGCTGCTGCTTAAATTGCTGAATGCGCAAACTCCGGCAGCCATTAAGGAGATCGCAGAACAAATCCTAAATCGGGTCACTGCCCAACAGATCCTTGCACAAGAAAATGGGCCGATTCAGAATTTGCTCCTTACACTTCCAATCAATCTGGGCTCTACACAAACGGACCTAACGTTACAATGGAGCGGAAGGAAAACAAAAGATGGCAAGATAGACCCGGAATACTGCCGCGTCCTATTTTATTTAGAATTAGAACGCCTTAAAGAGATTATCATCGATATGCAGGTGCAAAATCGAATCATAAAGGTGACGGTCATTAATGGGCATGGAGCAGTCCTTGAAGAGACAGCAAATCAATATCTTGAACTCCTGAGAGAGAATCTGGAAAAAATGGATTACAGATTGTCAGGTGTTTCATTTGTAAACATGGGAAGCGGAAAAGAGAGGGGCCACGGGTTGAAATCCGTTCCTTTTTCAGAATCTGGTTCATATAGTGGAGTGGATATTCGAATATGAAAAATGATAGGCGAAAAGAAGTGATTGCCTTAAAGTATGATCAAAAGACATCCAAAGCTCCCGTCATATTGGCGAAGGGGAAAGGTAAAACGGCTGAAAATATCCTGGAAAGGGCTATGAAGCTGGATATACCGGTCCAAAAGGATGAGTCGCTTGCTGCACTTTTAGGTCAATTGGATATAAATCAAACGATACCGGAAGAATTGTACGGAGCTGTTGCGGAGGTATTTGCATTCATTTATAAAGTCGACAAGGACATGAATCGGTAGGGGCCTGATTATGCACGTGATTTCACCAAAATGGATTCTTGTTGGTTTTTGTAGAAAATTAGGGAAATCGTTAATAAATTTTCATTATATTAAAAACATACTAAACTATCAGAAAAAGGACAAAGCCATGGCTTTGTCCTTTTGCTTTTCCTTTGAGTCAAAAAAAGGATACACGTAATTTCCCTGAGGTGTTTTCTGGATTAATATGGTGGAAAAGGGTGTAGAAGGGTGTGTTTTCACTGGATTTATAAGAGAAAAGGCTTTTTAAAAGAATAGAATGATAGAAAAAATATAATTGATTTTCACTAGAAAGAAACACAACGGCCAAGCAGTTTTTTTCCATTTAATACAAGAGTAAAAAAAGTATATTATGATAATATTCACAAAATTATGTGAAAGAATATTATGCACCAAGGAGAATTTTGTTGTAATATGGTAGAGAAAACAGGCATTAAATTTAAAAGTTGGTTTTTAGTAGATAAGGAGGATGGGAAATGAATATCCATGAGTATCAGGGAAAAGAGATATTGCGACAATACGGGGTATCCGTTCCAAATGGCCGGGTTGCCTTTACTGTAGATGAAGCAGTGGAAGCAGCGAAGGAATTAGGTACGGAAGTTGTTGTCGTCAAAGCTCAAATTCATGCGGGCGGCCGCGGGAAAGCCGGCGGAGTTAAGGTAGCGAAAAATCTTGATGAAGCACGTACATATGCAGAAGAGATTCTTGGTAAGACGCTGGTGACCCATCAAACAGGACCGGCAGGCAAGGAAGTTAAGCGTTTACTTATTGAAGAAGGCTGCGACATTACGAAGGAATATTATATCGGGCTGGTCCTTGACCGTGCTACGAACAGTGTCGTATTGATGGCTTCTGAAGAAGGCGGAACGGAAATTGAGGAAGTGGCTGAAAAGACACCAGAGAAAATTTTCAAAGAAGTAATCGATCCGGTTGTCGGCCTGACTGGCTTCCAGGCACGTAGGATTGCATTCAATATCAATATTCCGGCTTCACTTATAAATAAAGCTTCCAAACTGATGGTTAACTTATATACAGCTTTCGTTGAAAAAGATTGCTCAATCGCTGAAATCAACCCATTAGTGGTAACGGGCGATGGCAATGTAATGGCACTGGATGCTAAATTGAATTTCGATGATAATGCGATTTACCGCCATAAAGACATCGCGGAGTACCGTGATTTGGATGAAGAGGATGCGAAAGAGATTGAAGCATCAAAACATGGCCTTAGTTACATATCGCTTGACGGAAATATCGGATGTATGGTTAATGGTGCCGGACTTGCTATGGCAACGATGGACATCATTAAACATTATATGGGAGATCCGGCTAACTTCCTTGACGTTGGTGGCGGCGCTACTGAGGAAAAAGTAAAAGAGGCTTTCAAAATCATCCTATCCGATCAAAATGTTAAAGGCATCTTCGTTAATATCTTCGGGGGGATCATGAAATGTGACATCATCGCGACAGGCGTAGTAGCTGCTGCTAAAGAGCTTGGCCTGGATGTCCCTCTTGTTGTTCGTCTTGAAGGTACGAATGTGGACCTTGGTAAAAAGATACTTAAAGAGTCAGGTTTAAATATTACGGCTGCTGAATCAATGGCAGATGGAGCACAAAAAATAGTATCACTTGTAGGATAATAGGCAGGGGGGAACATAATGAGCGTTTATATTAATAAAGATACGAAAGTGATCGTTCAGGGAATCACTGGTTCAACAGCATTATTTCATACAAAACAAATGTTGGAATACGGCACGAAAATCGTTGGAGGAGTCACTCCGGGCAAAGGCGGAACAGAAGCGGAAGGGGTACCTGTATTCAATACAGTTTCCGAAGCTGTCACTGAAACCGGAGCGAATGCATCGGTTATCTACGTACCGGCTCCATTTGCTGCAGATGCGATTCTTGAAGCCGTTGACGCAGAACTAGATCTTGTTATTTGTATCACGGAACATATTCCTGTCCTGGATATGGTCAAGGTGAAGCGTTACATGGAAGGTAAAAAGACTCGCTTGATCGGACCGAACTGCCCGGGTGTCATTAGCCCCGAAGAATGTAAGATTGGTATCATGCCAGGATATATCCACAAAAAAGGCCATGTAGGTGTAGTTTCTCGTTCTGGAACTTTAACGTACGAAGCCGTTCACCAATTATCACAAGCAGGCATTGGGCAATCTACGGCTGTCGGTATCGGTGGGGATCCCGTTAACGGAACGGACTTCATTGATGTACTGAAAGCATTCAATGAAGATCCGGAAACACATGCGGTGATCATGATCGGGGAAATCGGCGGCACGGCAGAAGAAGAAGCGGCAATCTGGGTGAAAGAAAATATGACTAAGCCAGTTGTAGGTTTCATTGGTGGCCGTACAGCTCCAGCTGGTAAACGTATGGGACATGCTGGTGCCATAATTTCAGGAGGAAAAGGTACAGCTGACGAGAAAATCCGCGTTATGAACGAATGTGGAATTAAAGTTGCCGAGACTCCATCCGTAATGGGTGAAACATTGATCTCCGTCCTGAAGGAAAAAGAAATCTACGAACCTTGTAAAACGCATTGATTTAAGTTGGGCCGACCTGTTTTTTGGGTCGGCCTTTATTTCACTCCAAATTCCTCGGGAAACACATTTCGATTACTTTGACCATCACAATCAACCTACCTTTAAAAATATCCGATTAGGGGTGCTTCCAATTGAATAAAACAGAAAAATTAATCCACCTCCATCATTGCCGCGGAGCAGGATGGAAAACAATCCAAATTATCATGTCAAATGACCCGTCCTTATCTTCCCTTTTCACTATGAATCACGAGGAATGGGTAAAAATCCTCCCTATCCCTTCAAATAAGCTTACCCTCTTTCTCAAAGATTTACATTCACTCAATACCATCGATAAACTTAAACGATACGAAGATTGCCAAATTCATTGCTTGACGATCTTCGATGATGATTATCCTTTTTTGCTGAAGCAAATATTCGATCCCCCATGGGTTCTTTATTTAAAAGGCGATAAGAAGCTTCTAACGAAGAGGAGCACGCTAGGTGTTGTTGGAACACGTAAGCCAACCTCGTATGGACTGGAGGCCTTAAAAACGATTCTATTACCACTTGTAAAGAAAAAAATCGTAATCATAAGTGGGGTGGCGGCTGGAATCGATGCAGAGGCACATAAAATCACTTTGGGGGAAGGCGGAGATACGATTGGGGTTTTAGGAGGAGGTCTTTTGCAAATATACCCAAAATCCAATATTTCCCTTGCAGGGGAAATCATCAATAAAGGGTTACTTTTATCTGAGACTCCACCGGAAAAGAGAGCAGAACCTTGGATGTTTCCGCTTAGGAATCGAATCATCAGTGGATTATCACTGGGAGTATTCGTGGTCGAGGCCAAAGAAAAAAGCGGTTCCCTTATTACGGCACAATCCGCTTTGGAACATGGCAGGGAGGTATTTGCGCTTCCTGGCAATGTAACGAGTCCAGAATCATTAGGGACCAATCAATTGATTCAAGATGGTGCCAAACTTGTTTTGAGTTCTAAGCAGATTGAGGAAGAATTTTGAACAATATAATATAGAAGATAGACGGAGAATTAAACGGAAAAATAGAAAAAAAAGGTGTTTTTTTTAAAGGAATGGTTGAAATTTTAGACAAAAAGGTTGAAAATATTGTAAAACTGTTATAAGTTTTGCAAATGGCACCTCTTGTCAAAATACTTATAAATAAATAAAATGACATGCTTTGAAAAGTAAAGAGGTGTTGACAAATGTTTTTTGAATGATTAATAATAGTGAAGATTTATATTACCTCTTTGAGGAGGATTTATTGGATGTCAGAATACTTAGTGATTGTGGAATCGCCCGCAAAGGCGAAAACAATAGAACGTTACTTGGGAAAAAAATATAAAGTAAAGGCTTCCATGGGGCATGTACGCGATTTGCCTAAAAGCCAAATGGGTGTCGATGTTGAACATGAATATGAACCTAAATATATAACTATCCGCGGCAAAGGCCCGGTTTTAAAAGAATTGAAAACTGCTGCAAAAAAAGCGAAAAAAATCTATCTCGCGGCTGACCCCGACAGAGAAGGGGAAGCCATTGCCTGGCATTTGGCTCACAGTCTCGATGTTGACATTAATTCTGATTGCCGCGTGGTATTCAACGAAATCACGAAAGAGGCTATCAAAGAATCATTTAAATCACCGAGGCCAATAAATATGAAATTGGTTGATGCGCAACAGGCAAGAAGGGTCTTGGATCGTTTGGTCGGATACAATATCAGCCCGCTTTTGTGGAAAAAAGTGAAAAAAGGCTTAAGTGCGGGACGGGTCCAATCGGTTGCTGTACGGATGATCATTGACCGGGAAAAAGAAATCAAAGATTTTATCCCGGAAGAGTATTGGACAATCAAGGCAGATTTTGTAAAAGGAAAAGAACAGTTTGAAGGTTCCTTTTTCAGCCTGGGCGGTGAGCGGAAAGAATTAAATACAGAAGAGGACGTCAAAAAAGTACTCGGTTCTTTAAATGGCGGCGAATTTACGATAGGGGCAGTGGCTAAAAAGGAAAGAAGGCGTAATCCAGCTGCACCTTTTACGACTTCTTCCCTGCAACAAGAAGCGGCTCGAAAATTGAATTTCCGTGCAAAGAAAACAATGATGCTTGCTCAGCAGCTTTATGAAGGAATCGAGCTTGGAAAGGAAGGGACAGTCGGGTTAATCACTTATATGAGAACCGATTCGACCCGGATTTCCGATGTTGCGAAACAGGAAGCCCATACCTTCATTGAAAATAGTTATGGTAAAGATTATGTTCAGGTTGAGCAGCGGAAAGAGAAAAAACAGACTAATGCCCAAGATGCCCATGAAGCGGTAAGACCAACGAGTACATTACGTGAACCGGGTGTAGTCAAGGAGTTCTTATCCAGAGATCAATTCCGTCTATATAAGTTGATTTGGGAGCGATTCGTTTCAAGTCAAATGTCTTCGGCGGTCATGGATACGATGAGCATCGACCTGCATAACGGAGATGTCATCTTCAGGGCCAATGGTTCAAAAATTAAATTTCCGGGCTTCATGAAGGTATATGTTGAGGGATCCGATGACTCAGTGGAAGAAAAGGAAAATGCTCTCCCTGATGTGAAAAAAGGAGATCAATTCTTTTCAAAAGATGTAGAGCCTAAGCAGCATTTCACACAGCCTCCACCCAGATATACAGAAGCACGTCTTGTCAAAACCCTAGAAGAACTGGGAATAGGCCGTCCTTCCACATATGCTCCTACCTTGGATACGATTCAAAAACGTGGTTATGTTACTTTGGATAATAAACGGTTCATCCCCACAGAGCTTGGTGAGATCGTTCTTGAATTGATACGTGAATTCTTCCCGGATATTCTTGATGCAGAGTTCACTGCCAAGATGGAACAGGAATTCGATAGCGTCGAAGAAGGAAGCATCGAATGGATTAAGGTCATCGATGAATTTTATAAAGAATTTGCTGTTCATTTGGCTAAAGCTGAAGTCGAAATGGAGAAAATTGAAATCAAAGATGAGCCTGCAGGTGAAGATTGTGTAGAATGCGGACATGAGATGGTCTTTAAGATGGGGCGTTATGGTAAGTTCATGGCATGCAGTAATTTCCCCGATTGCCGTAACACAAAACCAATCGTAAAAGAAATAGGTGTGAAATGCCCGAAATGTAAGGAAGGAAACATCATTGAAAGGAAAAGTAAAAAACGCCGTTTATTTTACGGGTGTGATACCTACCCTGGATGTGACTTCATTTCTTGGGATAAACCGCTACCGCGGAGTTGTCCAAAATGTGAAGGTACACTTGTTGAGAAAAAACTCAAAAAAGGAGTCCAGGTCCAGTGCATGGATTGTGACTTCAAAGAAACTCCTCAAGCATAGAAAAGTCTGTGAAATCGTTTACTTTCCCTTTGTACATTTGAGAAACTCTAAATATAAATTGACTCGGCATTTGCCGAGTTTCTTTATGTTCAGCGAAGTATGATATCATGGTAACGTGTGGATTTACTTCTTTGAAGAAAATGGATAAAGCTTGAAACTTTTTTATTTAGGTGATGTGATGTAAAATTCAGTGGACAAGTGCATTATTTTAAAGATATAATTCCTGTTTGTGTCCGTTATCCCTTTTAGTACAGATGAAATGCTGGATTTGTGGCATATGCTTGAAATTTTCGTAGCAGGAATGGGGATTTTGGGTATAAATACATAGATATCGTTAAAAATGAAACACTTATGAAAGCAATTTTAATGATAAATGCTCCTGTCTTATCATATCTATACATGGAGGTTCGAAAAATGAAAGAAACAAAAGTAAGTGTAATCGGTGCTGGGCTTGCTGGAAGTGAAGCGGCGTGGCAGTTAGCTAAAAGAGGAATCAAAGTCGATCTATACGAAATGCGCCCGGTAAAACAAACGCCAGCACATCATACCGATAAATTCGCTGAACTTGTTTGTTCCAATTCACTTCGGGCAAATACGTTAACAAATGCGGTTGGTGTTTTAAAAGAAGAAATGCGTATATTGGATTCGGTCATCATGTCCGCAGCAGATGCTTGTGCTGTACCGGCTGGCGGTGCTTTAGCTGTCGATCGCCATGAATTTGCCGGTCTTGTGACGGAAAAGGTCAAAAATCATCCCAATGTAACGGTCATTAATGAAGAAGTGACGGAAATTCCGGAAGGCCCTACCGTCATTGCAACAGGACCACTTACAAGTCAGTCACTATCTGACAGCTTAAAGCAAATCATGGATGAAGAATACTTGTATTTCTATGATGCTGCCGCTCCAATTCTTGAAAAAGACAGCATCAACATGGATAAAGTATACTTAAAATCCCGCTACGATAAAGGGGAAGCAGCTTATTTGAACTGTCCGATGACGGAAGAGGAGTTTGACCGCTTTTATGAAGCATTGATTGCTGCCGAGACAGTCCCACTTAAAGAATTTGAAAAAGAAATCTTTTTTGAAGGTTGCATGCCGATTGAAGTAATGGCATCACGTGGGAAGAAAACGATGTTATTTGGTCCATTGAAGCCTGTCGGATTAGAAGATCCGAAAACAGGAAAGCGCCCTTTTGCAGTAGTTCAATTGCGCCAAGATGATGCGGCAGGAACACTCTACAACATTGTTGGTTTTCAGACACATTTGAAATGGGGGCCGCAAAAAGAAGTATTGCAGCTCATACCTGGATTGGAAAATGCGGAAATTGTCCGTTATGGAGTTATGCATCGCAACACTTTCATAAACTCACCTAATGTTCTGAAGCCTACGTACCAATTCAAAAATCGGGACGATTTATTCTTTGCAGGTCAGATGACTGGCGTCGAAGGTTATGTAGAATCGGCAGCATCAGGACTGGTTGCAGGTATCAATGCTGCAAGGATCGTCCAAGGATTGGAGCCTGCCATTTTTCCTGCTGAGACGACAATGGGCAGCATGGCAAGGTATATAACATCGACAAATGGAAAGAGCTTTCAGCCGATGAACGCCAACTTCGGATTGCTTCCAGACCTTGAAGTGAGAATCAAATCAAAAAAAGAACGGAACGAAACACATGCTAAACGCGCTTTGGACACAATTCAGAACTTTGTGAAAAATTTGTAAAATATTTGCCTGCTGTTTTAAAGTATGATACTATTTATTAGCCTTTGCGAGGTGTTTCCATGATTAATCAAAAAAAGGCATTATCATCCTTCATCGAATATTTACAAATTGAAAAAAACAGTTCACATTACACCATTGAAAATTACAAACGTGATATTCACGAATTTTTCCTGTTCCTAAATGAACAGGGAATCATCGATATCACGTCTGTTGAATATTTTGATGTCCGGTTGTTTTTAACGAATTTATATGAGAAAAAACTTTCTAAGCGCACTGTAGCAAGAAAAACTTCTTGCTTGCGGAGCTTTTATAAATTTTTATTACGTGAAGGTGATGTGAAGGATAATCCTTTTTCTCTTGTTTCTTTACCTAAAAAGGATCAAAGACTGCCACGTTTTCTATATGAGAAGGAAATGAAACAGTTGTTTTCTTCTTTAAATAAAGATTCACCGATAGGAATAAGGAACAATGCATTACTGGAATTACTGTATGCGACAGGCATTCGCGTAAGTGAATGTTGTGAGATTAAATTGCAGGATATCGATCTTTCCTTAGGTACAGTACTGGTTCATGGAAAAGGAAAAAAAGATCGCTACGTTCCGGTTGGTAGATATGCTCAAGAAGCGATAGATATATACATACGTACAGCCAGGATGGAAATGACTTCGTCTGACGCCAAAGCGCATGTTTATTTATTTGTTAATTTTCGTGGAGACCCTCTGACACCTAGGGGAGTTCGCTATATATTGAATGAATTGATTAAAAAGTCAGCCGCAGATGGAAGTCTTCATCCCCATATGCTAAGGCATTCCTTTGCTACACACCTATTGAATAATGGGGCGGACATTCGCACGGTTCAGGAATTGCTTGGTCATTCTAAAATTTCATCAACGCAAGTGTATACGCATGTTACAAAAGACCAATTAAAAAAAGTCTATAATGCAACACATCCGCGGCCTTAAATGTTGAAAGGGGACACTTTATGACAACGATATTTGCAGTGCATCATAAAGGTGAATGTGCCATGTCCGGTGATGGGCAGGTTACTTTAGGAAATTCAGTAGTGATGAAGCATACAGCAAGGAAAGTAAGAAAAATCTTTAAAGGTAATGTTCTTGCAGGTTTTGCAGGTTCTGTTGCAGATGCATTCACTTTATTTGAGATGTTCGAAGCTAAGCTTGAAGAGTATAATGGCAATCTTCAGCGTGCTGCCGTCGAAATGGCAAAGCAATGGAGAAGTGACAATGTACTGAGAAAGCTGGAAGCCATGCTGGTCGTGATGGATAAGAACCATTTACTGCTCGTTTCTGGTACCGGGGAAGTAATTGAGCCGGATGACGGGATTCTCGCCATAGGATCTGGAGGGAATTATGCACTGGCTGCCGGCAGGGCATTAATGCGGTTTTCAAGTGACCATTTATCGGCAAAGGAAATCGCTCAATCATCTTTACAAATTGCAGCGGAAATTTGTGTATTTACGAATACGAATATAATCGTGGAAGAGTTGTAAGGAGGAGCGCAAATGTCAAAAAAAGCTAATTTAACACCGAGGCAAATCGTTGAAAAACTGGATCAGTATATCGTTGGGCAGCGTGAAGCAAAACGGGCAGTGGCAGTGGCTCTTCGGAATCGCTACCGACGTTCCCTTCTCTCGGACCAACTTCGTGATGAAGTCGTTCCGAAGAATATATTAATGATTGGACCGACAGGCGTTGGGAAAACAGAAATAGCTCGGAGAATGGCTAAATTGGTAGGTGCTCCTTTTATAAAAGTTGAAGCAACGAAATTTACGGAAGTCGGATATGTCGGCCGGGATGTGGAGTCCATGGTTCGTGATTTGGTGGAGACTTCCGTTCGCCTCGTGAAGGAAGAAAAGATGGCGAGCGTAAAGGAACGGGCAGAAGAAAATGCAAATCGCCGTTTAATAGAGCTATTAGTGCCATCAACAAAAAAACAGAGTAATTTCAAGAATCCTCTTGAAGTCTTTTTTGGAGGCAATAACAATCAAGACGAACAGGATTCGGAAGATAATTCCGAAGATTTAAGTTTGCAGGAAAAAAGGAAAATCGTCGCCGAAAAGCTGGCTAATGGTGAGCTGGAAAGTGAAATGATTACGGTTGAAGTGGAAGAACAGGCTGCTTCGATGTTTGATATGCTCCAAGGTTCGGGAATGGAACAAATGGGGATGAACATGCAGGACGCTTTAGGAAGCCTGATGCCGAAAAAAAGCAAGAAGCGCAAATTGAAAGTAAGTGAAGCGAGAATCGTTTTAACAAATGAAGAAGCGGCAAAATTGATCGATATGGATGAAGTCACTTCTGATGCAGTATACGGAGCTGAGCAAAATGGGATCATTTTCATTGATGAAATCGACAAAATTGCCAGTAAGCAGTCCGGAAGTTCATCAGCGGATGTTTCAAGGGAAGGTGTCCAAAGGGATATCCTGCCAATCGTCGAAGGCTCGACAGTCGTGACTAAATACGGTTCAGTTAAAACGGATCATGTCTTATTCATTGCGGCAGGGGCCTTCCATATGGCTAAGCCCTCCGACCTTATCCCTGAATTACAAGGTAGATTCCCGATCCGTGTAGAGTTGAACAAACTGACAGTAGATGACTTTGTAAGGATTCTTCATGAACCGGATAATGCCTTGTTAAAACAATATGTTGCTTTGTTAGAAACAGAAGGTATAGAAATTGAATTTTCTGACGATGCTGTTCGTAAGATAGCTGAAGTGGCCTTCGAAGTGAATCAAAACACAGATAATATTGGTGCAAGAAGACTTCATACCATTTTAGAACGGCTGCTTGAAGACTTATCTTTTGAAGCACCGGAAATTACGATGGAGAAGATTACAATTACTCCCCAATATGTCGAAGGAAAGCTTGGTTCTATCGCCCGGAACAAAGATTTAAGCCAGTTTATCCTTTAATTAAGAAACAATGGCAATAATTTGCCTAGTATGAAAATAAAATTACGGAAATACAACTTCATAGTTATTGTGAACCATGGTATTTTTAGGAGGAACAAATCAAATGAACTTATTAGCAAAAACAAGAAAAATCAATGCAATGCTCCAAAAAGCAGCAGGTAAAGCAGTTAACTTTAAGGAAATGGCTGAAAGTTTAAGTGAAGTTATCGAAGCAAATGTATTCGTCGTCAGCCGCCGTGGGAAATTACTAGGCATAGCGGTAAGTCAGCAAATCGAAAATGAACGCATGTACAAAATGTTGGAAGATAAACAATTCCCTGAAGTGTACACAAAAAACCTATTTAATATTCCCGAAACATCTTCCAATCTTGATATCGAAAGCGAATACACTGCTTTCCCAGTTGAAAACAAAGAGCTTTTCGCAACGGGATTAACAACTATCGTACCGATTATGGGTGGGGGAGAACGTTTAGGAACATTGGTTCTTGCTCGATTACAAGAAAAATTTCATGATGATGATTTAATTTTGGCTGAGTATGGCGCGACAGTGGTAGGTATGGAAATCCTTCGTGAAAAGTCAGAAGAGATTGAAGAAGAAGCTCGTAGTAAAGCTGTTGTTCAAATGGCAATTTCCTCGTTATCGTACAGCGAATTGGAAGCTATTGAGCACATTTTTGAAGAGCTTAAAGGTAATGAAGGTCTGCTTGTAGCTTCAAAAATTGCAGACCGTGTAGGCATCACTCGATCCGTAATCGTCAATGCGCTTAGAAAGCTAGAGAGTGCAGGAGTAATTGAATCACGCTCTCTTGGAATGAAAGGTACTTATATAAAAGTATTGAACGATAAATTCCTACTTGAATTAGAAAAGCTTAAAAATAATTAACAAACAAAAAAAGGCAGTCCTTTAAATAGGGCTGCCTTTTTTTGTGTGCGTATATTGGGGTAAGTTGTCTAGGACTGAAAAGCTATGGTGGAGAGCGAAAGGAAGGAAGAAAAAAGAGGTAATTCGGAATAAAGATCTTAAATGGAAATGTGAATATATGCGTGGTTTTTTATGAAAAGGTAAATATATTATTATAACTTTTGAAATATGCAAACAGTGATAATAGAACGGGACGGCCTTTCTTTATGATAAGAGGAATTTGTCGAATGGATCGCCATTTTGAAAAAAATGTTTTTAACAAAAAAGTACATGTACCATTTGTTTTTTATAATCCTTTATTTTAAAGGGTGGAATCAGGTGAGTGGAAATAATTACTTGAAATTAATCGTTAAAATTAGTTCTAAAGTATCAGGTATATTGGTTCGTTTTTCGATATGCTAAATAAGCTAATACAAGTAAAATTTGGTTAAAATGTAGAATGCACTAATAAAATGTAATATAAGGTAATGTTAATCCTTGAATAATACTAAGAAAAACGTCAAATTCGAGCAAAATGTGACATTTTTCGACCATAATAGGTCTAAAGTCTTTGTGTTTTTATGGACATAGTTATTATGTTTCTTTAAAATTAAACCATAAATGAATTGGGTTAATTTATTGATAAAGCAACTATTTACTAAATATTGAAAGAGGTGAGCGATATGGAACTATTTTCAAATACTTTTCAATCACTAGAAAATGCTCTTAATTATTCTAATACAAAACAAAAAGTCATTTCACAGAACATAGCCAATTCGGATACGCCTAACTATAAAGCTAAAGAGGTCGACAAAACACAATCATTTAAAGCAGAGCTGGGATCTTCCCTAAAGTCATATCGGACGGATGAAAGACATTATACCTTCAAATCAGAAAGGGGTCATGCTTCTCCCATCGTATTTCAGAAAAATGTCCAATATAACAATAACGGAAATAGTGTGGACGTTGATAAGGAAATGACGGATCTTGCTGCAAATCAGATTTATTATAATGCAGTCTCTGATAGGCTTTCAGGAAAGTTTCAATCATTGGAGAATGTAATTAGAGGAGGTAAGTGATGGGAATCTTCCAAAGTATGAACATGACTGGATCTAGCTTGACCAGTCAAAGGTTAAGGATGGATGTAATCTCTGCGAATATGGCAAATGCCGATACGACCAGGGCGGAATATGACGCGGAGTTGAAAACATGGAAGCCATACACAAGAAAAGCGGTAGTGCTGCAAAGTAAGGAAGAAGGTTTTTCAAGCTTCTTAAACGCAGCATCCGGAAAAACTAGCGGGATAGGGAATGGAGTAAAGGTGACTGGAATAGTAAAGGACAGAACACCCTTTGAACTGGATTACAATCCGGAACACCCTGATTCCAATGAAGATGGTTATGTTGAAATGCCGAATGTCGACCCACTTAGGGAAATGGTCGATTTAATGAGTGTAACACGTTCATATGAAGCAAATGTAACAGTTTTAAATGCATCAAAGGGAATGATGATGAAAGCGTTGGAAATCGGAAAATAACAGTTTGAAAGGAGAGTGTTGATATGGAGGGGATTTCTCTTTCGGCAGTGAATAATGCAGGTAATGTGCTGAAAAAAGATCAGAACAAGACTAATACACCATACGAATCACAGCGAAATTTTGCGTCCGTATTAAAAGAATCAATAAATAAAGTTAACGAAACACAAATGGCATCTGATGACCTTACGACCAAACTGGTTAATGGAGATGATGTTGAGCTACATTCGGTGATGATAGCTTCACAAAAAGCCAGCATTACCATGCAGGCTACATTAGAGGTTCGGAATAAGGTTGTAGAAGCCTACCAGGAAATGATGAGAATGAGCATATAGCATTCATTTTTAAACCTCATTAATATAGAGAAAAAATGATCAGGGGGAAAACGAATCCCCCACTCATAAATTCATAGACTGACCGGGGGATTTAAATGAATGAAGTAATAGAGTTTAAAAATAAAGTGGCTGCTTACTGGATGAGCCGCAGTAAAAAACAAAAAATCATGATGATTGGATCAGCAGCATTGATTATCATCATCATTACGGCTGTTTCACTTTTAACCACGCGTACGACGCTGGTGCCCTTATATTCAAATTTAACTCCATCGGAGACAGGGGGCATCAAAGAAAATTTGGACAGTAAAGGGATTAAAAACGAAGTTTCTGAAAATGGTACGACCATAAAGGTTCCTGAAGAAAGCCTGGATTCACTTAAAGTGGAACTGGCAGCTGAAGGAGTTCCGGACTCGGGGAGTATCGACTATTCTTTTTTTAGTCAAAGTGCTGGTATCGGAATGACTGAAAATGAATTCAACGTCATAAAACTGGACTCGATGCAAACGGAATTGGCCAGTTTAATAAAAAAGATTGATGGAGTAGAAGATGCCAGCGTAATGATCACTCTTCCTGATAAAGGAGTTTTTGTCAGTGATACGACTGGGGAAGCGTCCGCATCCATTGTATTGAAAACGAAATCCGGTTATAAATTTGAAGAAAGTCAAATCAACTCCCTTTATCATCTGGTCTCAAAAAGTGTACCGAATCTTCCTACAGATAATATCGTCATTATGAATCAAGACTTTGAGTACTTTGACCTTGAAAATGAAAATTCATCTTTCGCGTCCGCATTTGCTACTCAAAATCAAATAAAAAAAGAAATAGAACGCGATATTCAAAGACAGGTACAGAATATGCTTGGAACGATAATGGGTAGAGACAAAGTTGTTGTTTCTGTCACGACAGACATTGATTTCACTCAAGAAAACCGAGAAGAGAATTTAGTCGAACCGGTCGATGAAGAAAATATGGCTGGAATCGAGATTTCTGCGCAAAGGATCAATGAATCGTATAGTGGGGACGCTGCAGGTGCAGGAGGCGTTCCGCAAAGTGAGGATTCCTCTGATTCATTAGGATCAAGTTATATTGAAGGCACAACCGGATCCGGTGATTATGAAAAAGTGGATGAAACGATAAATAGTGAAGTGAACCGAATCAAGAAGGAAATAGTCGAAAGCCCGTATAAAGTTAAGGATTTAGGTATTCAGGTAATGGTCGAACCGCCCACCGCTGACGATCCGAATTCTTTAACTCAACAGAGTGTGGATGATATCACACAAATCCTTGGTACGATAATACGAACGACAATCGAGAAAAAAGCTGAAGGGGAAGAACTTACGGACGAGGAGCTTAATAATAAAATTGCAATTTCCGTTCAACCGTTTAACGGAAAAATGACGTTGCCAATAGAGGAAACGAGGCCATTGTTACCAATATGGGCATACATCGTCGGTGGAGTGCTAATACTTGCCATTATCATTCTCTTAATCTTATTCCTCCGTTCCCGAAAGCAAGTTGAATTGGAAGAGGAATACGTGGTCGAAGAAGAGGAAGTCGCATTCGATCTTCCTGATTTAAACAAAGAGAAGGAAACGGAAGCATCTTTAAAAAGAAAACAACTTGAGAAACTTGCAAAAGAAAAGCCAGATGAATTTGCAAAATTATTAAGAAGCTGGATAGCAGAAGACTAGGAGGCTTTAGAAAGTGACCGATAGAAAAAAAAAGGCCAGATTGACTGGTAAACAAAAAGCTGCCATCCTCCTTATTTCCTTAGGGCCGGATGTTTCTGCATCCGTTTATAAGCATCTTTCCGAAGAGGAAATTGAGAGATTGACCCTTGAAATTTCTGGGGTGAGAAAAGTGGACTCCCATGATAAAGAAGAAATTCTGGAAGAATTCCATAATATTGCTTTAGCACAGGATTACATCTCTCAGGGCGGGATAGGATACGCAAAGCAGGTACTTGAAAAGGCACTAGGCTCTGATCAGGCAACTGCGATCATTAACCGGTTAACATCTTCCTTACAGGTTCGTCCATTCGATTTTGCACGAAAAGCGGATCCTGGACAAATCTTGAATTTCATCCAGAACGAGCATCCGCAAACTATTGCATTAATCTTATCCTATCTTGATCCTGCACAGGCTGGACAAATATTGTCTGAACTTCCGCAAGAGGTGCAGGCCGATATTGCAAGAAGGATTGCTTTGATGGATAGCACGTCGCCAGAAATCATCAATGAAGTGGAGCAAATACTCGAAAGGAAACTTTCTGCGACCGTGACCCAAGATTATACACAGACTGGTGGAGTAGAAGCGGTTGTAGATGTGTTGAATGGTGTTGATCGCTCGACGGAACGAACGATTTTGGAAGAACTCGAAATTCAAGATCCAGAGCTTGCCGAGGAAATCAAGAAACGCATGTTTGTTTTTGAGGATATCGTGACACTTGATGGCAGAGCGATTCAGCGCGTAGTCAGGGAATCTGATAACGAAGACCTTAAACTTTCTCTTAAGGTGGCAAGTGATGAAGTGAAGGAAATCGTTTTCCGAAACATGTCAAAACGTATGGTCGAAACGTTCCAGGAAGAAATGGAATATATGGGGCCTGTACGTTTGCGTGATGTAGAAGAAGCACAATCGAGAATCGTTGCTGTTATTCGTCGTTTGGAAGAAACTGGGGACATTGTGATTGCCCGCGGCGGAGGGGATGATATCATTGTCTAGGATTATAAAATCCCAGCAAGCTCATCAGGAGAAAAGCAAAAAGATAGCGATAAAAGTTCGCACGTTTGACTTTCTTCAAAATGAAAATGCAGATGAGGGGATAAACCTTCAACATTTTCAATCTGATCAATTTCAGAGGGATGCTAAACAGGAAGCCGAAAGGTTATTACTGGATGCTAAACAAAAAGCCCAAGCGATAGCTGCTGAAATCCAGCAAGACCGAGAACATTGGGAGAATCAAGAAAAAGTGATGTTTATTGAACAAGCTCAAAAGGAAGGGTATCAGCAAGGAGTCGAAGATGGCTTCCAAAAGGGTTATAACGAGATTGCAGGGGATATAGCTTTTGCAAAAGAAGTGGTGGAGTCCTCTAAAAAAGATTATCGTCAACATATCGAATCATCTGAAACCGTTATTTTGAATCTTGCCGTGAAGGTCGCGGAGAAAATTATCGGGCACCAGCTTGAAAAAGATGAAGAGTCTTTTTTATCCATTGTCAAGAGAGCCATCAAAGAGGCGAGGGATTACCGTGAAGTGCAATTGCATATCCATCCGGTCCAATATCAATCGATTCTATCTCATAAGGAAGAGTTGATTGCAATCTTTCCAAAAGATACTGAGTTGTATATCTTTCCGGATGATGAAATTGAAGAAAACAGCTGTATTATCGAATCAGAAAATGGAAGGATAGATGCCAGTGTCAACAGTCAGCTGCAGGAAATAAAAGTGAAACTAACTGAGCTGCTGTGGGAGGGGAGTAACGATGAAAACTAGAGACCTATTGCCCTTAGTTGATGAGGTTGATTCATTCAAACATTATGGACGGGTCAAACGTGTCGTAGGGTTAATGATAGAATCTCAAGGCCCTGAAAGCTCTGTTGGCGACGTTTGTTATATCTATACAGGTATACAAAAAAAGAAAAACCGAATATTAGCCGAAGTTGTCGGTTTCCGTGATGAAATGGTTATTTTAATGCCATTTACAGCTGTTAGTGATATAGCACCGGGATGTATCGTGGAAGGAAGCGGACGGAGCCTTGAGATAAAGGTGGGAGGAGGGCTCATTGGCAAGGTAGTCGATCCATTGGGACATCCCATTGATGATTCATTGCTCCCAAAGGGTCTAGCTACCGTTCCTGTGGATCAAGATCCGCCAAATCCGATGAAACGCCCTCCCATTAATGAGCCGATAGATGTAGGAGTGCGTGCGATTGATAGTTTATTAACAGTTGGAAAAGGTCAACGTGTTGGTATCTTTGCTGGGAGCGGTGTTGGGAAAAGTACGTTGCTTGGCATGGTAGCAAGGAATACGACGGCTGACTTGAACGTAATCGGTCTTGTTGGAGAACGTGGACGTGAAGTTCGTGAATTCATTGAGAAAGATCTTGGACCAGAAGGGCTGGCACGATCAATCGTTGTTGTGGCGACATCTGATCAGCCAGCGTTGATGAGGATAAAAGGTGCTTTAACGGCAACTGCCATCGCTGAATATTTTCGTGATAAGGGATTGAACGTGATGCTGATGATGGATTCGGTCACGAGGGTCGCAATGGCCCAGAGGGAAATTGGGCTTGCTATCGGGGAACCGCCGACGACCAAAGGTTATACGCCCTCCGTTTTTGCCATCCTTCCAAGATTACTCGAAAGAACGGGAACAAATCAGCTGGGTACCATTACAGCGTTTTATACGGTTCTAGTCGACGGTGATGATATGAATGAGCCGATTGCTGATGCTGTCAGGGGAATATTGGATGGTCACTTCATACTAGATCGTAACTTAGCCAATAAAGGACAGTTTCCAGCGCTCAATGTCTTGAAGAGTATAAGCCGTGTCATGAACAATATTGTTGGGGACATACATAAAAGTTCCGCAGAAAAATTACGGGCAAGTTTATCAACCTATATGGAGTCAGAAGATTTGATTAATATAGGAGCGTATAAGAAGGGCTCTTCCAAACCAATTGATAACTCTATTACACGCTATCCTGAGATCATTTCATTTTTAAAGCAAGGCACCCATGAAAAAGCTCCAAAAGATAATAGTATTAACGCCCTTGTCGATTTGATGGGGAAAGGTGATTAGTTATGATTTATCAATATAAATTCGAGAAGATCCTGAACATCAAGGAAAAAGAAAAAAAAGATGCACTAGCTAAATATAATACTGCGTTAAAAAAATTTGAAGAAGTGGCAGAAAAGTTATATAAGCTTTTAAAGAAAAAAGAAGAGTTGCTTGAGTTTCAACAGGAAAAGCTGCGAAATGGATTATCCGTTCAGGAAATTCGCCATCATCAGTTATTTATGGACAACTTGGAAAAACTCTTAAGCCATTGTCAACAGGAAGTCATTGAAGCTCGATACAAGATGAATGTTCAACGGGATTTATTAATGGATAGAAATATTGAGGTTAAAAAGTACGAGAAAATGAAAGAAAATGATTTTCTTAAATTCCTTGATGTCTTAAAGGAAGTCGAGAATAAACAAATGGATGAAATTTCTATCCGGCAATTCTTAAGCAAAGGCGTTAGGTGATAGAATGCGTAGAAAAAGTGAATCTAATGGATTGGAAGAATTGGAAAAAAGCAAGATAAGTAAGTTCCAATGGTTCCTTGTCATCTTCATTTCTTTAATCTTTGCGGTAACTGTAGCGTTGATCGTTTTTACAGTTGCAGGTGTCAATGTTGTGGAAAAGGCCAAAGGAATGTCTGAGAAAATACCCTTCATTGAATCGGATCATAAGAATGAAGAGAAAGGTAATCCAGCCAAGGAAAATGAGAAAGTTTCGATGAAGCTCGAAAAATTAGAAACTGAGATTGAAAACAAGAAAAAAGAGATAGACAAGCTTGAGGGCATCATTGATAAACGTGACAAGGCCATTTTAAAGGCAGGAGCGGAAAAACAGCAGCTTCAAACTGAAATGAATCAACTTAAGGATAGTCAGAATGGTAGTAAACAGGCGTTCAAAAATATAATCCGCACTTATGAAACCATGGCTCCTAAGAAGTCTGCACCTATCATTACTGAAATGAATGATGATGACGCAGTGGAGATTCTCTCAAGTATGAAAGCAGCCACTTTAGCTAAGGTATTGGAACAAATGACAACGTCTGATGCTGCAAGGTTAACGAAGAAACTAACGGAACAAAGTCCTTAAGAGAAGAGATTAAGGAGGTGAATAATATATGAATTCAGCCATTAATTCTTTACTCCCCTTGGCATCATTAAGTCAAAAGGCACCAATTAAACAAAATCAGCAAACCAATTCCGGGTTTGGTTCAGTCCTTCAATCCTCCTTAGTGGCAGAACCTCCCGCTCCAGCGGATATAGGCGACATCACTGAAGGACGATTGTCTGTTATAAAGGATTTGCTTGGTTTTCTGAAACTTGAAAGGTTAAGTGATAAAGGGAAAGAGAGTATTGTTGAAGATATTTCTGTAAACAACCATGAAGAATTCAGCACCCTTCTATTACAGGTACTAAAAAATGTAGCCGGCAATGATGAGGGTGCCCTTAAGGATTTCTTTGCGAGCATAGAGGAAATGGATGTAGAACAAGAATTGGATGACTTCAGCCTGAATCCACAAAGTTTGTTATCTGCCAATGTCATGGAACTGTATACAATTCTAAAAAAGGTTACTGTATTGAATGAAGAAGAATGGCATGAGCTCCCACTATCTGGTGTGGTGAATCTTTTGAAACTGGCTAAGATTCAAGATCTTCTTTCAGAGAGTAAGGATATGACACAAGATGAAGCGGCCATCCAGAAACAAATGAAAAACCTGCTTGAAGGGATAACGGGGAAACTGGATAAAATGCTGTCCAATCAGTCAGAACCAAAATCAGAATATGGTCAATCCAACATTTCGGAAAAAGGGCAAAATAAAACAATAGAAACATTGAAAAACCCACCCTTGCAATTATCTGGGAGTGACAAGGTAAGTAAAGGCAGGACAATAACCAGCAGTGTGACTTTGCAAAATGCGGATAGCGGTGACCATCAAGGTTCAGGTATGCCTTTTTTTCTCATGACTAAGTTGGAGCAATTCGTCTTGACTGCTTCCATAGGTAAGAAAATTGTCAGTCATGAAGAGTTTGTTAAACAATTTGAAAATATTTTGAGTAAGGCGAATTTTAGCGGAAAAAACGGTGTAAATAAACTGTTGATCAGATTGAATCCCGAACATCTAGGGGCACTTAGAATCGAGTTGATTCAAAAGGATGGTATGCTGTCAGCCAAGATTATGGCTACTACTTCTCAGGCCAAAGATATGCTGGAGAAACAGATTCATGGCTTAAAACAAGCCTTTAGCGGTCAAAATATTCAAATTGAAAAAATTGAAATATCACAGGCCTTCAATGCTTTTAACCCCGAGAAATTCAGCCAGAAAGATGCGGATGAACAAAATAAACAACAAGAGAGTAAGGAAGAAAGCAATGACGAGACGGATAGTGAGTTTATGGGATCCCTTGCCGAAGCGCTGTTAAATCTGGAAGTGTAGGTGTTAAAATGACGACCATTGATACGTCACTATTATTATCAAAATTTCAAACTGAAAACAGAAAAAACGGTGATGCATTAGGAAAGGATGATTTCTTGAAATTGTTGCTTACACAGCTTCAAAACCAAGATCCGTCAAATCCGATGGACAACACGGAATTCATCGCCCAAATGGCCACTTTTTCATCTCTAGAACAGATGATGAATATGGGAGCCCAAATGGAAGAAATAATCGGGATCAGTCAACAAAATAGTATCATGAACTTTAACTCCTTTGTCGGTAAGGAAGTCACTTGGCATAAATTGGATGATGGCGATGGTGATCTTGCGGTAGAAGAAGGAACAGGCATCGTGAAGTCGATTCAATATAAAGGTGATGGTGTTTATTTCATTTTAGAAGATGGCACAAAGCTTGTACCCGCCAATATTTCACAAATGAAACAAACAAGTTCCACGGCAAATAGCTTAACGACGGCAAGTGAATTAATAGGCAAACGTGTTTCCTGGATGGATGAAAAAAATGGAGAGTCATCGGCTGTCGTTATCGCTGTATCCATGAATAATGGCAGGCTGCAAATTGAAGTGGATGATGAAAGCAACACCAAGCTATCATCAGAGCAATTGATCAAAATCGCTGAAGCTTAATGGGCGGGAATATGAGTAAACTTGATTTTCAGGCAAATTCCGCTCAGATGATGGCTCAAACAAAATTACCGTTAAGGCAAGGGCAGTTGATCCAACAAGGTTTTCAATAGCATTTTCAATCAGCTGTTTCCACTAATGAAAAATTGACCATTAGTTAACATGCTCAAATGCGGATAAATGAAAGAAATATAGAAATACCACGACAAACCTGGAAACAAATAACCGATAAAGCTAATGAGGCTAAAAAGATGGGCGTGACCGAATCTCTTATCATTACAAATAATGCGGCACTCATAGTAGGCACGAAAAAAATAAAGTCATCACAGTCATGGACAGGGATGAAGCATCAGCTCAAGTTTTTACGAACATCAATGGAACGATAATTTTGGATTAATAGGCTGGACCTAGAATAGGAAGTCTAGACTGTGGAATGACTGAAGCAGTCGCTATATGAAAGGGGAGCTTTTACATGCTTCGTTCAATGTATTCGGGAATAAGCGGGTTAAAAAACTTACAAACAAAATTGGATGTTATCGGTAATAACGTAGCCAATGTCAATACTTATGGTTTCAAAAAAAGCCGTGTAACATTCAGCGATGCCATGAATCAAACGGTATCTGGGGCAAGTGCAGCAACAGCCAATAGAGGTGGAACTAATTCTAAACAAATTGGGTTGGGTTCCACGATTGCTACAATCGATACCATCCATACACAGTCAAGCTTGCAAACGACCGGCCGTGATCTTGACTTGGGAATTTCTGGTGATGGCTATTTCATCGTCAAGCAAGGCGATGCATTATCATACACTCGTGCTGGAAACTTTTATCTTGATAATAACGGTACACTTGTCAACTCGAATGGTTTGAAAGTGCAGGCTTACAAGATTGATGAAAACGGAAAACAATCAAAAACAATCGGTGATGTGGCTGTTAACGTCAATGCAATTTTACCTGCTGTAACAACAACTAAAATAACAGTAGGTGAAAATTTAGCTGCTGATGCAATTGACGGTACTGTATTTAGTCAGCAAATAAAAGTCGTGGATGCAAAGGGTAAAGAACAAACGGCAACTATCTTTTTCCAAAAAACAGCTGATAACAAATGGGAGATTTTTGATGAGGAACCTGCTGCTTTGGGGGATACTTCGGCTACTAAACCAAAACCGTTCACTTCTCTGAATTTCGATGCTAATGGTCAGATAGTGGAAGCTGATAAAACTCAGGAAGGCCTAAACATTAACATTTCAAGTGGCAAAGAGAATGACCCGGATACGGAAGCTGATGAAAGCGTTCAAAAAATCAAATTGGATTTTGATTTCTCGAAACTTACTCAATCTAAAGGTGCTACGACTGCTCTTGTCAATCCAAATGGTAATAAAGAAGGGAAACTGGAAAGCTTTAATATTGGTGCATCAGGGGAAATAAATGGCGTTTATTCCAACGGTATGATCACAACATTAGGCCA
The DNA here is from genome assembly GCF_033141925.1 of Peribacillus sp. CSMR9. Classification (NCBI taxonomy): domain Bacteria; kingdom Bacillati; phylum Bacillota; class Bacilli; order Caryophanales; family Bacillaceae; genus Peribacillus; species Peribacillus sp. CSMR9. The sequence continues at coordinate 281,677 of NZ_JAOPHO010000001.1, forward strand.
ACTGGCCGTTGCCAAGTTTTCCAATCCATCAGGCTTGACGAAAACAGGTGGTAATACTTTTCAGGAATCAATCAACTCAGGTACTGCAAACATCAATATCGCAGGTGAGGGCCGGGGGTTGATTGCATCAGGTTCCTTGGAAATGTCCAATGTGGATTTATCGGAAGAGTTTACTGAAATGATCGTTGCGCAACGTGGTTTCCAGTCGAATTCCCGGATTATAACGACATCGGATGAAATTTTACAAGAATTAGTTAACTTAAAACGATAGGTTAAGGGGGGAGGAGCCAGGTGCTTATTGCTCTGGCTCCTAAATATCATTATCAAAGTCACAAGGCTCAATGGAAAATGCTTTCATATCAATGCATTGTACATAGATACAGTCGAGTCATTGCCAGATACGACCATTACTTTTACAAATGGTAAGAAAATCGTTGTGCTTGAGAAAGAAGAGGAAATGGTTGAAGCTATTATACAATTTTATCGTACCGTGAATATTCTCGGTTTTCGTAATGATGTGGAGGGAAAATCATGAAAAAAAGTCTATTATCAATTATGTTGATTATATTCGTGGCCATAACGCTTGTTGGTGTCATAGCATTCGTGGTTGTGACAAAGTTATCTGACCCCACATCTGCAGAAGAAAAACCTAGCATTGACGAAATTGTCAAATCATCAGTTGAAATTCCCGAAATTACAACGAATCTTGCTGGCAATGATTATATCAAAATCTCATTTATGGTCCAAACAGAAAATAAAAAAGCAAAAGAAGAATTGGAAAAAAGAAGTTTTCAAGTGAAAAATATCATTATTACCGAACTATCCGAAATGAAAGCGGAAGTGTTAACCGGTAAAAAAGGCAAGGAAAAGCTTCAAGAAGAGCTAAAGACTAGAATGAATGAATTAATGGAAGAAGGAAAAGTTGAAAAGGTTTATATAACCTCCTCGATTCTTCAATAAGAACTTCCTTGCTTCATTAAATACGAAGGGGAAGCTTTGGAGGTGAGTGTTAATGTCCGGGGAAATATTATCGCAAAATGAAATCGATGCTTTATTATCGGCCATTTCCACAGGTGAAATGGATGCAGATGATTTAAAGAAAGAAGAAATAGAAAAAAGAGTGAAAGTGTACGACTTTAAAAGGGCACTTCGGTTTTCAAAGGATCAAATCCGAAGTTTGACCAGGATACATGAGAACTTTGCAAGGTTGCTGACCACATACTTTTCGGCTCAGCTTAGGACATATGTTCAAATATCCGTTGCTTCGGCAGATCAAATACCATACGAAGAGTTTATTAGATCGATCCCGAAAATTACCATCCTGAATGTGTTTGAGGTGCCGCCGTTGGATGGCCGTATCATTCTTGAGGTCAACCCGAATATAGCTTATTCCATGATGGATCGAGTTTTGGGCGGGCGGGGCAAAAGCGTGAATAAGGTAGATACTTTAACGGAAATAGAAACGAAAATCATGTCGAATTTATTCGAGAAGGCTTTTGAAAATTTACAGGAGGCCTGGGGAACGATTGTTGAAATCGAACCGGTGATGACAGAGTTTGAGGTGAATCCACAATTTCTTCAATTGGTTTCGCCCAACGATACGGTTGTTGTCATTTCCTTGAATACACAAATCGGCGAAACGAGTGGAATGATTAATATTTGTATTCCTCACGTCGTATTAGAACCAATCATACCAAAGTTATCTGCTCATTATTGGTTGGAAAATTCCCAAAAGGAAAAAATTCCAGAGGAAATCATGATTTTGGAAAAGCGTATTCGAAATGCAGACCTTCCCATTATTTCCGAACTTGGTTCTACGGATATCACCATCCAGGATTTTTTACTGTTAGATGTTGGTGATGTCATCGATTTAAATAAGGCAATCGATGAACCTTTGACAATTAAAATTGGAGGGGTCCCAAAATTCAATGGGCAGCCAGGAAAAGTAGGAAAAAAACACGCCATCCAGATTCTTGATATTTTGAAAGGGGGAGACGAAGATGGTAAGTGATCAAATGCTTTCACAGGACGAAATAGATGCCCTTTTAAAAGGTACAAGTGATATAGAAGATGAGATGAAGTCTCATATGATTGACGATTATTTATCAATTATGGAACTCGACGCGCTCGGGGAAATTGGTAATATCTCTTTCGGAAGTTCGGCCACTGCCTTATCCACTTTGTTGAATCAGAAAGTGGAGATCACCACCCCGACGGTTACCTTAATTGAAAGGGGACAGATTGCGGAAGAGTTTCCGCATCCGTATGTAGCGATTCAAGTGCAATATACCGAGGGTTTCTCAGGTGTTAATATGCTGGTCATCAAGCAGAGCGATGCTGCAATCATTGCAGATTTGATGCTTGGCGGTGATGGGGAGAATCCTTCTGACATGCTGGGAGAAATTCAATTGAGTGCAGTCCAGGAAGCCATGAACCAAATGATGGGTTCTGCTGCTACATCGATGTCGACCATTTTCAGTAAAAAAGTGGATATTTCCCCTCCTAGCATAGATTTACTTAACTTTTTAAATGGTGAAGGGGAAAATGCGATACCGGACGAAGATTTATTTGCAAAAATCTCGTTCCGTCTCCGTGTCGGTAATTTAATTGATTCCAGTATTATGCAATTGTTGCCTTTAGAGTTTGCTAAAGGGTTAGTCTCTGAATTATTGAATGGAACGGGCGATAGTGAACCGACCGATATGAAAATGGAAAAAGTACTAAGTGATCCAGTAACGAACATTCCACCTCGGGAGCCGGTCCCATTCCAAGACGCCGGGTCTAATCAATCGGCAAATGAATCTTTTGGGCAAGGCGGTTACCAAACCCACCCTACGAACCAAATACCGAATATGCCGCAACATTTTGGAGTTTCATCCGTTCCAACAGGGCAGCCGGTAAATGTTCAGCCTGCTAGTTTCACTAGTTTTCAGCCCTTTCAGCTTCAAGAGGCTGAAACGAAAAATCTCAGCATGCTGATGGATATCCCTCTACAGGTAACTGTGGAGCTTGGGAGAACGAAGCGCTCTGTCAAGGATATTCTGGAGCTGTCCTCCGGATCTATCATCGAATTGGATAAATTAGCCGGCGAGCCAGTGGATATCCTGGTAAACAGTCGCTTGATAGCAAAAGGTGAGGTTGTGGTGATTGATGAAAACTTTGGCGTACGTGTTACGGATATCATGAGTCAAAGTGACCGATTAAATAAAATCAGATAATTTGGGGGACGAAAATAATGGCTAATAGAATTTTAATTGTGGACGATGCAGCATTTATGAGAATGATGATAAAGGATATCCTTTCTAAAAATGGGTTTGAAATTGTAGGGGAAGCAGCAGATGGAGCCCAAGCAGTGGACAAATATAAAGAAACGCTTCCTGATCTTGTAACGATGGATATTACCATGCCTGAAATGGATGGAATTACTGCATTAAAGGAAATTAAAAAGGTAAATCCTCAAGCTAAGGTCATTATGTGTTCAGCGATGGGGCAACAAGCCATGGTCATTGATGCAATCCAGGCGGGCGCAAAAGACTTTATCGTGAAGCCATTCCAGGCAGACCGGGTATTGGAAGCCATAAATAAAGCATTAAGTTAAGAGGGTGTCTTCATATTGTTTTTTATTAAAAAATGGCTTCAGGTCTCACTGATGATTGCAGTATTCTTCTCTGGGGCCATACAGGCCTATGCGGAAGATCTTGAAAAAACAGTGAAGGATGTTTATAAAAAGCCTGATGATTTAAAAGTGGATAAGGGTGAATCAAAAGACTTGCAATCTACCAAACAGGCTTCGAATCCGGATAAAGTTGGGATAACCGTTTGGGAGTTTCTTAGGATGATATTTGCTACTATTTTTGTAGTGTCTCTTCTATATATCCTATTAAAGTTCATCAATAAAAAAAGTAAATCGTATCAAAAAGCAAATTCAGTTGAGAATTTAGGCGGTACGAGCCTTGGTGCAAACCGTTCTGTCCAGCTTGTTAAAGTCGGCGGGCGAATATTGGTGATTGGGGTTGGCGAAAATATTCAACTCTTGAAAGAAATAGATAATCCTGAGGAATATGAACAGCTTTTGAGAGATCACAACGATAAGATCGATCAAATGATCCAGCCTGGGGAATTTGCAATGAAGTTGAAAAATAAGTGGTTGAATAAAAGAGAATCCGAAACCGCCAGTTTCCCTGCAGAGTTCAAAAATCAACTCGATCAAATGTCTGATAGCAGGAAGAAGCTGTTGAACGAGCTTGATAGGAAAGGAAGAGGCAATGAATGAATGAGTTCATGGAGTTTTTTAATAACAGTGACCCCGCCAATGTCTCTACTTCCGTCAAACTTGTTCTACTAATGACCGTTTTATCACTGGCCCCTAGCATATTGATTTTGATGACCTGTTTTACAAGAATCATCATTGTCCTGAGCTTTGTGAGAACATCGCTAGCTACACAGCAGATGCCGCCGAATCAGGTGCTAGTCGGCCTGGCTCTTTTCATGACATTCTTCATAATGGCACCGACTTTTCAGGAGGTGAATGAAAAGGCATTAACTCCGTTATTTAATGAGGAAATAGATTTAGAAGAGGCATATGTACAGGCCTCGATACCTTTTAAGGAATTCATGAGTGCCCATACAAGGCAAAAGGATCTGGCGTTATTCTTGGAGTATGCCAAGATGGATAAACCGGAAACGATACAGGACATTCCTTTGACTGCCTTTGTACCAGCTTTTGCAATCAGTGAAATCAAAACGGCTTTTCAAATAGGTTTTATGATTTTCATTCCATTTTTGGTTATTGATATGGTCGTTGCAAGTGTCCTGATGTCGATGGGGATGATGATGCTGCCGCCAGTCATGATTTCCCTTCCATTTAAAATCCTCCTTTTCATTCTTGTTGACGGATGGTATTTAGTAGTGAAGTCATTATTACAGAGTTTTTAAGCAGGTGAGAAAAAGTGAGTGCAGAGTTTGTTATTGATGTAGCAGAAAAAGGAATTTATACAGTTTTGATTATCGCTGGTCCATTGATGGTAATTGCTCTTATTGTAGGGCTATTAGTAAGCATCTTTCAGGCGACTACACAGATTCAGGAACAAACCTTGGCATTCGTTCCAAAAATCGTGGCAGTCTTATTGGGACTCATATTATTGGCTCCATGGATGCTGAGCCATCTATTATCATACGCAAATGAAATATTCGGTAATCTGAATCGATTTGTAGGGTAGGGCATGGAGGAAATATTTCCGCACTTTCCCGCCTTTTTATTAATTGTAGTAAGGGTCACTACGTTTTTCGTGGCCATGCCGATTTTTTCTTACCGTTCTATACCGGTACAACATCGAGTGGGGCTAGGAATCTTCCTTGCCTGGATCATGTACTATACCATTGAAGCCCCGGTTCTGGACTTGGATGTCACATTTTATTTATTAATCATAAAGGAAGCGCTTGTTGGGCTTTTCATTGGGTTTGCAGCCTATATGATTTTATCGGCCGTTCAAATCGCTGGTGGATTGATTGATTTTCAAATGGGCTTTTCAATTGCCAATGTCATCGATCCCCAAACTGGGGCTCAAAGCCCGTTGATGGGACAATACCTTTATACAATCGCCTTATTATTCCTATTGAGTACTAACGGCCATCATTTGCTTTTGGATGGAATCTTTTATAGCTATCAGTTCATCCCGATTGACCAATTATTTGTGCCATTCGGAGATCATACACTAATGGAATATTTGGCGAAAGCATTCAGTAAAGCTTTCATGATTGCTTTTCAAATGTCCATACCAGTAGTGGGAAGTATTTTCTTAGTGGATGTCACGCTAGGAATCCTTGCTAGGACAGTCCCTCAATTAAATGTGTTCGTGGTCGGAATTCCAGTGAAAATCATAGCCGGGTTAGCGGTTATAGTACTGGTGATGGGGATGATGATGACGGCTGTCACCCAACTTTTCAATTTTTTGCTTTTGACGATGCGTCATCTAATGCAGTTGATGGGAGGCGTTTGATATGGAGAGGTTTCAGCTGGATTTACAGTTTTTCGCTGGTGAGAAGACCGAAAAGGCGACTCCAAAAAAACGTCAGGATTCGAAGAAAAAGGGTCAGGTGGCAAAGAGTCAGGATGTAAATACCTCTGTGAATTTAATTGCAGTGTTTTCAGTGCTATTGCTGATGGGGCCGTACATGTATAATCATTTGCTGGGTCTAATGAAAGAATATCTGCAACATTTTACATTGACTGGATTCAGCGAGGAGAATGTACAAATTATCATGATTGAGGTTTTAAAGGAGATGGGTCTCGTCCTTGGACCCGTTTTTGCTGCCGCGATAGTGGCTGGGGTATTGGCTAATGTCATGCAAATTGGTTTTTTGTTTTCGACTGAATCCATTCAGTTTAAACTTGAAAAATTGGATCCCATTAAAGGGTTCAAACGTATTTTTTCAATGCGGGCCATTGTTGAATTATTAAAATCCATTCTCAAAATATCTTTTGTTGGTTTTGTTGCCTTTTATGTACTATGGCAGCGCATGGGCGAGATTATGATGTTATCACAGATTTCTGTGGAAGCAGCGATGGCAACATTGGCGGATATTACGATTAAAGCAGGATTTTATGCTGCCGTGGCTTTATTGTTCATTGCTCTATTAGACTATTTGTATCAAAAATATGACTTTGAAAAAAACATCCGTATGTCCAAACAGGATATTAAGGATGAATATAAAAATTCCGAAGGGGACCCGCTTATCAAATCCAAGATTAAGCAAAAGCAAAGGCAGATGGCCGCTCAAAGAATGATGCAGGAAATTCCCAATGCGGATGTCGTCATCACTAACCCGACGCATTTTGCAATTGCTCTAAAATATGATGAAGATAAGGCAGAGGCTCCGTATGTAGTGGCAAAAGGCGTTGATTTTGTCGCTCAGAAAATTAAATTCATTGCTAAAGAAAATGATGTGATCATGGTAGAAAATCGGCCTTTGGCCAGGTCTTTATATGATCAAGCTGAATTAGGTCAAGCGATACCTGAGGAGTTCTTTAAGGCGGTCGCTGAAATATTAGCCTTTGTATATAAAACCAAAGGTAAGCTGTAAAGAAGTAACAGGGTAACCCGCTAGTTAGGAGAGAAAAAACATGCGAGCAAGAGATTTAGTTGTTATTTCGAGCGTCATTATGATCGTTGCCATGTTGGTCATTCCATTGCCAACATGGTTGTTAAGTATTTTACTCCTTTTAAATATCTCTCTTGCGCTGCTGGTTCTATTGACTACGATGAATATGAAAGAACCTCTCGAATTTTCAATCTTTCCTTCCTTGCTCCTTTTATTTACATTGTTCAGGCTGGGGTTGAACGTTTCGACGACTCGTGCCATTTTGACCTATGGTGATGCTGGTGGAGTTGTAGAAACCTTTGGTTCGTTTGTAGTCGGAGGAAACGTGCTTGTTGGATTAGTTGTATTCATCATTTTGGTCATCATCAATTTCATCGTCATCACGAAAGGATCCGAACGGGTCTCGGAGGTTGCTGCAAGATTTACGCTGGATGCGATGCCAGGGAAACAGATGGCCATTGATGCAGATTTAAATGCTGGGATGATCTCCGAAAACGAAGCACGTGCCAGAAGGGAAAAAATAAGTAATGAAGCAGACTTTTATGGATCCATGGATGGAGCGAGTAAGTTTGTTAAAGGTGACGCCATAGCAGGAATCATCATTGTCATCATTAACTTGATTTTTGGTATGATCATTGGCATCATGCAATTGGACATGAGTTTTGGAGAGTCCGCCGTACATTTTTCTATGTTATCGGTTGGTGACGGTATCGTAAGTCAGATACCTGCCTTATTGATTTCCACAGCTACGGGAATCGTCGTAACCCGGGCTGCCTCAAATGGAAACCTCGGAGCGGATATTGTTGAACAGTTATTTCAATTTCCTAAAATGCTTTACCTGACAGCAGCGACCATTTTCCTTTTAGGATTATTCACTCCCATTTCCGACTTATTCACCATGCCGATTGCTGCTTTATTAGTCGTTGGAGGTTATACGATTTCAAGGATACCACAGCAGGACGAAAGTGAAATACAAGAAATGGAAGAAGTGCTGGAAACGGATGAAATGAAAAGTCCAGAAAGCGTCGTTAACCTTTTAAATGTCGACCCGATCGAATTTGAGTTTGGATATGGATTGATTCCACTTGCGGATGCCAACCAAGGCGGGGACCTGCTGGACCGGGTCGTCATGATTCGCAGGCAGCTTGCAATTGAATTGGGGCTCGTGATTCCTGTCGTCAGAATACGTGATAACATTCAGTTGAATCCTAATGAGTATCGGCTGAAAATTAAAGGAAGTGTCATGGCAAAGGGGGAGTTGCTCCTTAATCATTTCTTGGCCATGAGTCCAGGGAACGAGGATGAGTCAATAGAAGGAATCGATACGATAGAACCATCCTTCGGTTTACCAGCCAAATGGATCACGGATGATATGAAAGAACATGCGGAGATGATGGGTTATACGGTAGTAGACCCGCCAAGTGTAGTATCCACACACATGACGGAAGTCATAAAGGCCAATGCACAGGAACTATTGGGCAGGCAGGAAACGAAACAATTAATCGATCATCTCCATGAATCCTCACCTATACTAGTAGAGGAAGTCACTCCGAATCCCTTGTCTATAGGTGATGTTCAAAAGGTATTGGCAAAATTATTGAAGGAAAAAGTTTCTATAAGGAACTTACCGGTCATTTTCGAAACACTTGCTGATTATGGAAAGTTGTCGACTGACACAGATTTGCTGACTGAATATGTAAGGCAGAATTTAGCCAGACAGATAACGAATTCTTTTATTGCGGATGAAAATAGAATTAAAGTCATAACATTATCGGGGAAAGTGGAAAAGACCATTGCCGATGGTGTACAGCAAACCGAGCATGGTAACTTTTTATCATTGGATCCAACTATATCGCAATCCATATTGGAGGCGATTGCAGCCAAATTGGAAGAGCTGACGTTAATGGATCACCAACCGATCTTACTATGCTCTCCTGCGGTAAGGATGTATGCCAGGCAATTAACTGAACGTTATTTTCCAAATGTACCGATTCTTTCATACAATGAACTAGAATCGAATGTAGAAGTACAAAGTGTAGGGGTGGTGAATATCGATTGAATGTAAAAAAATATTTGGCACCATCAATGAACGAGGCGATGAAGCGAATAAGGGGGGAACTAGGCAGTGATGCGGTCATCTTAAGTTCAAAGGCTGTGTATAATGGCGGTTTCCTAGGATTATTCAAAAAGAGGAGTATTGAAGTCATTGCAGCCATAGATCCGGTTTCCCAGCCTATCGAAACGATAGTGAAACAGAAATCGAAGAAGTTGCCATCGAAGCCGAAAATGGCAAGTCATATTAATGAGGGCAATAAGGAAAGTGCCGATTTATTAAAAGAAATAGAAGGTTTGAAAGATATGATCAAGAGTATACAAATCTATTCACCTGGTAGAGAATATCCGGGGAAATTGCAGAAAATCCACGATTACTTAATGGAGCAAGAAGTAGATATATCACTTCGGTCCCAAATCATGGATGTACTACTTGAGAAATGGTTCGTTTACAAACAACAATCAACGGATGAAGAGATTCAAGTTTGGTTGGAGGAAGCCATGTTCGGTATTTTGGAAAAGGTTGAAAACGGAAAACCCGGGCTCCAAAAAAAATATATTAATATTGTTGGTCCAACAGGTGTGGGAAAGACAACGACCTTAGCAAAAGTAGCTGCGGAAACCATGTTGAATCATGATAAGAAGGTGGCATTCATTACGACGGATACTTACAGGATTGCTGCAATAGATCAGCTTAAGACATATGCGAAGATTTTGAACGTTCCGATCGAAGTCGCTTATAATTTGGAGGATTTCAAAAGGGCGACTGAACGTTTCTCCCATTATGATTATGTTTTTATAGATACGGCCGGGAGGAATTTCCGTAACCCTCAATACGTCAAGGATCTTAATGAAATTATTCATTTTACAGATGAGATGGAAACCTATTTAGTGTTGTCATTAACCTCAAAACAAAAGGATATGGAAGATATTTATCGACAGTTTGCTACCATACCGATTAAACAGGTCATTTTTACAAAAGCGGACGAAACCTCCACTTTCGGGGCGATATTCAATTTTATACACTCTCATAAAGTAGGAGCCGCTTATATAACAGATGGACAGAATGTGCCAGACGATATGGAAATAGCTACATCATCACAGCTATTGAAAATGGCTTTTGGGGCTAAAAAATATGAAAGATCAAGCTGAGAACTTACGGAGAAGATTGGAAGCCCGCCATAATCAATCAATGGCCAGGACGATTGCCGTTTTAAGCGGTAAAGGAGGAGTGGGAAAATCAAACTTTTCCTTGAATTTTTCCATTGCCTTATCCCAGAGGGGGAAAAAGATCCTGTTGTTCGACATGGATATTGGTATGGGGAATATAGATATTTTGATTGGGGAACACTCCCCCTACAGTATTATTGATTTCTTTGAAAATGATTGTAGTTTAAAAGATATCATCACAGCAGGACCGGGGAATATTTCAATCATTAACGGCGGAACGGGACTGACGAATCTCTTTTCACTTGATGAAGATAAGTATACCCGTTTTAATGAAGAATTCAGTTTATTGTTGGCGAACTACGATTATATTTTATTTGACATGGGAGCAGGTATTACTCAGGATTCTATGAAATTCATGTTATGTGTGGATGAATTAGTCGTTATCACGACGCCTGAACCTACTTCTATCATGGATGCATACTCCGCAATGAAATATATTAATTCAGTAAATAAAGAGGTTCCGTTGTTCCTTGTTTGCAATAGGGTTTTCACGAGTAAGGACGGCAAAGAAGCGATTAAGCGGCTCCAAAATGCACTAGTGAAATTTTTGGGTCTGGAAACAGTTGCTCTAGGGTACTTACCAAACGATGGAATAGTATCAAAATCTGTTACCAAACAAATGCCCTTCATTCTTTTCGATTCTGAAGCAGATGTTTCCAAAGCTATTATGGACATTGCGTCGAGATATGCAAATCATTCATTTGGGGGAGAATTGACTTTGCAAAGAAGCCATTTCCTCCGAAATATGAAGAGATATTTTCTTGGAAAGTAGGTCTCCTTTCATGGATATCGTAAAAGTGCTGATAGTGGATGATTCTGCGTTTATGAGAAAGTTAATTTCAGAGTTTTTAACAGAAGATAGCAGAGTTGAAGTCATCGGGACTGCCAGGAATGGAAGAGATGCTTTAGATAAAATAAAGGCTTTAAAACCCGATGTCGTGACTTTGGATGTAGAAATGCCGGTTATGGACGGATTGGAAGCATTAAACCGGATCATGAATGAATGTCCAACCGCTGTAGTCATGTTATCGAGCACAACGAAAGAAGGAACGGAAAATACATTTGCTGCCATGGACAGTGGAGCTTTTGACTTTGTAGCTAAACCAACAGGTGCCATTTCATTGGATTTACATAAAATTAAGACAGAACTCCTTGAAAAAGTTATGGCTGCCAGCAGGGCAAATGTTCACAAACTACAAAAAAATGCGTTGAATATGGAGATAAGCCCATCATTTTGGGGAAAATATAGTAAAATAGATTCAATAGTATCGACAAAAAAAGAAAAAAATAATAAAACATGGTCCTATAGGAACAGGAAGATAATAGTCATTGGTACATCTACTGGAGGTCCAAAAGCGCTTCAGACCGTCTTGACAGAACTCCCACTAGATATTGATGCGTCCATACTCATTGTCCAGCACATGCCCCCCGGTTTTACAAAGTCTTTGGCAGCACGCCTGAATTCATTATGCAAGATTAAAGTGAAGGAAGCAGAAGAGGGTGAACTGATACAAAAAGGTGTCGCCTACATCGCACCTGGAGGTTTTCACTTAAAAGTGAAAAAAGTCGGAATGAGCTTGGCAGTCCTTTTGGATCAATCCGAATTGCGAAATGGACATCGGCCGTCGGTTGATGTGCTATTTGAATCGGTAAGTGAAATGAAGGATCTTGCGAAAATAGCCGTTATCATGACCGGGATGGGCATGGATGGGGCGGCGGGGCTTATTAAGCTGAAGCAAAGGGGTCCTTTAAAAGCTATAGCCGAATCACAGGAGACATCAATCATTTTTGGTATGCCGAAAGCGGCAATCAAAACCAATTTAATAGATTGCATAGAGGATGTAGAAAAAATAGCTAAAACGATAATAAGCTTTTGTTAACATATGGAGGTGGAGTTTGTATGGATATGAACCAGTATCTAGAGGTATTTATAGAGGAAAGTAAAGAACATCTTCAAACGTGCAGCGAACAGTTGCTGGTACTCGAAAAGAACCCGGAAGACCTCTCGATTGTGAACGAAATCTTTCGTTCAGCCCATACCCTAAAAGGGATGTCGGCAACTATGGGATATGAGGACTTAGCTAATTTAACTCATAAAATGGAGAATGTTTTGGATTCGATCCGAAACAGTCAAATCATCCTTACGCCTGAATTGTTTGATGTGATATTTTTAGCGGTTGATGATTTAGAAGCGATGGTCATGTCCATTGCTGAAGGTGGAGATGGAAAGAGAGATGTGAAGAGGGTTGTTCACCAGCTGGAATTAATTGAAAAAGGAGAGTCGTTGGTTTCTTCATCCAGTGCAGAGATTGCAGCAGCTTCTGTCGTTCTTGAAAAGGAGGAAATGGCTGCGGGACAGTATGATGAATTTGAATGGACAGTGCTTCAGCAGTCCAAAGATCAAGGCTTCAACAGCTTTGAAATTTCGATAGCTTTGCGTGAAGACTGTCTTTTAAAAGCTGCCCGGGTATTTATGGTATTTGAGGTGCTTGAAAAATCAGGTGAAATAATCAAGTCACACCCACCTGTTGAAGTTTTGGAAGAAGAGCAGTTCGATCAGCAATTTATAGTCACGATGATATCAAAAGAATCGATTGAAGAGATAAAGAAAAAAATCATGAAGGTTTCAGAAGTGGGTCACGTTGTTATAAATGACATTGATCTTGAAGGCTTGCGACATACCGCCAATGCTAAAGAGGATAAAGTTGCTGAAGTTCAGGAAAAAGAGACAACCAATGCAAAGCTCCCAACTGTTAATAATGAGAAGAAAAAACAGGCATCCTTTAAGCCGGCATCAAGCAAGACCATTCGGGTGAACATTGAGCGGCTTGATATATTAATGAATTTATTCGAGGAACTTGTAATCGATAGAGGCAGGCTTGATCAAATTTCTAGTGATTTGGATAATCAAGAATTGCATGAAACAGTTGAAAGAATGTCCCGTATAACAAGTGATTTACAAACAATCGTATTGAATATGCGGATGGTTCCCGTGGAAACTGTATTCAATCGTTTTCCTAAAATGGTTCGTCAATTAGCAAGGGATTTAAACAAGAAAGTCGATTTGGAAATCATCGGAGCTGAAACGGAACTTGATCGTACAGTCATTGATGAAATCGGTGATCCTCTCGTCCATTTATTAAGAAACGCCATGGACCATGGAGTTGAAACGCCTGAAGAACGGTTGGCGAAAGGGAAGAATGAAGAAGGTAAAATCCTATTAAAAGCATATCACAGCGGCAATCATGTCTTCATTGAAATCGATGATGATGGTGCAGGCATCAATAAAGAGCGAGTCTTGAACAAGGCGCTTTCCAATGGGATATTAACTAAGGAAACTGCTGCCACTCTAACGGATAAGCAAATCTATGAATTGATATTCGCTTCTGGTTTCTCAACAGCGGAAACCATTTCGGATGTATCGGGGCGCGGTGTGGGTCTGGATGTAGTTAAAAATACTATTGAGTCTCTCGGTGGATCCGTCACGATTGATTCCAGGGAGAACGAAGGGTCCATTTTCCTTATTCAGCTTCCACTTACATTGTCTATTATTTCTGTCATGCTGGTTGCAATCCAAAACGAAAAATATGCCATACCGCTGTCATCCATTATAGAAACAGCGATCATAAAAAAAGAAGATATCATGAATGCCCATGATCAACAAGTTATTGACTTCAGGGGGAAGGTGCTGCCACTTCTGTTCCTGAAAGATATTTTTGAAGTGCCTATCAGTCAGAAAGAAGAAGAGTTTCTCTCTGTGGTCATTGTAAGAAAAGGAGATAAATTAGCTGGGTTAGTCGTTGATTCATTTATCGGGCAGCTGGAAATTGTATTGAAATCACTGGGGAATTATTTAACAAGTGCATTTGCAATATCGGGGGCAACGATTCTTGGAGATGGACAAGTTGCTTTAATCATAGATTGCAACACATTGATTCATTGAATAAATAGATGAAGAGGGCAAGGTAATGGGACGTTTGCTCGCCCGTACCGCATTCAAGTTCTCATTAAGGTTATACCTGTCATCATGAAGTTTTTTAAAGGAGGGGAACGGATGTCGCAGGATATGAAAGTAATCGTTTTTCAAATTAAGGATAAAGAATATGCCATTCCGGTGGAAAAGGTCAGAGGTATCGAAAAGCTTCTGCATATTACCAGAGTTCCAAAGGCTGTTCAGTTTGTTAAGGGAGTCATAAATTTAAGGGGTGTTATCACTCCAATCATTGATTTACGGGTACGTTTTGGTTTCGAAGAGGTGGCTTATGATGAATCAACAAGGATCATCATCGTCATTTTGGATGATATGGAAGTTGGGTTGATAGTGGACTCTGCCAATGATGTTTTGGATATTCCGGTGGATAGTATCGAGCCGCAGCCTGAAGTTGTGGGACATTTAGCATCAGAATACATAAGCGGAGTGGCTAAAATTGAAAAGCGTCTGCTCGTCCTGATTAATTTGGAAAAGGCTTTAAGTCTAGAAGTGACTGAAAATATGTTAAAAGAAGGATAATCACATGTCGTTCATTGAGAAAATCAATCCTCTTCAACTCGATATTTTGAAGGAAATTGGCAATATAGGTGCAGGCAACGCAGCAACAGCTCTTTCTGCCATCCTTAATAGGAAAATTGATATGAATGTTCCAAATGCTCGGGTCGTTTCCTTTGATGAAATGATGGAAATGGCTGGCGGGGCCGATCACGTCGTTGCCAGCGTTTTCCTTAGAATAGAAGGAGATGCTTCCGGGAGTATGTTTTTTATCCTTTCACTTCCTGTAGCCCAATACTTGATTCGTCAAATGACTGGTGATGGAACCTTTTTGATAGATTCCACGCCCTATACCGAATTGGCACTCTCCTGCCTTTTGGAATTAGGGAATATTTTATCTGGATCCTATCTTTCTTCACTTTCCGATTTCACTCGATTGAATATCTATCCATCCGTACCGTCATTGAGCATTGATATGGTAGGGGCCACAATCAGTTATGGTTTATTGGAATTATCTCAAGTAAGTGACGCAGCCATTGTCATTGATACTGTACTTGAAAAAGATCAGCATTTTGCTGAATCCATTGACGGTCATTTCTTTCTTTTACCTGATCCCGGATTTTTTGATACCATTTTTTCCGCTTTAGGAGTGTCACTTAATGACTGAATTGATAAAGGTCAAGGTTGTGAAGGTTGGAATAGCGGATATGAATATTATAAAACCTCCATATTCGATTCGCACTTCAGGGCTGGGGTCATGTGTTGGTGTTGTGGTATATGACCAAAAAAAGGGGATTGCCGGTTTGGCTCACATTATGCTGCCTGACTCTTCACTCGCTAAATCAGGACAGATCAACGCTGCCAAATTTGCTGATACGGCGATAAAGGAATTAGTGCAGCTTTTAGTAAATGAAGGAGCAAGAATTCGATTCCTAAAAGCGAAGTTGGCTGGTGGTGCGCAAATGTTTCAATTTGCTTCTGGAGGAGATTTAATGAGAATAGGACCCCGAAATGTGGATGCTGTCCGGAAAGAGTTATCTGACTTGCGCATTCAAGTCGTTGCAGAAGATATAGGCGGTAATAGCGGTAGAACGATCGAGTTCAATTTGAACGATTGTTTACTGAATATACGGACCGCTAATAAAGGGACAAAAAACATATAGTAACGATTAGGCTTTACTTAAAAAGAACAGCTGAAAATATGACAGGTACACTTGCAATCAAATTATTGTTGCATTTATGCCTTTAAGAGTAATTTTGATCACAAGACGTTTATAATGTAAGGAGGATGTCCAATGTCTCGTCTGACCATCGAAGAAGAGCAGATATATTGGGAAAATTGGGTTGATTGCAGGGATCCGCAAGCCGGGGACATTTTAGTTAAGAAATACACCCCTCTCGTATCGTATCATGTTCAACGCATTTCAGTAAGCCTTCCTAAAAATGTGAGCCGGGATGATATAAGGAGTTTAGGGATGATGGGATTATTCGATGCCCTGGAACGTTTTGAGACGAAGCGTGACCTGAAATTTGATACATATGCTTCATTTAGAATTCGTGGTGCTATTTTAGATGGATTAAGAAAAGAGGATTGGCTTCCACGGAGTGCAAGAGATAAAGCCAAGAAAATTGAATCTGCAATAGAAAAGCTAGAACAGCGATATATGAGAAACCTTTCTCCAAACGAGATTGCTGCGGAATTGAATATTCCGGAAGATGAAGTATATGCTGCGTTAAATGGGAATTTCTTTGCCAATGTACTTTCGATGGATGAAAATCCCCAAGAACAAGACGACAAAGAAAGCACGAATTTTCATATTAAAGATGAAAAGGCGGATTTACCTGAGGAACATGTTTTAAGGGAAGAACTGTATGTGGAATTAGCCAAAGTCATAGAAACGCTTAATGAAAAAGAACAGTTGGTTTTACAACTTTTTTATAAAGAAGAACTGACATTAACCGAAATCGGACAAGTGATGAGCCTATCTACGTCTCGGATATCCCAGATTCACTCGAAAGCGATATATAAATTAAGAAACTCGATGCAAAATTAAAAGAATTAATCATATTTTGTTTGAAAAGGGAATGGAGCCAGAGATGCATCCTGTTGATCATAGATCCGGTTGAACGAAAAATGCCTTCTTTAAAGTCAGGGGCAGCCCTGAAAGGACTTAGGAACCCATCACTTCAATAAATGTTTCGAAATCACAGAATTTCGAACTGAACTTGGTCACGAAGAGCAGTTCAAGTGTCCCTTACTCCGTAAGGTAATCATAAATATTATTAAGAAGTCCAATGAGAACTCACTTTCAGCTCGGTTTTGTCTGGTTATTGGAAATGGAAAGGCGGTTTCCATATGAGTTTAAAAGCGATTGAGATGCAAATTGCAATCCCACGAACACAGGATGCAGGGAAAATCCAAGAGCAAAATCAACAAAAGAATTTAATCCAACAAGATCATGCTGCCCATCAAGTCCAAAAGGATTCAGAACGAAAACAAAGGACCGTTGTAGGTGAAGAACGAAAGCTTCCGGCCCATTTTTATGAAAAGGCTCTTTTCGTAAAGATTGTTGTTTTTAAAACGAAACTATTTAAGGTTGATTGGAGCGGAAGTGCGAGACTCCTGCGGGAGCAGCGGGACAGGTGAGACCCCACAGGCGTTTACGCCGAGGAGGCTCACCGCCCGCCCCGCGGAAAGCGAGCATCTGGAGGGGAAATCAACCACAACTCAATACCTGGTAAATAGCAACAAAGTATGTGAAAACAGCCTATGAAAAAGAAAGAAATGCAGACAAGGGACAGTCTCAAAAAAAATATAAACAGAAAGAAATCCCCCAAAAAACAACATTGAAAAATGATCCCCATCCGTATAAAGGAAACTGGATTGACTATTCCGGTTAATTAGGAGGCAACATGTCAGTATTTTTTATGTTTCTGTTGTTTGTATTAAATATATTCACCATTTTCGCCATCATCGTTTTATATCTTCGGCAAAACCGTTTAAGTAAGGTGGAAAAAGACCAAAAAGCCATAATTGATGAAATGGAACAACTTTTGTCTGGTTTTTTGATTGAGATGAAACAGGACAACGAGATATTGGTAAAGGCATTCACCAATTCGGTTGCAATGGATTCCGAGCATGATCAAAAAATAAAAGAACATGGCGCAATTAGAGAAACCATGGAAGATAAAGAAGTAAAACAAGAACAAAACATGCTGAAAGAGTATAAAGAGGGAAGAAGTGCCGCGACTAAAAAGCAGGCGACCAACGCTTACAAAATAATGACTGAAGACGATGAGGATAATGCTTTACCCGTAATAGTTGAGGACAAATTGGAACTTTCATCAGCTGCCACCACCCTTCCGAACGAGGGGAAGGCGACGGGTAAAGAATTTGCGGACATGTTACAGGCCTCGGTAAATGAACATTCATTAAATGAACAAGTAGATATGTTAGCTGATCAAGGTCATTCAATTGAAGAAATCGCCAAAAGGCTAGGTCGCGGTCAAACGGAAATAGAGCTATTACTAAAGTTTCGCATGAATAGATAGATATTACTTGATTGAGAAGAATCATTATGGTATATTATGAAATGGTGTTAATACACACGCCCCGTGATTCTTGCAGATGGTGCTGTTTCGACAGTTTCTGTATGAAAATGATCGGTGCGGAGGAAAAACAAAACCATTTAGGAGGAACTAAAATGTCAGTCATTTCTATGAAACAATTGCTTGAAGCTGGTGTGCATTTCGGACACCAAACACGTCGCTGGAACCCGAAAATGAAGAAATATATCTTCACTGAGCGTAACGGCATCTACATCATCGACCTTCAAAAAACAGTTAAAAAGGTTGAAGAAGCTTATAACTTCGTGAAAGAACTAGCTGCTAACGGTGGAACTGTTCTTTTCGTTGGTACTAAAAAACAAGCTCAAGAATCTGTTAAAGAAGAAGCTATCCGTTCTGGTATGTACTATGTAAACCAACGTTGGTTAGGTGGAACTTTAACAAACTTTGAAACAATCCAAAAACGTATTACTCGTCTTAAAGATATCGAAAAAATGGAAGCAAACGGAACTTTCGAAGTCCTTCCTAAAAAAGAAGTTATCCAACTTAAAAAAGAATGGGATCGCTTAGAAAAATTCTTAGGCGGAATTAAAGATATGAAGACTCTTCCAGATGCGATCTTCGTTATCGACCCTCGCAAAGAGCGTATTGCTGTTGCGGAAGCACACAAATTACACATTCCACTTGTAGGTATCGTTGATACAAACTGTGATCCGGATGAAATCGATGTAGTTATTCCTGCGAATGACGATGCAATCCGTGCTGTTAAATTATTAACAGGTAAAATGGCAGATGCTATCTTAGAAGCTAAACAAGGCGAAGAAACAGCAACTGAAACAACTACTGCTTAATAAGCAAAAAAGGTTGCTTATTCAGTAAGAAAAAAGGTGATAAGAGGATAATGCCTTTTATCCCTTTTTTTTGCACTAAATAAGCGTACATAAATCACTGTACGGAATGTTTTTTAAAAGGTATAGTCGATTTTTAAGGAAAAGAAATCATTAAGTATTTAGTTCCGTCAAATTGACTGACTAAGTGGATGGCTTTTCTGGAATATTGCCTTTGCTCGTTATTTTCTTTGATGATAACAAGTATTTTTTGGTAAAAATGGGTAAAGATTGAATAAACTGCATTTAATTTGAGGAGGATATATATTATGGCAATCACTGCACAATTAGTTAAAGAATTGCGTGAAAAAACTGGTGCCGGTATGATGGACTGTAAAAAGGCACTTGTACAAACAGAAGGCGATATGGAAAAGGCAATCGATTTCCTACGTGAAAAAGGAATTGCAAAAGCTGCTAACAAAGGCGACCGTATTGCTGCTGAAGGTTTAACTTCAATCGTTGTAGAAGGAAACCAAGCGGTTATTCTTGAAGTGAACTCAGAAACAGATTTCGTTGCAAAAAACGAAGGATTCCAAACACTTGTTAAAGACTTGGCTTCATTCCTTCTTGCTAACAAACCTGAAAGCGTTGAAGTTGCTCTTGAACAAACAATGGAAAATGGAGAAAAAGTTGCAGATCATATCAATGCTGCAGTTGCTAAAATCGGAGAAAAATTAACTCTTCGCCGTTTCCAAGTTGTTACTAAAACAGATAACGACGCATTTGGTGCATACCTTCACATGGGTGGACGTATCAGCGTACTATCAGTTCTTGAAGGTACAACTGACGAAGATGCAGCAAAAGGCGTTTCAATGCACATCGCTGCAATTAACCCTAAATATATCTCTCGTGACCAAGTCGATGCTAGTGAATTAGATCGCGAACGCGAAGTTCTTACTCAACAAGCGCTTAACGAAGGTAAACCAGAAAAAATCGTTGCAAAAATGGTTGAAGGACGTATCAATAAATTCTACGAAGAAATCTGTGTGAACGAACAAGCTTTCGTTAAAAACCCTGATCAAAAAGTGGGACAATTCGTTGAATCAAAAGGCGGAAAAATCCAATCATTCGTTCGTTATGAAGTAGGGGAAGGTCTTGAAAAACGTCAAGAAAACTTTGCTGAAGAAGTAATGAACCAAGTTAAAAAAGACTAATTGTCAGATAATTAATAATAGGGAACACTCTGGTGTTCCCTATTTTTTGAAATGTCATGAATTTTTGGTAATATTGCAAGAAAGCATGATGAACGAATGAAAAGATTACATAGTTGGAGGTTCTCATGAGTAACGCTAAATATAAACGTGTAGTTCTAAAATTAAGTGGCGAAGCATTAGCCGGTGAAGAAGGATTTGGAATTAACCCTGCAGTAATTAAATCTATTGCTGAACAAGTCAAGGAAGTGGCTGAGCTTGATGTGGAAGTGGCTGTTGTGGTTGGCGGCGGAAACATTTGGCGCGGCAAAATAGGCAGCGAAATGGGCATGGATCGTGCTAATGCCGATTATATGGGGATGCTGGCTACAGTCATGAACTCATTGGCGTTACAAGACAGCCTTGATCAGCTTGGAATTGAAACGCGTGTACAAACTTCCATCGAGATGAGACAAGTTGCAGAACCATACATTAGACGACGTGCAATCAGGCATCTAGAGAAAAAGAGAGTGGTGATTTTTGCAGCTGGTACAGGTAATCCATACTTCTCAACGGATACCACTGCCGCCCTGCGTGCTGCTGAAATTGAAGCTGATGTCATCTTGATGGCGAAGAATAATGTGGATGGCGTATACAATGCAGATCCGGTTAAGGACAAAAATGCAGTGAAGTATGATACGCTTTCCTATCTTGATGTGATTAAAGAAGGCTTAGAAGTAATGGATTCGACCGCGTCCTCACTATGCATGGACAATGATATTCCATTGATCGTCTTCTCGATTATGGAAAAAGGTAATATTAAACGGGCCGTACTAGGCGAAACGCTTGGAACTATTGTAAGGGGGAAATAAAAGATGCCGAAACAAGTTATTTCGAATGCGAAAACGAAAATGGAAAAAGCCATTGGAGCGTATACACGTGAATTAGCCAGCATCCGTGCCGGAAGGGCAAATGCCTCATTGCTTGATAAAATCTCGATTGATTATTATGGTTCGCCGACACCGGTTAATCAGGTGGCTGGTATTTCTGTCCCGGAAGCTAGGCTTTTAGTCATTCAACCATATGATAAAACGGTATTGGGTGAAATCGAAAAGGCGATTTTGAAATCAGACTTAGGCTTGAATCCTTCTAATGATGGTTCAATCATCAGGATAGCCATCCCCGCGTTAACTGAAGAACGCAGAAAAGAACTTGTGAAAGTTGTTAAAAAAGAAGCGGAAGAAGCGAAAATAGCTGTCCGTAATGTGCGTCGCGATGCTAATGATGATTTGAAAAAGCTTGAAAAAAATGGTGAAATCACTGAAGATGACTTACGTGGCTATGCTGATGACATCCAAAAGATGACAGATGGCAATATCACGAAAATCGATGATATTACAAAAGATAAAGAAAAAGAAATTTTGGAAGTATAATTTTACTTAAAGAATTGATTAAATAAAGAGGGCCGAATCCATACTGGGTCATGTCTTGATTCTAACATATAGGTGTGCTTAAAAGAGAAAACTGTTATAATAAGGTTTCTCCGATAATGATTACTCCTTGAGTTAGTATGTAGCATGCAAACGTTGGAGGTGGTCCTTTTTTTGCATTTTTCACGGTAATCATAACCGGTTTTAGAAAAAAAGAAGTAATGATTTCTCCCTTTCTAGCTTCTAATGAAGAAATAATTTTCATAATAATAATATGAGAACCAGTTTTTTTTTGATATTATGATATAGATTCTTTTTAAGCGGCAGAAAGCTTGATATACATAGTGCACGTTAACTTTGCCTTTGTAGAGAGATAAGTACAACCTGATGGGGGACTAACATATGTATTCACTATGGAAGCGTTTCGTTAAAAAAGATGCTTCTTCCGATGTAACTAATAGGATTCAGCATATTAAACAGTTTGATGTTCCTCAGCATATCGCCATCATTATGGATGGAAACGGCCGCTGGGCCAAAAAGCGTGCATTGCCACGTGTGGCAGGTCATCATGAAGGAATGAAAACCGTTCGTAAAATTACGAAAGTTGCCAATAAATTAGGGGTCAAAACTTTGACAGTCTATGCGTTTTCCACTGAAAATTGGAAACGCCCGAAAAGTGAAGTCGACTTTTTGATGAAGCTTCCCCAGGAATTTCTTGGGACATTTTTACCCGAGCTCATTTCTGAAAATGTAAGAGTTGAAACGATCGGGGACCTGTCACTCATTCCCTCACATACTCAAAATGCCGTTAAACGGGCAATGGAAGACACGAAGGATAATGATGGGATGATTCTGAATTTTGCCCTGAACTATGGAAGCCGTGGGGAGATTGTATCTGCAGTGAATAGCATTATTCAAGATGTTAAGAATGGTATAATAAAGGAAAATGCAACAGAGGAAATTATATCCAGTTACCTGATGACCAAACATTTGTCGGATCCTGATTTACTGATCCGTACAAGTGGTGAAATCCGTTTGAGTAATTTCATGCTTTGGCAGGCGGCTTATACTGAGATGTGGTTTACTGAGGTGCTATGGCCGGATTTTAGTGAGGGGCATTTATTGCAGGCAGTTGAGGAGTATCAAAAACGTTCACGAAGATTCGGTGGCGTTTAATTTAGAAGGCGAGGAAAATGGAATAATGAAACAACGAATTATTACGGCGGTCGTAGTTGCCGCTATCTTCATTCCACTAGTCATTTTAGGGGGAGTTCCCTTTTTACTGACAGTTTATCTGTTAGGGTCCATTGGTTTGTATGAACTGATGAAAATGAAAAATTTACGCGTTGTATCTTTTGAGGCGTTACTTTCTCATATATTATTGTGGGTACTTTTATTGCCTAATGAACATACCGCTTTTTTAGCAGAAATAAATTACGATAAAGTGCAAGTCTTCTTAATCGGGGTTTTGCTGCTGTTACTTTATACAGTTGTTTCTAAAAACCGTTTTACTTTTGATGACGCAGGCTTTTTAGTGATTTCAATCTTATACTTGGGAATGGGTTTCTACTTCCTATTTGAAACACGTGACTCTTTAGGACTGGGTCTGATTTATATCTTGCTTACCCTATTCACGATTTGGGCAACCGACTCCGGAGCTTACTTCATAGGTAAATCACTTGGTAAAAGGAAGCTATGGCCAGAAATAAGTCCAAACAAGACTGTGGAAGGATTTATCGGCGGATTATTTTCTGCGATGGTAGTGGGTGTGCTATTTTACATCTTCTCGAGTCTTGACTACACGTTATTACAATTATTATTGATTTCATTAATCATTGGGGTATTCGGCCAATTGGGGGATCTCGTCCAATCGGCGTATAAACGTCATTATGGGGTTAAGGATTCCGGCAATCTTCTCCCGGGACATGGCGGAATTTTGGACAGGCTTGATAGCTTGATATTCATTTTACCGATTTTGCATTTATTGCATGTTTTATAATATAAAAATAGGCAGTGTTATATGAATTAGGAGATGAGCAATTTGAAAAACATCAGCCTTTTGGGCGCGACAGGTTCGATTGGTCAACAAACAGCGGATGTGGTGAGGTCACATCCTGACCAATTCAAGATAGTGGCTCTTTCTGCTGGAAAGAATATAGAATTGGTCAGGACTTATATACAAGAGTTTGAACCGAAACTAGTTTCGGTCCAGACGGAAGAAGATTATCATGTTTTGAAAAGTGAATTCTTCAGCCGCAAAGATATCGAGTTCATGTATGGCGATGAGGGACTGTCTGCTGTTGCTGTATATGATCAGGCGACAATATTGGTCAATGCCGTCATCGGAAGCGTGGGCCTTTATCCGACGCTTCAAGCGATAAAGGCTAAAAAAGATATTGCTATCGCCAACAAGGAGACTTTGGTAACGGCAGGTCATTTGGTCATAAGTGAAGCTAAAAAAGCGGGGGTTCGTTTGCTGCCGGTTGACAGCGAGCATTCCGCTATTTTTCAGGCATTGCAGGGTGAAAAGGAAAAAAATATAGAACGTCTTGTCATTACTGCTTCAGGTGGCAGTTTTCGCGATCGGACCAGGGAAGAATTGAAGGATGTAACGGTGGAAGAGGCATTGAACCATCCGAACTGGTCAATGGGAGCTAAAATCACGATTGATTCAGCATCAATGATGAATAAGGGTTTGGAAGTGATTGAGGCCCACTGGCTATTTGATCTTCCATACGATAAAATTGATGTATTGCTACATAAGGAGAGTATCATCCATTCCATGGTTGAGTTTCATGACTCCAGCGTGATTGCACAACTGGGAACACCGGATATGCGAGTGCCGATTCAATATGCACTTACTTATCCGGACCGTATTCCGTTGGCAGGACGCAAGCGCCTGAATTTGGCTGAAGCAGGCAAACTGCATTTTAGCGATATGGATTTCACTAGATATCCTTGTTTGCAATTCGCCTATAAAGCGGGTAAAATGGGCGGAACGATGACTACCGTGCTGAATGCCGCCAATGAAGCGGCAGTCGCTGCTTTCTTATCTGGAAAGGTATCCTTCCTTGAAATTGAAACGTTAATTGAAAGAGCGCTGAATCAGCATTCCGTGATGGCCCTTCCGGATTTAGAAACGATTCAGGAAGTGGATAATATGACAAGGCAGTATATAGAATCTTTAGTGAAAGATAGGTGACCGGAACATGCAGACTTTAGAAACGATTATAGCGTTCATCATCATTTTTGGCGCTCTTGTATTTTTCCATGAGCTTGGACACTTAGTGTTTGCAAAGCGTGCCGGAATTTTATGCCGTGAGTTCGCAATCGGTTTCGGCCCAAAAGTATTCACATATAAAAAGAAGGAAACCGTTTATACCATTCGATTGCTTCCGCTGGGCGGGTATGTGCGTATGGCTGGTGAAGATGCAGAAAATATAGAATTGAAGCCCGGCTATCGAGTAGGATTGATGTTTGATAATGAAGAGAATGTTACAAAAATCATTTTGAACAATAAAGATAAATATCCTGATATTCGTCTTGTAGAAGTTGAAGTGATCGACCTTGACCATAAGCTTATCCTTACTGGTTATGAAGAAGGTGAGGAAGATAATTTAAAAACGTTTACCATTCATGAAGAAGCGGTAATCGTTGAAAATGGTGTAGAGAACCAGATTGCTCCATATGACCGGCAATTTGCTTCAAAGTCGCTTGGGCATCGCTTCCTGACGATAGTAGCTGGACCAGCAATGAACTTTGTTTTGGCTTTTGTCATTTTTGTGTTGATCGGCCTGTTTCAAGGGGTCGTGGTGGATGAAGCGAAACTTGGTGAGCTGACTGCAGACGGTTCGGCTGTTAATGCCGGGTTAAAATCTGGTGATGTCATTCAATCCATAGAAGGGACGGAAGTCTCATCTTGGGAAGATGTTCAGGAAAGCATTCAAAAGAACCCTGGGCAAGAGATCGAGTTTGTCGTGGACAGGGACGGGAAAACGTTAGAAGTGCCGGTCATTCCACAAGAAGTGGAGAGGGAAGGTAAGAAAATCGGGATTATCGGAGTTTACCCTCCAGTTGAAAAAGCACCGATTAAAGCTATACAATACGGTTTTACGGAAACATATTTTTGGACAAAACAAATTTTCATCATCCTTGGTGACCTCGTAACAGGTGGATTTTCGATTGACAGCCTATCCGGTCCTGTAGGAATATATAAATCAACTGAAGAAGTAGCGAAACAAGGTTTATTCACGTTAATGAAATGGGCAGGGCTGCTGAGCATTAACTTGGGAATCATGAACTTGCTGCCGCTACCGGCATTGGATGGAGGAAGACTGTTATTCTTTGTTGTCGAATTCTTAAGAGGAAAACCGATCGATCGCCAAAAAGAAGGAATGGTTCACTTCATCGGCTTTGCTTTGCTGATGTTATTGATGATAGTCGTTACATGGAATGACATTCAGCGGTTCTTCTTATAAGACATGTTTGGATAAGGTAAAACAGGCCAGCAGATTTTTCTGTTGGCTGTTTCTTATCTCCAAGAAGGAATAGCCATTTCCTAGTTTTTTAACCGTTTTAGGGAAATAGTTTGTTTTCTAAGGAAATCGTAAGTATAATCGAGAATGAGTATATTAAATTAGCTTTTCTGAATAGCGCAGAAAGACTTTTTTGTATGATATGACCGTATTCATGCTGCAGTATGAATTTTACCGCAGCCGCAGTTTAATTTAAAGGAAATATTGAAGAGGTGCAGATATGAAACAAAGTATGACGTTAATCCCTACATTGAGAGAAGTGCCTGCAGATGCTGAAATCAAAAGTCATCAGCTTCTATTACGTGCAGGATTTATGAGACAAAACTCCAGCGGGGTTTACAGTTTTATGCCGCTTGGAAAAAAGGTGCTTCAAAAGGTTGAAGCGATCGTTCGGGAAGAGTTGGAGAATGCTGGTGCAGTAGAATTATTGATGCCTGCTTTACAACAAGCTGAATTCTGGCAGGAATCTGGACGCTGGTATACCTATGGTCCAGAGTTGATGCGCCTTAAGGACCGCAATAACCGTGAATTTGCGCTAGGTGCCACACATGAAGAAGTGATAACCAGCTTAGTTCGTGATGAGGTGAAATCATACAAGCGTCTTCCTTTAACGGTTTACCAAATCCAAACCAAATTCCGTGATGAAAAAAGACCGCGTTTCGGATTGTTGCGTGGACGTGAGTTCATCATGAAGGACGCTTATTCTTTCCATGCCAATCAAGAAAGCCTGGATGCTGTTTATAAAAATATATATGCGGCATATTCAAATATATTTAGCCGTTGTGGGTTGGACTTCCGTGCCGTCATTGCTGATTCTGGGGCGATGGGCGGAAAGGATACACACGAATTCATGGTCCTATCCGAAATAGGGGAAGATACCATCGCCTATTCTGATACTTCCGAATATGCAGCGAATATTGAAATGGCACCGGTGAGTGTAAAATATGAAAAAAGTTCCGAAGCACAAATTGCACTTGAAAAAATTCATACACCTGGCCAAAAATCTATTGAAGACGTGACTTCATTCTTAAATACAGATGCAGAGAAACTAATCAAATCGCTATTATTTAAAGTGGATGAAAAGTATGTGCTTGTATTGGTACGAGGGGATCATGAAGTAAATGATATCAAGCTGAAGAATTTCTATAACGCTTCAATCGTTGAATTGGTCGATCCGAATGAAACGAAAGAAGTCTTAGGATGTGCAATTGGATCCCTTGGACCAATCAATGTCACTTCTGAAGTGGAAGTGATAGCCGATGTTGCCGTAGAAGCTATGGTTAATGGAATCTGTGGTGCAAATGAAGAAGACCATCATTATATGAACGTAAATCCCACTCGTGATTTTAACGTGGACAATTTTATAGACCTTCGTTTCATTCAAGAGGGTGACCCATCACCGGACGGAAACGGAAAAATTAAATTTGCCAAAGGAATTGAGGTAGGCCACGTATTCAAGCTGGGAACAAAATATTCCGAAGCTATGAATGCAACATTCCTAGATGAGAATGGACGGTCTCAGCCTATGATAATGGGCTGTTATGGAATTGGTGTTTCACGTACGCTTGCAGCTGTAGCTGAACAATTCAACGATGAAAAAGGATTGGTCTGGCCAGCGAATTTAGCACCATACCAAGTCCATTTGATTCCAATCAATATGAAGGATGAGGCTCAGGCTGTCCTGGCAGAAGATTTGTATAATGATCTAAAGGCACAAGGCATGGATGTTCTTATGGATGATCGTCAAGAACGTGCTGGCGTAAAATTTGCCGACTCTGACCTGATCGGTCTTCCTGTCAGGGTGACGGTCGGTAAAAAGGCATCCGAGGGAATCGTCGAAGTGAAAATCCGTAAAACGGGTGAGGTTCTTGAAATAGAAAGAGCTGAACTTATTCAAAAGCTTCAAGAAATACTTGGGTAATTTTAAAAATTGGGGAATTAGGCATCATTCAATTGGATGATGCCTTTTTTTTCATGGATTTAGATACTAGTGAAACACTCGTGATATGTTATAATAGCCTCTGATATCATAGTGAAAATGATAATGAATAATATCTTAGAGATAGTAGATAGGGGAGAGAGGAAATGGATCAAAATCCAAATAGCGGTAGAGAGAGATTTCAACTCTTGCTCCAGCAAATGGACTTGACTGAGGATGCCTTTGTGAATTATTTCATAGGTGCCGAAATTGATAAACTCTCAATCGAGAGGGAGTCCAAAAAATGGCATTTTACCTTTAATATACCTGCATTAATTCCTTGCAGTGTTCATACAAGACTTGCTACTCAATTAGCAAGTACGTTTTCCCATATTGCGAAGGTAACGTTCAACTTAAATGTGGCCAATCCGCAAGTGACGGAACAATTGGTAAAAGAATATTGGAAAAACTGCATTGGCGAGCTTGAAGGAATGTCTCCAGCCCTGTTGTCACTTCTGAATGAACAAGAGCCCGCAGTGAATGGATATAAACTTATCGTAAGCGCCCGGAATGATACGGAGGCTGGCCAATTGAAACGTAAGTACTCCGGCATCATTTCGAATATCTACCAAACTTTCGGTTTTCCCCCGTTGACTTTGGAAGCGGAAGTGAAGGAAACGGTTTCGAATCCTGATTACCAGAAGTTTTTAGAAGAGAAACAAAAGGAAGACGCGGAAAAGGGACTTGCTGCCTTAGTGGAAATGCAGAAAAAAGAATCGGAAAAAGGCGGCGACGAAGGCGTCTACGAAGGACCGGTTAAAATTGGCTATACGATTAAAGAAGATGCGGATTTCCGCAGAATCGAACAGATTATCGATGAAGAACGCAGGATTGCTGTCGAAGGTTTCGTGTTTGATGCAGAAGTCCGTGAGTTACGCAGCGGACGGAGCCTCTTGACGTTTAAAGTCACGGATTATACAAGCTCAATATTAGTCAAAATGTTTTCGCGTGATAAAGAGGATGCTGCCATACTTGCCCGAGTGAAAAAAGGGATGTGGGTACGTGCCCAAGGCAGTATCCAAAATGATACATTCGTACGTGACCTGGTAATGATCGCAAATGATATAAATGAAATTTCTAAACAAGGACGGCAGGATAAGGCACCTGAAGGTGAAAAGCGTGTAGAACTGCATATGCATACCCCGATGAGCCAGATGGATGCAGTGACGCCTACTTCTGCTCTTGTTGCCCAGGCTGCCAAGTGGGGGCATAAGGCTGTTGCCATTACGGATCACGCAGGTGCACAATCATTCCCTGAAGCTTATAGTGCCGGGAAAAAGAATGGTATTAAAATCCTTTATGGCGTCGAAGTGAACCTTGTGAATGATGGGGTGCCCATTGTTTATAATGAGGCGCATATTCCTTTGGCAGATGCCACCTACGTTGTGTTTGACGTAGAGACGACTGGTCTGTCAGCTGTTTATGATACGATCATTGAATTTGCTGCAGTGAAAATTCGTGACGGGGACATCATTGATAGATTTGAGTCATTTGCGAATCCGCATCACCCATTATCCAATACGACGATAGACTTGACTGGAATCACTGATGATCTCGTGGAAAATGCTCCAGAAGTCTCGGAAGTACTAGAAAAGTTCAAGAACTGGGCAGGCGATGCGATCCTTGTTGCCCACAACGCAGCCTTCGATATGGGCTTTTTGAATATAGGTTATAAAAACATGGGATATCCTAAAGCTTCCAATCCTGTTCTTGATACATTGGAACTTGGCCGTTTCTTATATCCGGAGTTTAAAAACCACCGGTTAAATACATTATGTAAAAAGTTCGATATTGATTTGACCCAGCATCATAGGGCCATTTATGATGCCGAAGCTACAGGTTACCTTATGCTGAAGATGCTGAAGGATGCAATGGAAAAAGAGATTACCCATCATGATCAGCTTAATGACAATATGGGTAAAGGAAACGCTTATCAGCGTTCCCGGCCATCCCATTGTACGTTGATCGCGCAAACACAGGCTGGCTTAAAAAACCTTTTCAAGTTAATTTCAATATCGCACATCGATTATTTTTATCGTGTTCCCCGGATACCGCGTTCACAACTTAAAAAGTATCGTGAAGGAATTTTGGTCGGATCGGGATGCGATAAAGGGGAAGTTTTTGAAGGGATGATGCAGAAGGGGTTTGAGGAAGTCGTCGAAATCGCAGAATTCTACGATTATCTTGAAATTCATCCGAAGGAAGTATATCAGCATCTGATTGATCTTGAATATGTCCGGGATGATAAATCGTTAGAAACGATCATCTCCAATATCGTCAAGCTTGGTGAAAAATTGGATAAGCCAGTCGTAGCGACGGGAAATGTACATTATTTGGATCCGAATGATAAAATTTACCGGAAAATCCTTGTGAATTCACAAGGTGGAGCAAACCCGCTGAATCGTCATAAGCTTCCTGACGTACATTTTCGGACAACTGATGAAATGCTACGGGAATTTTCCTTCCTTGGTTCAGAGAAAGCCAAAGAGGTCGTGGTAACTAACACCAATAAAATCGCTGATATGATTGATGAAATCAAGCCAATCAAGGATGAGCTATATACACCTAAAATTGAAGGTGCCGAAGAAGAGATGCGTGAGATGAGTTATGGCATGGCAAGGAAGATCTATGGAGAGAACCTGCCGGAAATCGTGGAAGCCCGTCTTGAGAAAGAATTGAAAAGCATCATTGGCCATGGTTTTGCCGTTATTTATTTAATTTCTCATAAACTAGTAAAAAAATCATTGAATGATGGTTATCTCGTTGGCTCAAGGGGATCGGTTGGATCATCTTTCGTTGCCACGATGACTGAAATTACGGAGGTAAATCCTCTTCCGCCACATTATGTATGTCCGGAGTGCAAGAAATCCGAATTCTTCAATGACGGTTCTGTAGGTTCGGGGTTTGACCTCCCAGATAAGGACTGTCCCGAATGTGGCATAGCTTATACAAAAGACGGGCATGATATCCCGTTTGAAACCTTCCTTGGATTTAAAGGAGATAAGGTTCCTGATATCGATTTGAACTTCTCTGGTGAATATCAGCCAAAGGCCCATAACTACACTAAAGTCTTATTCGGTGAAGAATATGTATATCGTGCGGGAACGATTGGTACTGTCGCTGAAAAAACGGCTTATGGATATGTAAAAGGGTATTCCGCTGATAATAACATCCATATGCGCGGAGCTGAGACTGATCGACTTGTTGCCGGTTGTACTGGGGTGAAACGGACGACAGGACAGCATCCAGGCGGAATCATCGTTGTTCCTGATTATATGGATATTTATGATTTCACACCTATTCAATTCCCTGCTGATGACAGGAATTCCGAATGGAAAACAACTCACTTTGATTTCCATTCCATTCACGATAATATTTTGAAACTAGATATCCTTGGACATGATGATCCGACTGTGATCCGGATGCTTCAAGACTTAAGCGGCATCGATCCAAAGACCGTTCCCACAGATGATCCTGAAGTAATGAAAATATTCAGCAGTACCGAATCTTTAGGAGTTACAGAAGAACAGATCATGTGTAAAACGGGTACGCTCGGCATTCCCGAATTTGGAACGCGTTTCGTCCGGCAGATGCTTGAAGATACGAAACCTACGACATTTTCCGAGCTTGTTCAGATCTCAGGGCTTTCTCATGGTACCGATGTGTGGCTGAGCAATGCACAGGAACTGATCCACAACCGGATATGCACACTAAGTGAGGTTATAGGCTGTCGTGATGATATTATGGTTTATCTGATTTATCAAGGACTCGATCCATCCCTAGCGTTCAAAATTATGGAATCTGTACGTAAAGGGAAAGGGCTCTCAGAGGAGTTTGAAGAGGAAATGAGGAAAAATGAGGTGCCGGAATGGTACATCGATTCATGTAAGAAGATTAAATACATGTTCCCGAAAGCCCATGCTGCAGCATACGTCTTAATGGCTGTCCGGATAGCCTATTTTAAAGTGCATCTGCCTTTATTGTATTATGCAGCCTATTTCACAGTGCGTGCCGATGATTTTGAAATCGATGCCATGACACGGGGGCCGCAAGCAATAAAAACAAAAATGGAAGAAATCACCGTAAAGGGATTGGATGCATCCACAAAGGAAAAGAATACATTGACGGTTATTGAACTAGCTTTGGAAATGTGTGAACGCGGATATGCGTTCGCTAAAGTGGATTTGTACAAATCAAGTGCTGATCAATTCTTAATTGAAGGAAATACTTTGATACCGCCTTTCAATTCAATACCTGGTCTTGGAACGAATGCCGCCATCAATATCGTCAACGCACGCAAGAATGGTGAATTCCTCTCGAAAGAAGACCTACAACAACGGGGGAAGGTTTCGAAGACCATCCTTGAATACCTTGATAAACAAGGCTGTCTGGAGTCATTGCCTGAACAAAATCAGTTATCATTATTTTAAAGAGGAAACTGTTGTCAAAAAGGAAGAAACAGACATGGTATTTGCATAAATATCTTGATTATGGTATATTTTTATTGGAAATACTAAGAGGAACCAATGGCAAGAGTGGGGAAACCCACTCTTTCGTGTTGTATTGACCATTTAATTTTGAATCCGAAACCAAGCGCATACAACGCACGTATGGAGGAAACAAATGAGTAAAAAGGTAACGGAAGTTGTAGAGGAATTTGCATTACCAATTCTTGAAGAATTGCAGCTTGAATTAGTCGAAGTGGAGTATGTGAAGGAAGGTAAAAGCTGGTTCCTTCGAGTGTACATTGATAAAGAAACAGGCGTAGATATTGAAGATTGCGGAAATGTGAGTGAAAAACTCAGTGAAAAGCTTGATGAGGTTGATCCGATTCCACAAAATTATTTTCTCGAAGTTTCATCTCCCGGAGCTGAAAGGCCTCTGAAAAAAGAGAAGGATTTCCTTAAAGCTATCGGTAAAAATGTTTACATAAAAACATACGAGCCCATTTTAGATGAAAAAGAATTCGAAGGAATCTTAACCAGTTTCGATGGTAAAGAAGTGACACTCGAAGTCAGAATCAAGACAAGAAAGAAAACCATCGTCATACCATTCGAAAAGGTGGCCAAAGCAAGATTGGCGATTACCTTCTCTTAAGTCAAGCAAATCATTAATTTAAATATCCGTAAGGGGGATCACCATGGGCAATGAGTTATTGGATGCTCTCTATATTTTAGAAAACGAAAAAGGAATTTCCAGGGAAGTTTTGATCGACGCGATTGAAGCTGCTCTTATATCGGCATATCGCCGTAACTTTAACCAAGCACAAAATGTACGTATCGACTTGAACCTTGGTAAAGGAACTATGCGTGTATTTGCCAGAAAAGACGTTGTTGACGAAGTATTCGATTCACGTCTGGAAATTTCTGTTGAAGAAGCAAGAGCAATTGATCCCAACTACCAGTTAGAGGATATTGTCGAAATGGAAGTAACACCAAAGGATTTCGGCCGTATTGCTGCACAAACTGCAAAACAAGTCGTTACTCAAAGAGTGCGTGAAGCAGAACGAGGCATCATTTATGCCGAATTCATTGATCGGGAAGAGGATATCATGACTGGCATCGTTCAACGCCAAGATTCACGATTCATCTATGTGAGCCTAGGTAAAATCGAAGCTTTGCTCCCGGTGAATGAGCAAATGCCGAATGAACAGTATAAACCTCATGATCGCATTAAAGTTTTCATCACTAAAGTTGAAAAAACTTCTAAGGGCCCGCAAATTTTTGTATCCCGTTCACATCCTGGCCTTTTAAAACGTTTATTCGAAATCGAAGTGCCTGAAATTTTTGATGGAACAGTAGAAATTAAGTCAGTTGCCCGCGAAGCAGGCGACCGTTCAAAAATCTCCGTGCACTCAGATAACGAAGAAGTCGATCCTGTCGGTTCATGTGTAGGCCAAAAAGGACAACGTGTTCAGGCCATCGTCAATGAGTTGAAGGGTGAAAAAATCGATATCGTTAAATGGTCGGAGAATCCGGTCATTTTCGTTGCGAATGCTTTAAGCCCTTCAAAAGTACTTGAAGTTATCGTAAAAGAAGAGGAAAAGGCGACGACTGTGATCGTTCCGGATTATCAACTTTCCCTGGCAATTGGTAAGCGCGGACAAAATGCCCGTTTAGCTGCCAAACTTACAGGCTGGAAAATTGATATCAAGAGTGAAACGGAAGCCCGCGAAGCTGGTATTTATCCAGTGGAAGAACAGGAATTCCTTTTGAGCAGAGATAGTTATGTTAATGAAGAGGAAACAGATTTCGAAGAGGATAACGAGTAATTCAGAGGTGAAAAAAGATGAATAGCCGAAAAAAAATCCCGATGCGTAAATGTGTGGCTACAGGTGAAATGAAGCCGAAGAAAGAACTCATTCGCATCGTTCGATCTAAAGAAGGGGAAGTCAGCCTTGATCCGACCGGAAAGAAATCGGGAAGGGGAGCTTATTTGACTCTTGATCGGGATGTTATCGAGCTGGCCAAAAAGAAAAACGTGCTGGCTAATCACCTTAGTACCCAAATCGATTCTTCCCTTTATGAACAATTGCTTGAATTAGTGAATAAGGAGAAAAACTAACACCATGACCCAACAACAATGGATGTCTCTATTAGGTTTGGCCAATCGGGCACGCAAGCTAATTTCGGGTGAAGAATTAGTGGTTAAAGAGATTAGAAGCGGTAATGCCAAAGTTGTTATTTTATCCGCGGACGCTTCAAAAAACACTGAAAAAAAAATATCTGATAAGTGCGCATTTTATCAGGTTCCTTTAAAAAGAGTCGAAAGCAGGTCTATGCTCGGCCATGCGATAGGTAAGGATGCTAGAGTTGCCGTCGCAGTTCTGGATGAAGGTTTTGCACAAAAACTCCGAACGCTGCTCGATTAAATTTTACGGGGGTGAACGTATGACAAAATTGCGTGTATATGAATATGCAAAACAAAAGAACGTTTCAAGCAAGGATGTAATAAATAAACTTAAAGAAATGAATATAGAGGTAACAAACCATATGACAGCATTAGACGATTCAACTGTAAATAAATTAAACGATTCAATTAAACCTAAAAACGAAGATAAAAGCCAAGCTGCTGAACCAAAGGCAAACGCTACGGTTGCGAAGTACGAAGCTGAAGCGGATGAAAAGAGCACAGTTAATAAAGAAAAACTGAAGAAGAAACCACCAGTTAAACCTGTAGGTACGAAAAAACCAACGGGGCAGTTTAACAGGGGCCGCAATAATAAGAATAAAAATAATAAACAAAGACAACAAGCCCCACAGGCTCCCGTTACAAAGCGTAAGGAAAGAGAACTTCCAGAGAAAATTACGTTTTATGAGTCTTTGACCGTTATGGAACTTGGTAAAAAACTTCATCGTGAACCTTCTGAAATCATTAAAAAGCTCTTTATGCTTGGTGTTATGGCTACAATCAACCAAACTTTGGATAAAGATGCAATTGAATTGATTTGTACAGAATACGGTGTAGTGGCCGAAGAAGAGATTCGTGTTGACCTTACCGACCTTGAGTCACTAGTCACTGAAGACGCTTCTGAAGATTTGATTGAACGTCCGGCTGTCGTAACGATCATGGGGCACGTTGACCATGGTAAAACGACATTGCTTGATTCTATACGCCATACAAAAGTTACAGAAGGCGAAGCAGGCGGAATAACTCAGCATATCGGTGCTTATCAAGTTAAAGTAAACGATAAGAAAATAACATTCCTAGATACACCAGGCCATGCTGCTTTTACAACAATGCGTGCCCGCGGTGCACAAGTTACTGATATCACGATCCTGGTTGTTGCGGCGGATGATGGTGTTATGCCTCAAACGATTGAAGCGATTAACCATGCTAAAGCGGCAGAAGTACCAATTATCGTCGCTGTCAATAAAATGGATAAAGAAGCTGCCAATCCGGACCGTGTCATGCAAGAATTGACTGAACATGGTTTAGTTTCTGAAGCTTGGGGCGGAGACACAATTTTCGTACCAATTTCAGCTAAAAACGGTGAGGGTATCGATAGCTTGCTTGAAATGATTCTTCTTGTCAGTGAAGTGGAGGAGTATAAAGCGAATCCATCTCGTAAAGCAAATGGAACGGTTATTGAAGCGCGTTTGGATAAAGGTCGCGGATCGGTTGCTACTTTGCTTGTTCAAAACGGTACGTTGAAAGTCGGAGATCCGATTGTTATCGGTAATACATTCGGCCGTGTCCGTGCTATGCTTAACGATCTTGGACGCCGTGTTAAGGATGCAGGTCCTTCAACACCGGTTGAAATCACTGGATTGAACGAAGTACCACAAGCCGGTGATCGTTTCATCGTCTTTGAAGATGAGAAAACGGCCCGTCAAGTTGGGGAAGTGCGTGCACAGAGACAACTTGCTTCACAACGTAATGAAAAATCCCGTGTAACGCTTGATACATTGTTCGAGCAAATGAAAGAAGGGGAAATTAAAGAATTGAACATCATTCTAAAAGCGGATGTTCAAGGTTCTGCGGAAGCAGTAGCCGCTTCCCTGAATAAAATAGAAGTGGAAGGCGCTAAAGTGAAAATCATTCACACTGGCGTCGGTGCAATTACAGAGTCTGACATCATCCTTGCTACAGCTTCCAATGCAATCGTCATCGGATTTAACGTCCGTCCTGACGTGAATGCAAAGCGTGCAGCTGAATCAGAAAATGTTGATGTCCGCCTTCACCGCATCATCTATAAAGCGATCGAAGAGATCGAGTCGGCTATGAAAGGGATGCTTGACCCTGAATTCGAAGAAAAAATTATCGGTCAGGCTGAAGTTCGTACTACTTTCAAAGTATCTAAAGTAGGTACGATTGCCGGTTCATATGTCACAGAAGGAAAAATTACACGTGATAGCGGTATTCGCTTAATTCGTGAAGGTGTCGTCATTTACGAAGGTGAAATTGATGCATTGAAACGTTTTAAAGATGATGTAAAAGAAGTGGCAACGAATTATGAGTGCGGTATTACCATTAAAAATTACAACGACCTTAAAGAAGGCGATGTAATCGAAGCTTATGTAATGGAAGAGATTGAACGTAAATGATCGTTGGCTCTGTCCAATGTGAATGCATCATCCATGACACCCATTCTTTGAAAGAAAAACGGGCCGTGCTTCAGCGTGTCATGACACGGCTTAAACAGAAGTTCAATATTTCTGTAGCCGAGACCGATTTTCAGGATTTATGGCAGCGGACAAAGATTACTATCGTAACCGTAACATCCTCAAGGAAGGCTACAGAGCGGGAACTTCAAAATGCCCTTAAATTTCTAGATTCTTTTCCGGAACTAGAGCGAACAATAACAGATATAGACTGGCTTTAGGCTATCGAGGTGATATTATGAGCCTTCGTTCAAATCGTGTTGGCGAACAAATGAAAAAAGAGCTGAGTGAAATTATCGGCCGAAAAATTAAAGATCCAAGAATCGGATTTGTAACTGTGACGGATGTTGAGGTTACAGGCGATTTACAGCAGGCAACAGTTTATATTTCCGTTTTGGGTGACCAGGAACAACGGGAGAAAACCCTGCAAGGCCTAGCAAAGGCAAAAGGATTCATGCGTTCAGAAATTGGGCAAAGAATCCGCCTGCGCAAGACCCCAGAGTTGTTTTTTGAATTTGATGAATCAGTTGATTATGGTAATCGTATCGAGTCGTTGATTTCCCAAATCAATTCAGAGGACAAACCGGCTGAAAAAGACGAAGAATAAGCAAGCAGTAAAAGGAGGCCGACTCAAAAAGTGCTTTGCACTTCTTGAAGTCGGTCTCTTTTTTTTGAAAATGAAATATTTAAAAATCAAAAAAACACCTTTCGGAATTGAAATTTATTTTGCTTCATGATAACCGTTTAGGGTGTTTTATAAATGATGAGGTGAAAGCGTGAACGGTATTCTTCCATTATGGAAACCCAAGGGATTGACATCCCATGATTGTGTTTTTAAATTAAGAAAGATTTTAAAGACGAAAAAGGTTGGGCATACAGGTACTTTAGATCCCGATGTAACAGGGGTTTTACCTATTTGTATTGGCAGGGCAACTAAAATTGCTGAATATTTGACAGAAGCCGGCAAAGCGTATGAAGGGGAAGTGACCCTTGGTTTTTCAACGACAACTGAAGACGCAAGCGGTGAAAAAGTGGAAGAGAAAAAGGTTGAACAAGTGATTCCGCGTGAACGGATTCTAGAGATGCTCGAATCATTGACTGGGAAAATTGAACAGACTCCGCCAATGTTTTCGGCTGTTAAGGTAAACGGGAAGAAGTTATATGAATATGCTCGTGCAGGAGTAGAAGTGGAGAGGCCGACAAGAGAGGTCTCCATCTATGAAATTACCCTTCTCGATGATCGTTCTGAATTCAAAGGGGAAACCATTTCTTTCCGTTTTCGCGTCAAGTGCAGCAAAGGTACGTATATTCGGACACTTGCAGTTATGATGGGTGAAGAATTGGGGTTTCCTGCCCATATGTCAGATTTAACCCGTATTGAATCAGCAGGTTTTAAGCAAGAGGATTGTTTTACATTTGCTGAGGTGGAAGCATTCATGGAAACCGAACGAACTGATGGTTTTCTGTTGCCCTTGGAGCGGGGATTGTTTCATTTGCCCAAATTTCAGATTAGTGATAAAGTAGCAAAGAAAGTACTTAACGGTGCGGTATTGGAACAAACAGAGGATGTCATTGTTGAAAAAGGTAAGCCTTTTGTGATGGTCGACCCATCCGGTAAGGCAATTGCCATTTATCAAATACATCCGACAAAAGTGGGGTTAATTAAACCTGTAAAAGTATTGGCACAAGAATTATAGACCGTTTTACCGTCGGAAAGAGGAGATTGAAAGGTGAAAGTGATCGCAATAGAGCATCCTCATCAATTTAAATCGGATGATTTTCCTGAGCTTGTAATGGCGCTTGGATTTTTTGATGGTATACATAAAGGACATCAGATTGTTATTCAAACCGCCAAGCAAAAAGCCGATGAAATGAATCTTAAGTCAGCAGTCATGACATTTGACCCGCATCCTTCAGCAGTACTGGGGAGGAAAACGGAAAATATCCGCTATATTACTCCACTTGAAGATAAGGTGGATATCATAGAGTCGATGGAGATAGATTATTTATTCATAGTCCATTTCAGCAAGGAATTTGCTTCGGTACTGCCGGAACGGTTCGTTGACGAATACATTGCCGGGCTGAATGTCCGTCACGTCGTAGCAGGCTTTGATTATTCATACGGTCGCTATGGTCAAGGGTCAATGAAAGATTTGCCTGTTTACGCCCAAGGAAGGTTTTCGCAGACTGTCGTTGAAAAACAGACACTTGAAGATGAAAAGGTTAGTTCGACGAGAATCAGGGAAACTCTCGGTAATGGCAACTTTCCCGACTTTTATCATTTGGCTGGCCGGCGCTATTTAACGAAAGGGCATGTCATCCACGGTGAAAAACGGGGCAGGAAGTTGGGATTCCCCACCGCTAATATTGAAGTAAGTGACGATTATATCTTCCCTGCTGCAGGCGTATATGCCGTCAGGATCAAAATAAGCGGTAAATGGTATTGCGGAGTTTGCAATGTCGGTTACAAACCTACGTTCCACGAAGAAAAGCCTAAATACCCTACTGTGGAGGTCCATGCCTTGGAGTTCTCAGGAGATATTTATGGCGACCAGGTTTCGGTTGAATGGCATACAAGGCTTCGGAGTGAGCAGAAATTTTCCGGACTTGAAGCATTGGTCGCTCAGATTGAAACGGATAAGCAAAATGCAATAGTCTATTTTTCAAAACTGAAAGCATAAAAAGGGCAGTAATAGACAAGACTTGCAATTTTAATGAAAAACATGTATTCTATTGTATGTATGAAAATAACCATTGCTTGGCTAGTCGAGACTCCGACGCTGGCTCGGTAATAGGTGATTTTACAGAATTTTAGGAGGAATAATAACATGGCAATTACACAAGTACGCAAAAACGAACTTATCGCTGAGTTCAGAACTCACGATACTGACACTGGGTCTCCAGAAGTTCAAATCGCAGTTTTAACAGAAGAAATCAACAACTTGAACGGTCACTTACGCACACATAAAAAGGACCACCATTCACGTCGCGGTCTTCTTAAAATGGTAGGTAAACGTCGTAATCTTTTAACTTACCTACGTAACACAGACGTTACTCGTTACCGTACACTAATTAACAAATTAGGTCTACGTAGATAATTTTTTCAGGAAGGCGGGAAATTTCCCGCTTTTTTGATGTTAATCAAATGATTTGGACGTGTTCTACTTAAAGGCTGAGCCTTCGTCCTTGGGACTCGGCAGGAGCCGGGTCCTTTTCCATTTATAAATGATCAGGATATACATAATCAAATGAATGAAATTTTTATTCATTTTACTGTTAATGCTTGTTTTTTTCGTGCATAATAGGAATAGTTTGGTTTTAACTCGAGTTCAGTTACTTTCACATATAATGATTTAATCCAATACAGGTTTAGGTAAACTAAGCCTTTAAGTGAAGATTCAGAGAGGGGTTTAATAAATGGGACAGGAAAAACATACGTATTCATTTGACTGGGCCGGCCGTAATGTAACGGTAGAGATAGGGCAATTGGCCAAACAAGCGAACGGAGCAGTTTTAGTCCGTTATGGAGAAACTGCTGTATTAAGTACAGCAACAGCTTCGAAAGAGCCTAGAAATGTCGACTTCTTCCCTTTGACAGTCAACTACGAAGAAAGACTTTATGCAGTCGGCAAAATTCCAGGTGGCTTCATCAAACGTGAAGGCCGACCAAGTGAAAGGGCAATTCTTGCAAGCCGTTTAATTGATCGTCCAATCCGCCCGCTATTTGCTGATGGCTTCAGGAACGATGTTCAGATCATCAGCATGGTCATGAGTGTCGATCAAGATTGCTCTTCTGAAATGGCAGCGATGCTTGGATCATCCCTTGCACTTTCAGTTTCCGATATTCCATTCGAAGGGCCAATTGCTGGAGTTGTAGTAGGAAGAATCAATAATGAATTCATGATTAACCCTACTGTTGACCAACTTGCAAAAAGTGACATCAATTTGACGGTTGCCGGTACTAAAGATGCTATCAACATGGTTGAAGCCGGAGCTAATGAAGTACCAGAGGAAACCATGCTTGAAGCAATCATGTTTGGACATGATGAAATCAAGAAAATCATTGCATTCCAAGAGAAAATCGTTGCTGAAATCGGCAAGGAAAAAATGCAGATCGCTTTATATCAGGTGGATGCAGAGCTGGAAGCAGAAGTGAAAGGCCTATGTGAAGCCGACTTGAACAAAGCTGTACAAGTTCAGGAAAAACATGCTCGTGAAGACGCGATTAAAGAAGTGAAAGATCGTGTATTGGCTCATTATGAAGAAGAAACTGATGAAGCTAAATTAAAACAAATCAAAGAAATCCTGAATAAATTGGTCAAATCTGAAGTACGCCGTTTAATTACGGAAGAAAAAGTGCGTCCGGATGGCCGTAATCCTGACGAAATCAGACCATTATCATCAGAAGTTACCATTCTGCCCCGTACACATGGTTCTGGATTGTTCACACGCGGACAAACCCAAGCACTATCCATCTGTACTTTAGGTGCACTTGGTGATGTGCAGATTCTGGATGGGCTTGGAACCGAAGAGTCAAAACGTTTCATGCACCACTATAACTTCCCACATTTCAGTGTTGGTGAAACTGGTCCTATCCGTGGAGCAGGTCGCCGTGAAATTGGTCATGGTGCACTTGGTGAAAGAGCATTGGAACCTGTCATTCCAAACGATAAAGACTTCCCTTATACAATCAGACTTGTTTCAGAAGTGCTTGAATCAAACGGTTCAACTTCACAAGCAAGTATCTGTGCAAGCACTTTGGCGATGATGGATGCTGGTGTTCCATTGAAGGCTCCAGTTGCCGGTATTGCAATGGGCCTTGTCAAAACTGGTGAGCACTATACAATCTTAACGGATATTCAAGGTATGGAAGATCATCTTGGAGATATGGACTTTAAAGTCGCAGGTACCTCAAAAGGTGTTACTGCCCTACAAATGGACATTAAGATTGAAGGTCTATCAAGAGAGATCCTTGAAGAAGCTTTACTTCAAGCCAAACACGGCCGGATGCATATTTTGGAGTCAATGATGTCAACAATCAATCAACCGCGTGAGCAGTTATCCAAATATGCTCCTAAAATCGTTACAATGTCTATAAATCCGGATAAAATCCGTGATGTCATTGGACCGAGCGGAAAACATATCAATAAAATCATTGAAGAAACTGGCGTGAAAATCGACATCGAGCAAGATGGAACGGTATTCATATCTTCTACAGATGAACCAATGATTCAAAAAGCGAAGAAAATCATTGAGGATATCGTACGTGAAGTCGTAGTCGGCGAACTATACTTAGGTAAAGTGAAACGTATTGAAAAGTTCGGTGCTTTCGTTGAAATCTTCAATGGTAAAGACGGTTTGGTGCATATTTCCGAACTGGCTGAAGAAAGAGTCGGAAAAGTGGAAGATGTCGTTTCACTTGGCGATGAGTTATTGGTTAAAGTTACTGAGATTGATAAGCAAGGAAGGGTAAACCTTTCCCGTAAAGCGGTCCTGAAAGAGCAAAAAGAGGCAGCTAACCCTTCTCAATCGTAATAGAAATGAAATTCCGGCATGCGATTCTTTGTGAATCTGCATGCTTTTTTTTGTAAAAAGCATTGGGATAATACATAGCATGAATGGCATTAATAGTATGTCATGTTCTACCTT
Source organism: Peribacillus sp. CSMR9 (assembly GCF_033141925.1). Lineage (NCBI taxonomy): Bacteria > Bacillati > Bacillota > Bacilli > Caryophanales > Bacillaceae > Peribacillus > Peribacillus sp. CSMR9. Next base: position 324,826 of record NZ_JAOPHO010000001.1, read on the forward strand.
GTCCGTTTTCTTCATACATTTTGGTATGAAGGGGGCGTAAAAAATGAATAATAAATGGAAGCAGATAGTTGCGATAAGTGCCATTGCAGGTATATCATGGTTATTAGTGCAAAATCCATATACACAAATTTATTTGACCCAATTAACAGATCATTCAGTTGCTTCAATGAAGCAAGAAGATGAGCTTCTTTTACAAATAAAAGAATCAACAAAAAAATATGAGATTGCACCAGAGGATGCACGAATAGATTCGGTATGGAAAACCATTCCTGCATATAATGGCCTGAAAGTAAATATTGATGATTCGTATAAAGCCATGAAGAAGGAGGGTGTGTTCGATAAGGATAAGCTGGTATTTCAGCAGGTCCCTGCAAAGATACACTTAGAGGATCTGGATCCGGCTCCGATTTACCGGGCCCATCCCAAAAAGCCGGTGGTTTCATTTTTAATCAATGTGGCCTGGGGGAATGAATACTTACAAGATATGTTGGCTGTGCTGAAAGAGAATAATGTCAAGGCCACTTTTTTCCTTGAAGGTAATTGGACCAAGAAAAATCCAGATTTAGCCAAGATGATTAAGGGTGGCGGGCATGAAATAGGAAATCATTCTTATTCACATCCCGATATGAAAAACATATCCGCACAAGCTACACGTGAGGAAATTCGAAAAACGAACGAAGTCATTGAAGCGGTGACAGGTTCGAAGATGAAATGGTTCGCGCCACCAAGTGGCAGCTACCGGGATGAAACGGTGAAAATCGCGGATTCTTTCGGTCTGGAAACAGTCATGTGGAGTGTGGATACGATCGACTGGCAAAAACCAAGCCCTGAAGTCCTACAACAACGAGTGCTTTCTAAGGTACACCCAGGAGCATTTATTTTAATGCATCCGACGGAATCTACTGCAAAATCATTGGAAACGTTAATAATTGAAATAAAAAAGAAAGACCTGGATGTTGTTACCGTTTCGGAAGCTGTAGATGAAGAGCGATCGAATCCATAATGTTTTGGTTACGATAGCAGCATAGAATGATTGGGAGGAATGTTAGTTGATTAAGAAATACACGTGTCAAAATGGAGTTAGAATTGTATTGGAAAATATTCCAACAGTACGCTCAGCAGCAATTGGAGTATGGATCAAAACAGGTTCACGAAATGAAACACCTGAATTGAATGGGGTTTCACATTTCCTGGAGCATATGTTCTTTAAAGGGACAACTACGAGGAATGCGCGTGAAATTGCCGAGTCGTTCGATAGTATTGGCGGACAGGTAAATGCATTCACTTCAAAAGAGTATACATGCTATTATGCTAAAGTAATGGATAACCATGCAAGCTATGCGCTTGAAATACTTGCCGATATGTTCTTCAATTCAACATTTGATGGGGAAGAATTGAAAAAAGAAAAAAATGTAGTCTACGAAGAAATCAAAATGTACGAAGACACACCGGATGACATTGTCCATGACCTCTTAAGCAAGGCGGTTTATGAAAATCATCCTCTTGGCTATCCAATACTAGGGACGGAAAATACCCTTGAAACATTCAATAGTGATACATTGAAAAAATACGTCCATGATATGTATACACCTGATAAAGTAGTGGTTTCCATTGCGGGTAATGTGGATGAAAAATTGATTCAAGAGGTCGAAAGCTACTTTGGGTCGTATCAAGGTGGGGAAGATCGTCTTGAATTGGTGAAACCTTCCTTTCATCAAAATAGGATCACCCGTAAAAAAGAAACAGAACAAGCCCACTTATGCCTTGGTTACAAAGGATTGGAAATCGGCAATGATAAAACATACAGCTTAATTACCTTGAATAATATTCTTGGAGGAAGCATGAGTAGCCGCCTATTCCAGGACGTCAGGGAACAACGCGGCCTCGCCTATTCCGTGTACTCCTATCATTCCAGCTATCAAGATAGCGGTTTGGTGACAGTCTATGGGGGAACAGGCACAAATCAACTCGACAGCCTATATGAAACCATTCAGGAAACACTGGATACATTAAAGAGGGATGGCATTACAGAAAAGGAATTACGAAATAGTAAAGAACAGCTTAAAGGAAGCTTGATGCTCAGCCTTGAAAGCACGAATAGCCGGATGAGCCGAAACGGAAAAAATGAACTTATGTTGGGTGAGCACCGTTCCCTTGATGATATTATCATCAAAATTGACGAGGTGACAGAGGATACCGTCAATGAACTGGCAAACCAGATATTTACGGAACATTCCTTGTCATTAGTGAGCCCGTTGGAAAACTGGGACAAATAAAAACGAACAAGCCTGCACCTTCCCTTTTATTAATGGGAGGTCGGGCTTTTTTTATAATGGAAGGGCCGGGCCGGTGTTATGGACAATATTTGGATAAATGCCTTCTAAGTTTCCCTTTTTCGGATATAGATTGAATAGAAGGTGAAAAAGGGGGAGCTATAATTGAGATTGAGCGAACTGAGCGGTAAGGAAATAGTCGATGTGAATAGGGCGGAAAGATTGGGAATCCTTGGTCAGACGGATTTGGAAATAGATGAAACTGGACAAATTACCACGTTGATCATCCCTTCTGTCAAATGGTTCGGCCTTTTAAGGAATGGCAGTGAAATAAGAGTGCCATGGGAACATATAAAAAAAATCGGATCGGATATGGTCATCATTGATTTTCAGGAAGGACTTTCACTTAAAGATGGAGAGCAAATGGACGGGTGAAGACCTCACACACCATTCTCCTTGGAATGTCTGGATATGGTCTCTCGAAAACGCCTTAGCTGGCAATGGCTAAGGCGTTTTTTCTTTTCTTATCACCGTTTTTTAAGTGAAAACATAAGATGGCAGGGTAACTAGAGAATGTAGCAAAAACCGAGTTGCTTCTTGAGGGAAGTTTATCATGAGGCGGGGAATGTTTAGGATCTTTTATATAAAGAAGGTGACGGTTTTAATGCTCACAGGCATGCAAATCGCTGTAATTGGTGGAGATGCGCGTCAGCTTGAAGTTGTCCGTAAACTGACGGAGCTTGATGCGAAGCTATTATTGGTAGGGTTTGAACAGCTCGACCATGCTTTTACCGGTGCGGTTAAGGAAAAAATGAAAGATATAAATTTCAACGAAATTGATTCAGTTATTTTACCTGTCCGGGGCACGGATTCAGATGGAAAAGTGGAAACGATCTTTTCCAGTGAAGAGGTTGTTTTGACTGAAGAAATGATAAAAAAGACCCCGGCACATTGCATTTTTTATGCAGGAATCAGTAACGATTACCTCAATGGGATATTTAAGAAAGCGGATCGTAAGCTTGTGCTATTGTTCGAACGTGATGATGTGGCTATTTATAATTCCATTCCCACTGTAGAGGGTGCGATCATGATGGCCATTCAACATACGGATTTTACTATCCATGGATCGAATGTAGCCGTTCTTGGGCTGGGAAGGGTCGGTATGAGTGTAGCCCGGTCATTCCAGGCCCTTGGAGCAAAAGTGAAGGTGGGGGCAAGAAAAAGCGAAGATATTGCGAGGATCAGTGAAATGGCACTAACCCCTTTTCATTTAAATGATCTTGCTGAAGAAATGAAAAATGTTGATATATGTATTAATACGATTCCTTTTCCGATAATTACCGCAAGAGTTATATCCAATATGCCCGTTCATACATTAATCATCGACCTTGCTTCAAAACCAGGGGGGACGGATTTTCGTTACGCTGAAAAAAGGGGAATTAAAGCGCTGTTGGCACCGAGCCTACCGGGTATAGTTGCCCCGAAAACGGCTGGTCAGATATTAGCAAATGCACTGGGACTATTGATTCAAGGCGAGTTTATGAAAAGGAAGGGGAAAAAACTATGAGTCTCCAAGGGAAACGGATCGGTTTCGGATTAACAGGATCACATTGCACATATGATGAAGTATTTCCTGAAATAGAAAAACTTGTAAATGAAGGGGCGGAAGTCATTCCAATCGTAACATCGACTGTACAGAACACGGAAACCCGTTTTGGAAAGGGCGAGGACTGGATCGAAAGGATTGAAACATTGACGGGGAATCATGTCGTTGATACAATCGTCAAAGCAGAGCCATTAGGGCCTAGATTGCCACTTGATTGCATGGTAATCGCTCCTTTAACGGGTAACTCAATGAGTAAAATGGCAAATGCTCTTACCGATTCGCCTGTACTTATGGCTGCAAAAGCGACGATGAGAAATCACCGTCCAGTTGTGGTCGCTATATCAACGAATGATGCACTTGGGTTAAATGGTGTCAATCTAATGAGGCTGATGGCAGCAAAAGATATTTATTTTGTTCCATATGGCCAGGATAATCCAATAGGAAAGCCAAGTTCCATGGTTGCAAGGATGAGTATGATAAGGGATACGATCGTTGCGGCACTGGAAAGGGAACAGGTTCAACCGGTCATCGTCGAAAGGTTCAAGGATGATTTAGACTAAAACAAGTTTTCAGGCACGCTCCCGCTTTCACATATATGCATAATTTTGTAGTGTAAAGTTATAAAAAACCACTCCACTACCAGAATATTTTGTTAAAGTCCGACCCTTTGGAATGTTAATGTGATAAAATAAATGATATTCTGAACAAGAAGAGTAAATCCAACTATAAACTAATTTTAAGAGATAGAAAAGGAGTATGTATAAATGACTGAGACACAGGGATTGCGTATTGCAGTTGTGGGAGCAACTGGAGCAGTAGGACAACAAATGATTTCAACACTCGAACAAAGGGACTTACCGATTAAGAAAATCATCTTTTTATCATCGGCTCGTTCCGCTGGAATCAAACTTAAGTTTAAGGGCGAAGAAATCGAAGTGCAGGAAGCAAAACCTGAAAGCTTTGAAGGCATCGATATCGCATTATTCAGTGCTGGAGGAAGCGTGTCTAAGGAATTGGCTCCAGAAGCAGTGAAACGCGGAGCAATAGTAGTGGATAACACCAGCGCGTTCCGCATGGATGAAAATGTGCCGCTAGTCGTGCCTGAAGTAAACGCTGAAGACTTGAAACTGCATAATGGGATCATTGCGAACCCGAATTGTTCAACTATCCAAATGGTTGTGGCATTAGAACCTATCCGCCAGACATACGGATTATCAAAAGTTGTCGTCTCTACCTATCAGGCTGTTTCGGGTGCAGGGGCTGCAGCGATAAATGAATTAAAAGAACAAGCTCGCAACTTGCTTGATGAAAAAGAAATAGATCCGAAAATTTTACCGGTGAAGGGGGACGAAAAGCATTATCAAATCGCTTTTAACGTCATTCCCCAAATCGATAAATTCCAAGAAAATGGTTACACATTCGAAGAGATGAAAATGATCAATGAAACAAAGAAAATCATGCATATGCATGACCTTCCAGTAGCTGCAACATGCGTAAGGCTTCCTGTTGTAACAGGTCATTCAGAATCTGTTTACATTGAAGTTGAAAAAGAAGGCGTAGCGGCTTCTCAAATCAAAGATTTAATGAGGATGGCGCCTGGAATAGTGTTAGAAGATGAACCGGAACAACAAATTTACCCAACGCCTGCTTCATCCGTCGGCAAGAATGATGTATTCGTCGGTCGGATCCGCAAAGATTTGGATGAAGATAAAGGCTTCCATTTATGGGTGGTTTCCGATAATCTATTAAAAGGAGCAGCTTGGAATTCTGTTCAAATTGCTGAAAGCCTTTTGAAATTAGGTTTAGTTACAGTTAAGGATTAATTTATTCTTAACGAACTTGAAAATTAATTTCCTATAGGATAGAGAGTTTTTGTCAGCTTCCCTAATCGGGAAGCTGGCTTATATTTGGGGTGCATATTATGAAAATTATCGTCCAGAAATACGGTGGGACATCCGTTCGTGATGAGAAAAGCCGTTCATTTGCAAAAGGGCATATTGAAAATGCGATCAAAGAAGGGTATAAAGTGGTGGTTGTGGTTTCAGCAATGGGAAGAAAAGGCGATCCCTATGCAACGGATACCTTACTTTCTTTAGTAAATGGAGCAAAAGCCAGCCTTTCAAAACGAGAACAGGATTTACTTATGTCAGTAGGGGAAACGATATCTTCTGTCGTGTTTACGAACATGCTGTTGGAACACGGTATTGAAGCCGTCGCCTATACTGGAGCTCAAGCGGGGTTCTTGACGAATTCCGACTATTCTAGTGCGAAAATAATCGAAATGAAATGTGACCGTCTCATGAAAGAACTGGAAGTGAAGGATGTTGTCGTTGTAGCAGGATTCCAGGGAGCAGCTAAAAATGGGGATATCACCACCATTGGTCGTGGTGGAAGTGACACTTCAGCTGCTGCATTAGGTGCGGCTTTGCAAGCTGAGCGGGTCGATATTTATACGGATGTGGAAGGAATCATGACGGCAGATCCACGTATTGCCGATCAAGCTCGTCCATTATCAATCGTTTCATATACGGAAGTTTGCAATATGGCATATCAAGGGGCGAAAGTGATTCATCCGCGAGCTGTTGAAATTGCCATGCAGGCCAAAGTCCCGATTCGGATAAGGTCAACATACAGCGAAGGTTTGGGAACACTTGTTACAAGTGTGAACAAGGAAAGCCAGGGTAGTGACATACGTGAAAGGCTTGTAACCGGGATTGCCCATGTTCCAAAAATCACTCAAATCAAGGTGCGTGCAAAAAAAGATCAATACAATCTACAAGCAGAAGTTTTTAAAGCAATGGCCAATGCCTCCATTTCAGTGGATTTTATAAATATTTATCCAAGTGGCGTGGTTTATACAGTTTCGGAAGAGATGACAGAACTGGCCCTCTCGATTTTGGCCGAGCTTGGTCATGAACCGGTCATTGAACGAAATTGTGCCAAAGTTTCCGTAGTCGGTGCAGGCATCAACGGAGTACCAGGCGTTGCAGCGAAGATTGTCACAGCGCTTTCCGAGAAGGAAATTGCCATACTTCAGTCTGCAGACAGCCATACGACTATTTGGGTACTCGTAAAAGAAGAAGATTTAATTGAAGCTGTTAATTCACTGCACGATGCATTTCAACTGCATGAAGTCCACTAATCATGGTTTTTTAATAAATAAAGGTTTTAAAAAATAAAGAGGTGTTAGATGATGATATTTGGTAGAGTATCAACCGCAATGGTCACCCCTTTTGATAGCAAGGGAAATGTAGATTTTCAAAAGACGACTACATTGGTTAATTACTTATTGACGAATGGAACGGATTCACTTGTGCTATCGGGAACAACAGGGGAATCTCCAACTTTATCTTCGGAGGAGAAAATCGCATTATTGCGTCATGTTTCTAAGGTGGTTGAAAAACGTGTGCCCATCATCATGGGTACAGGGAGCAACAATACGTATGCTTCCATTGAGTTGACAAAAAAAGCAGAACAAAATGGCGCCGATGCAATTATGCTGGTGGCCCCGTATTATAGTAAAACGAATCAAGAAGGTCTGTACCAGCATTTTAAAGCTATTGCAGCCAGCACCACTCTCCCTGTAATGATATATAATATCCCTGGGCGTGCTTCGGTTAACATTGAACCGGAAACGATCATCCGCCTTGCACAAATTCCTAATATCGTAGCCGTGAAGGAAGCAAGCGGGGATTTAAACGCTATGTCTCAAATCATAGCAGGAACGGATGATGATTTTGCATTATACAGTGGAGACGACGCTTTAACACTCCCTGTACTAGCGATTGGTGGTGTGGGTGTAGTTTCGGTTGCTTCACATATTGCTGGTAATGAGTTGCAGAAAATAGTGGAGGCTTTCATCAGTGGTAACCTGAAAGAGGCGGCTCAGCTGCATCAGGAACTGTTACCGCTTATTAAAGGTTTGTTTGCAGCGCCAAGCCCGGCACCTGTCAAAACAGCTCTTCAGTTATATGGAATAGACGTTGGATCGGTCAGACTTCCAATCGTGCCATTGACGGAGCAGGAGCGCCTTGCCTTAACTTCGATATTAAAAAAATAAAAATACACGGAACAAGCTGATCGTTGAAGATTGGCTTGTTTTTACATAAAGATGTATTTGAAATAGGATATATTTTCCGCATTTTGGTTGAATATTGTGATTTCCTCCAAAATTCGATCGAAAGAGGATAAAACCATTCGAATAGTACATGGGATGAATGTCCCATACATACTTGCAAAGTTTTATTAATGAATAAAAGAAAAAGTCCCTCTGAAAATGGTAAGTGTTGTCATGTTTTTTGAACATCAGTTATAATGAAATCATTGGGAAATTATGAACGGGATTTTTTAAGGAGGATATTCGATTGGGTAAAGATAAAAATAATGGGATAAAAGTCATTTCTCTTGGAGGACAAGGGGAACTTGGTAAAAATATGTACGTCGTTGAGGTGAATGAGGACATCTATCTTCTTGATGCAGGGTTAATGCTGCCAGAAGAGGAAATGCTGGGAATCGATGCGGTTATTCCTGATATATCATATTTGATGGATAATAAGGAACGGGTGCAGGGGATATTCATTACACATGGTCATGAAGACCATATGGGAGCTCTTGCTTATGTTTTGAAATACTTACCGGTTCCTGTTTATGGAACAAAGCTTACACTTGCTTTAATCAAAACCAAATTAAAGGAAGATGGCTTTAACGGCAGGGCAACATTTACTGAAATCGATTCCGATTCTCTTTTAAGTTTCCCTCAAGCAGCCGTGTCTTTTTTCCGGACTAACCATAGTATCCCTGATTCTGTCGGAGTCGTGATCCACACGCGTGAAGGTGCAATCGTATATACAGGGGATTTCAAATTCGACCAAGCGGCGACCGGTCTTTATAAACCCGAAATCGGTAAAATGGCTAGTATAGGTGAAGAAGGTGTCCTATGCTTGCTTTCGGATAGTACGGGTGCTGAGAGGCCAGGTTACACGCCATCAGAAGCAGTTGTGGCCAGAGATATTACAGAGGCTTTCCTTGCTGCCTCCGGAAGGATCATCGTTGCGTGCTTCGCTTCTAACATCAACCGGATTCAGCATGTCTTCAATGCAGCGTCTGCAAGTCGCAGGAAAGTTGCAGTGGTAGGAAAAAGTCTGCAACGCGTTTATGAAACAGCCTTGAATCTTGGCTACCTGAAGGTCGAAGAAGAGCTGATCATCCCAATTAATGAAATTAGCCAGTATGACGACCGTGAAATCGTCGTGTTATCGACAGGTCATCAGGGGGAGCCAATTGCAGCCCTTCAAAAAATGGCAAAACAGACTCATAAGCAGGTATCGATCAAAAAGGGAGACACAGTTCTAATCAGTGCATCACCACTTCAGGGCGGCGAACTTATCTTATCAAAAACCGTCGATTTGCTGTACAGGGTAGGTGCGGAAGTGGTATCTGCTAATAAATATAAAGTGCACGTAACGGGGCACGGCAGCCAGGAAGAACTGAAAATGATGATCAATTTGATGAATCCTAAATTCTTTATCCCAGTACATGGGGAATACCGCCAATTATATGCCCATCAAAAAGTTGGGATTGCCGCGGGGATTAAACGGGAAAACATCATAATTGCCGAAAAAGGTGATGTCATCGAACTAAAGGGCAATAAAATGGGTCTATCCGGCAAAGTTTCTGCAGGAAATATCTTGATAGATGGCAGTGGTGTTGGAGATGTTGGTAATATCGTTCTTCGTGATCGTCGCTTGTTATCCCAGGATGGCATTTTGATTGTAGTCGTCACATTGAACCGTCAGGATAAAAGCATTGCAGCAGGACCTGAAATCATTACAAGGGGATTCGTTTATGTACGCGAATCAGAAAAAATGATTGGGGAAGCAACTGAAATAGTAAGTGAAATCGTGAAAAAAAATGGATCGCGCCAACCCTTCGATTGGTCCACTTTGAAGCAGGAAATGCGTGATGCATTGAACCAATTCTTCTATGAAAAAACGAAACGCCGTCCAATGATTTTACCAATCATCATGGAATATTAAGTAAAGAACTCCTGATTCGAGCAGTCAGGGGTTCTTTTTTTCGATTCAAACCTCTTATATCTTGAAGAATGAAGTCCGAGACTCGAGACATAATAAAGCTATAGGCTAAGAAGAAAGGGGTTGGCATAGTGGATAATGCACCATTACCAAATGAAAACGAAGGCCGGCAGGAAGGTAAGAATTCAACTTTAGTCGAAAAGATCCAGCAGCTGGGGGCTACTAATGTCCCGCAACTATCTCAGGACTCAAAAATCCATTGCTTAACAATCATTGGACAAATTGAAGGACATATGCAGCTGCCGCCTCAAAATAAAACGACCAAATATGAACATGTTATTCCACAAATTGTGGCAATTGAACAAAATCCCAATATTGAGGGGCTTCTTGTCATTTTAAATACAGTTGGAGGAGATGTCGAAGCGGGACTGGCCATCGCAGAGATGCTGGCTTCACTGTCCAAGCCGTCTGTCTCGATTGTGCTTGGGGGAGGTCATTCAATCGGTGTGCCGATTGCAGTTTCGTGTGATCATTCCTATATAGCAGAAACAGCAACGATGACGATTCATCCCATTCGTTTGACAGGTCTAGTCATTGGCGTACCTCAAACCTTTGAATACTTGGATAAAATGCAGGAAAGAGTCATTAAGTTTGTTACGAGGCATTCCAATGTTACGGAAGAAAGTTTTAAGGATTTAATGTTTGCTAAAGGAAATTTAACCCGTGATATAGGCACGAATGTAATCGGGGCCGAGGCAGTTGAAATAGGTATGATCGATGATGTAGGAGGAGTGGGCCAGGCCATGAGAAAACTAAATAGCTTCATGGATGAAAGAAGGCCAAAAATAGCTGGGGAAGGGGAGGGGCTTCTGCAATGACGCTTTATACGATCGTTCCTGATGATGTCATTTTCCCTCATCACCATGAAAAGACGGCAAACTTAATAGAAATGATTTATAATGGTGTACATGTTATGGTTGAACATGACGGTGGACGCACGTTTCGCATTGATCGAATTGTGAGCACGGATCCAGAAGATTATATGAATGTACACATTCAGCCGGGAGCTGTCATCAATGTGTTCGAACATATGAGTACCTAGTAAAAACGACTAACTGAGGTAAATTATGATATACTGGAATGAAAATCAGCAGCCGCTTGGCTGCTTTATTCATTATACGGGCAAATTGTCAGCCTTAAGAAGAAATGGTACATATATCAAGGACAGGGACAAATTTATTTGGTATAATCAATAAGCGAACGTTTGTTTCGTGAAGGGAAATCATGTTGTGATGTTGAATAGGAAAGTTAGAATAGTTTCATGAAGAATCAGGTGATATTATGGCAAAGAAGAAACGCAGAAAAAAGAAAAGTACAGAGAAGTTAAAAATAACGCTTAAATATGAATTGATCGGCCTCACTTTAATAGGGTTGGCCATCATTGGCATTGCCAAGCTAGGAGCAGTTGGAAAAGGGACGGTCTTTTTAATCCGCTTTTTCATGGGGGAATGGTATATCCTCTTTTTGTTGGGAGCGATTGCAGCTGGGTTCTATTTGATGATAAGGAGGGAAGTCCCTTTCCTGTTGAAACGGCAATTCATCGGGATGTACTTCCTTGTCGCGAGCATGCTCTTACTAAGTCATGTGACGCTGTTTAACATGCTTGCAGATGGAGGCCCGTTTACGAAGCCCAGCGTCATTTCGAATACATGGGAACTATTTTGGATGGAAGTGACCGGCAAGGCCAGCACAAAGGACCTCGGGGGCGGTATGATTGGAGCGATATTATTCGCTTCCTCATACTTTTTATTCGACGAAGCTGGATCGAAAATCATCTCATTCCTTTTTATCATTGTAGGTGCTGTATTATTGACCGGGAAAACTTTAGGTGAAACCCTCGGGAAGTTTTTTATGGGTCTTGGCGGTTTTTTCAGTAAGCAATGGTCTGAATTCAGTGATGATATGAAAACGTGGAATGAAGACAAAAAAGAAAAGAAAAAAAACCCCGTAAAAAAGAAGAAACGAGAAAAAGATCCGGAGGAAGAAACGGATCAGCCCCTTCATCAAGAAGAGGAGACACAGCAAATGGCGACGGAACGGATCATTTCCAGCTTTGCTGATAAAGCCTATAGCGACGAAACTGAAGTAATTCAGGTTGCGACGGAACCTGCAGCTGAAAGTGCAGAAGAGCAGGAAGATGCCGTTCCGCCTATGAATTTTACTGAAGTGGAAAATAAAGAATATCTTTTACCGCCGCTTTCATTATTATTACAGCCCAAAAAAACGGACCAAAGCGGAGAGTACCAATTGATCCATGAAAATGCGGCAAAGCTTGAACGGACATTTCATAGCTTTGGAGTGAAAGCGAGGGTCACTCAAGTGCATTTAGGCCCAGCCGTAACCAAATATGAAGTGCATCCGGATGTAGGGGTGAAGGTAAGTAAGATTGTCAGCCTTTCCGATGACTTAGCCCTTGCACTGGCCGCAAAGGATATTAGGATCGAAGCGCCGATTCCCGGTAAATCGGCTATAGGAATTGAAGTTCCTAACTCAGAAGTGGCGATGGTGTCATTAAGGGAAGTGTTGGAGGCCAAAGAAGTTGACAAGCCTGATGCAAAACTGCAAATAGGCCTAGGGCGAAATATTTCTGGTGAAGCGGTTAAGGCGGAGCTTAATAAAATGCCGCATTTACTAGTAGCTGGAGCTACGGGCAGCGGAAAATCCGTTTGTATCAACGGAATTATCACGAGTATCTTGATGAGGGCAAAACCGCATGAAGTGAAAATGATGATGATCGATCCAAAAATGGTGGAGCTTAATGTCTATAATGGAATTCCCCACTTACTCGCACCTGTAGTGACAAATCCAAAGAAAGCTGCACAGGCCTTGCAAAAAGTAGTCAGTGAAATGGAAAGGCGCTATGAGCTATTTTCACATTCTGGTACGCGTAATATTGAAGGTTACAACGATTATATTAACCGATATAACATTGAAGAAGATGCAAAGCAACCGCTCCTGCCCTATATCGTAGTCATTGTCGATGAGCTGGCAGATTTGATGATGGTCGCCTCGAATGATGTTGAGGATGCCATAACACGGCTTGCGCAAATGGCACGGGCTGCAGGCATCCATTTGATAATAGCCACTCAGCGGCCTTCCGTAGATGTTATTACAGGGGTCATTAAAGCGAACATCCCATCTCGGATTGCTTTTAGTGTCTCATCAATGACCGATTCGAGAACGATCCTGGACATGGGCGGTGCCGAAAAACTGTTAGGGCGGGGTGACATGCTCTTCCTGCCTGCAGGAGCTTCTAAACCCGTTCGCGTCCAAGGGGCCTTTTTATCCGACAATGAAGTCGAGGAAGTTGTCACATATGTCATTTCACAACAAAAAGCACAATATAACGAAGAGATGATCCCGGATGAAATTGCAGAAACTTCAAATGGTGAAGTCGAAGATAGTTTATACGGGGATGCCGTGTCCTTGATCATAGAAATGCAGACCGCATCCGTTTCCATGCTGCAGCGCCGTTTCCGGATTGGCTACACGCGGGCAGCAAGATTGATTGATGAAATGGAAACGAGGGGAATTGTCGGGCCATATGAAGGCAGTAAGCCACGAAATGTATTGGTCACTAAAGATGAACAGGATGAAGCGCATTTATCATAGGAAAAAAAACCGGGCGGCTGCCCGGTTTTTTAATTCTTCATCGCCTCATCTAAATGTTTAAGACAGAAGTCGTAAATCATCGCTTCTTCATCTTCCTCTAAATCGAATTCGAGTGCGGCTTCGTTCCCTTTTTCAAAAATATCATATTTAATCAGCTTGCCTATTTGTTCTTCCACTACAAAAAGTACCCGGATATATAAACCATTTTCCGAAAAGAGCTCATCCTCTTCCGGCACTTCAATATCCAAGAACAACTCGTAACGCTCCCCGGATAAAATTCCGAATGGATCATTCAATTTTTCAATCGTGTATTCTGTAATCTTTAACATCATGTGTACATCCCTTCAAAGAAGATAAATCTTATTATACAGGAAAACGGTGCCTTGAAAAGAAAGCTGGCTGCATTCATCTTGCATTTTCAAAAAAAAAAAAATATCTGATTTAGGAGAATAATCGTACAACTTTCGCGGCCATCCCTAGACGGAAAGACACAGAGGAGGGTAATTTATCCTAAATTCTTTTAAAGTAAATAGTAAAACACTATTTATTTATATCAAAAAAAATGTTATATTATTTTCGATTAGTAGGAATGATTCAACATCAGAGGTCTGATGTCTTAAGAAATTAGCTGGGGGAAACTGTATGTCAATAAAATCAGATAGTCGACATTTATATTTGCAGGTCATTGATTACCTGAAGCAGGATATTGAAGCAGGAGTCTATCAGGAAAATGAAAAATTCCCTTCAGAATTCGATCTTGCAAAAAAATTGGGAGTGAGTAGGGCGACACTTCGAGAAGCGCTGCGAATTTTAGAAGAAGAAAACGTTATCATTCGCCGCCATGGAGTTGGGACCTTTGTCAATCCAAAACCTCGCTTCACTTCAGGTATCGAGCAATTAAAAAGTGTCACGAACATGATTGAAGAGGCAGGAATGAAGCCGGGTACGATTTTCTTAAGCTCGACGACCCAAGAAGCTACAGAAGAGGATATACAAAGGTTTTCTTGTTCACCAGATGAACGCATCGTCATCATTGAACGTGTAAGGACAGCGAATGGCGAACCAGTTGTCTACTGTGTTGACAAAATTCCTGAATCAATACTATCAGAAAATTTTGACCGTAATGATGAGTCTCTTTTTGATATTTTGGAAAGAGATGCGAATCGAAAAATTACGCATGCCGTAGCAGAGATTGAGCCTATTGGATATCATGAGAAAGTTTCTCCTATCCTTAAATGTTCGCCAGAAGCCGCACTCCTCGTTCTAAAGCAGATGCATCTGGATGATTGGGACCAGCCTATCCTGTATTCTGTTAACTACTTTAAAGCCAATATGTTCAGTTTTCATGTCCTTCGTAAACGTGTGTAGTCCTTTTAGTCTGCATACGGTGAATGCAAGCGTTTGTTCGATTCCTTAAAAGTCGGTCAAACGCATGCAAAAAAATTTTTCAAGAGAAGTGAAAACGCCAACATGAATGACTTTTCAGAACATTCCTGCTCAAAAAACTATGTATTTTAGGGGGATAAAAATTTGAAAAAGCGCAAATTAGGCCTAGCTCTTTCACTTGTTCTTGCAGCTGGAACGCTACTAGGAGCATGTGGTAATTCAGAGAATGATGATAAAAAATCTTCAAATGGAAAAGACAAAAAAGATAACTTCACAGTATCGATGGTAACCGATATTGGTGGTATCGATGACAAATCCTTCAACCAATCTGCTTGGGAAGGCCTTCAGGCGTTTGGAAAAGACAATGGATTGGAAAAAGGAAAAGACGGCTATAATTACCTTCAGTCAAAATCAGATTCCGAGTATACGACGAACCTAAATACTCTTGTTAAAGAAGATTACAATCTTATCTACGCTATTGGCTATGCATTAGCCGAATCTGTTGATGAAGTAGCAACACAGCGTCCTAAATCTCATTTTGCGATCGTTGATAGTGTTGTTAAACAAGATAACGTAGCAAGCATCGTTTTTAAAGAACAGCAAGGTTCATTCCTAGTAGGTGTTATTGCTGGCTTGCAGACAAAATCGGATAAAGTTGGCTTCATCGGTGGTGTGGATTCTAAACTAATTAAGAAATTTGAAGTAGGCTTTAAAGCTGGTGTTCTCTCTGTTAATCCTAATGCAAAAATTACAGCACAATATGCAGGATCGTTTGGTGATGCGGCAAAAGGACAACAAATGGCCAACAACATGTATTCTTCAGGAATTGATATCATTTACCAAGCAGCTGGCGGAACTGGAAACGGCGTCTTCACATCTGCTAAGGAATTGAAGAAAAAAGATCCTAAAAAAGACATTTGGGTTATCGGGGTAGACCGTGACCAAAAAGAAGAAGGCGCATTGAAAGTCAATGGCAAGGACTACAATGTCACTTTGACTTCCATGGTAAAACGAGTGGATGTAGCAGTACAAGATTTAGCGAAAAAGACAAAAGAGGGTAACTTCCCTGGTGGAGAAACCATTGAATATGGTCTTGAAGAAAACGGAATCATGATTTCAAAATCTCAAGAAAATGTAACCAAGGAATCATTAAAAGCGGTTGAAGAATATGTTGAAAAAATTAAATCTGGTGAACAAAAAACTCCTGGAACAGAAAAAGAGTTGAAGGAATTAGGATTTAAATAATTAAGCATAACATGATAAGGAGAGAAGAAGGCCTGTCAAAGGCCTTCAAATCCTTTTCATACTGAAAAAAAAGCCGAATGAAAGACTATGAAAAAGTTTGTAGTTTTTCATTTGGTTTTTTATAAAAGAAAACCAATTAATGAGAACTATTAGGAATTTATCATATCTCCTAGTTAGGTATCAGAATCCTCATTTCTATAGGAGTTGATTATACGTGGAACATGTAATTGAGATGCTTAATATACGCAAAGAATTTCCTGGTATTATTGCAAATGATAATATAACCCTTCAAGTGAAAAAAGGGGAAATTCACGCATTGCTAGGTGAAAATGGAGCTGGTAAATCCACGCTCATGAATGTGCTTTTCGGATTATATCAACCAGAACAGGGCGAAATCCGAGTAAATGAGCAGATTGTTCAGATTACAAGTCCGAATGTTGCCAATGACCTCGGAATTGGGATGGTGCATCAGCATTTTATGCTGATTGATCCATTTACAGTTACCGAAAATATCATTCTAGGAAAAGAACCATCGAAATATGGAAAAGTTAATGTAAAGGGAGCGAGTGAAGAGGTAAGGGAACTTTCTGAACGATATCATTTAAGCGTAGATCCAGATGCGAAAATTGCGGATATATCGGTGGGGATGCAACAAAGAGTAGAGATTTTGAAAACCTTGTACCGTGGTGCTGAAATTCTGATTTTTGATGAACCTACTGCGGTTTTGACACCCCAGGAAATAAAAGAGTTAATAACAATTATGAAAGCTCTTATTAAAGAAGGAAAGTCGATTATCCTGATTACACATAAGTTAAAAGAAATTATGGAAGTTTGCGACCGAGTCACGGTTATTAGAAAAGGTAAAGGTATAGGTACAGTGAACGTAAAGGATACAAATCCTGATGAACTAGCCAGTTTAATGGTTGGACGGGATGTGGTTTTTAAAACAGATAAATCGGTAGCAATTCCGCAAGAAGTCGTTTTAGAAGTGAAGAATCTGGAAGTGAAGGATTCCCGTGGTGTATCAGCTGTTCATAACCTTGACCTATCAGTTCGTGCCGGTGAAATTATCGGTATTGCCGGAGTGGATGGGAACGGACAATCTGAACTTATCGAAGCACTTACAGGATTGAAGAAAGTGGCTTCAGGTACTATAACATTAAACGGAAAACAAATACAAAATATGAAACCGCGTAAAATCACCGAATCTGGAGTAGGACATATACCTGAAGACCGTCATAAACATGGTCTTGTCCTTGATTTCAGCATTGGGGAAAATATCGTGCTACAAACTTATTATCAAGAGCCTTTTTCAACAGGAGGCATTTTACATTCGAAGAAAATATTCGAAAAAGCTCGTACTATCATAAAAGAATATGATGTCAGGACCCCTAATGAATATACACCGGCACGGGCACTATCAGGCGGTAATCAGCAAAAGGCAATTATCGGTCGTGAAGTCGACCGGAATCCTGATTTACTAATTGCAGCACAGCCCACACGTGGATTGGATGTTGGTGCAATCGAGTTCATCCACCGTCGATTGATTGAACAGCGTGATGCGGGGAAAGCTGTACTTCTCATATCTTTTGAATTAGATGAAATAATGAATGTCAGTGATCGAATCGCTGTTATTTATGAAGGGGAAATCGTTGCAATAGTTGATCCTAAAGAAACAACAGAACAGGAATTGGGATTATTAATGGCTGGAAGTAAGCGTTCGGAAGCAGGTGAAAGAGAGAATGTCTAAATATTTTTATAAATTAACGAGTCCATTATTTGCTGTCATACTCGGATTGCTCGCCGGTGCCATTATCATGTTGGTCAGTGGGTATAATCCGGTTGAAGGTTATGGAGCAATGTTAGCGGGAATCCTAGGTGATTCCTACTATGCTGGAGAAACCTTAAGGACGATCATTCCTTATATTCTTGCTGGTTTAGCCGTTGCCTTCGCCTTTAGGACAGGACTGTTCAATATTGGAGTAGAGGGTCAATTAATTGTAGGTTGGCTTGCAGCGGTTTGGGTCGGTGTAGCTTTTGATCTTCCTAAGATCATTCACTTACCATTAGCAGTGCTTGCTGGTGCTGCAGCTGGGTCTCTATGGGCTTTTATTCCTGGGTATTTGAAAGCTAAATTCCGTGTGCACGAAGTAATTGTATCCATCATGCTTAATTACACTGCTTTATATGTAACGAATTATTTAATTCAAAATGTTATTTCTGATAACCAGGACAAAACTGAACGGATTGCTGAAACAGCATCTCTTCGTTCTCCATTTTTTGAGAGTTTAACAGACTTCTCCCGTCTTCACTGGGGAATCTTTATAGCGATCATTTGTGTATTCATCATGTGGTTCATCCTGGAAAAAACAAAAACCGGTTTCGAATTAAAAGCTGTTGGGTTTAATCAGCAGGCTTCGGAATATTCGGGTATGAGCGTAAACAAAAATATTATTCTATCTATGGCCATTTCTGGTGCGTTTGCAGGACTTGCTGGAGCTATGGAAGGCTTAGGCACTTTCGGCTATGCAGCCATTAAAGGTGGATTCACGGGAATCGGCTTTGACGGGATTGCGGTCGCCTTACTAGGAGGCAACTCAGCGATTGGGGTCGTGTTAGCCGCTTTCTTGTTCGGTGGTCTTAAAGCAGGGGCAATCAATATGCCATTGGAGACCGGGATTCCAAGTGAAATTGTTGATATTGTCATAGCATTAATCATATTCTTTGTTGCATCAAGTTATTTTATACGTTGGATCGTGCAACGCTTTAAGAAGGGGGCGAAATAAGTGGACTTTTATCAAGTGTTACAAATCATCATTCCGTCCATGATTGCTTACGCTGCCCCGCTGATTTTCACTGCGCTTGGTGGTGTGTTTTCTGAACGATCTGGTGTTATCAATATAGGGTTAGAAGGGTTAATGGTAATTGGGGCTTTCACAGGAATCGTTTTTAACTTAATGTATGCAGATGTATTTGGAGTTTGGACACCATGGCTATCCGTTGTTGTCGCCATGCTTGCTTCCCTGCTATTTTCAGCTCTTCATGCAGTGGCATCGATAACATTCCGAGCGGACCAAACGGTAAGTGGGGTTGCTATTAACTTACTGGCGGTTGGACTCACATTATTTCTAGTAAAGAAGATTTATGATAAAGGGCAGACGGATATAATTACGGAGACTTTCCCGAGGATAGATATTCCCTTGTTAAGTGATATTCCTTTTATTGGTCCAATCTTCTTCTCAAATGGTTACTATATTGCATATCTTGCCATTATCGTTGCAATTATCGTTTGGTATATCATTTTTAAAACTCCATTCGGACTTCGTCTCCGGGCTGTAGGGGAACATCCGATGGCTTCGGATACAATGGGCGTAAATGTAACGAAGATCCGTTATCAGGCTGTCCTTCTTTCAGGAGCTTTTGCTGGTATCGGAGGAGCAATCCACGCGACTTTATTTGCGAATGATTTCAGTCATACGACAATAAATGGGCAAGGTTTCATGGCCATTGCCGCAATGATCTTTGGTAAATGGAATCCACTTGGGGCCATGGGAGCTGCGTTATTCTTTGGTTTGGCACAAAGTTTAAGCATTGTCGGATCCAGTCTGCCATTCATAAAAGATATACCATCCGTTTTCTTATTAATTATGCCATATGTTCTGACGATCATTGCACTAACAGGTTTCATTGGACGTGCAGATGCTCCGAAAGCATCCGGACAGCCATACATCAAAGGGAAAAGATAAGTTATCTTAACCGGTCAGCAAACTGTGCTGGCCGGTTTTTCTCTTTGTTTAAGCAAAAGATCGGGCTGGTAAAACAAAAAAAGTAGCTGTAACTTGCATGATTTTTCCTTTCACATGTATATTTTAAGTAGATGTTTAAAAGGGTCCCGATCTACAAACAATAAGCTAATAAAGGTGATTTATATAATGAGGAGGATTATTCATGTCTATTGCTTCCGATACAATTACGGAAAAAAGCGGCTACAGGCTTCATGTGGTCCGTACGGATAAATATAAAACGAATACTCTCGTGCTGAAAATGAAAGCCCCGCTTACAAAAGAGGACGTTACATATCGTGCATTGTTGCCATATGTGTTACAAAGCAATACAAATAAATATCCTACAACACCCGAGCTTCGTTCGTATCTTGATGATTTATACGGGGCAGGGTTTTATGTCGATGTAGTTAAAAAAGGTGAATATCAAATCATAAGTTTTACGATCGATATCGTCAATGAAAAATTCCTTAGTGATTCAACGCCGCTTCTCGAAAAGGCTTTTGGATTATTATCAGAGGTGATCTTTAATCCGAAGAAGAATGGCGAAGCCTTTGACCCCAAAACCGTTTCCAATGAAATCCGTTCTTTAAAACAGCGGATTCAATCCATTTCCGATGATAAAATGCGTTATTCAGCAACACGGCTTGTAGAGGAAATGTGCAAAAATGAACCATATGCTTTAGAAGCGAGCGGTAATCTGCAAGACTTGGAAACGATAACGCCTGAGTCACTTTTCGCTTATTATAAAAAAATGCTGACTGAGGATGAAATCGATTTATATGTGATCGGTGACATCGATGAATCAGAAGTGGGGGCTCTAGCTGACAAGTATGTATCACTGAAAGAACGAATGCCGGTGAATATGACAAGGATTACGGGTAATGAAGTGGAGAAGGAAAAAGAAATCATTGAAAACTCGGATGTGAAACAAGGGAAATTGAATATCGGTTATCGAACCCATGTTGCATACGGTGATCCGGATTATTATGCTCTTCAGCTATTCAATGGGATTTTTGGCGGATTTTCACATTCGAAGCTTTTCATTAATGTCAGGGAGAAAGCAAGCCTTGCTTATTATGCAGCTTCAAGGCTCGAAAGTCATAAAGGTCTATTAATGGTCATGGCCGGCATTGAAAATGCCAACTACAAGCAGGCATTGGAAATCATTCATGCACAAATGAAGGAAATGAAGCAAGGGAACTTTTCCGAAGAAGAACTGGCACAGACGAAGGCGGTCGTTAAGAACCAACTCCTTGAAACCATTGACGTTTCGAGAGGACTTGTGGAAATTTTATATCATAATGTGGTTTCCGGGCAGGATATATCACTCGATGAGTGGTTTGCCAAAACAGAGCGGACGACAAAGGAAGAAATCATTGCAGTGGGTCAAAAGATTCAGCTTGATACGATTTATTTCCTAACAGAAGCGGAGGTGCAAGGGTAATGGAGAAAATAGCATTCAATCAATTGAAAGAAGAACTTTTCCATGAAAAAATGGATAATGGCCTCGAAGTATATATTCTTCCGAAAAGTGGGTTCAATAAATCATTTGCAACGTTTACGACGAATTATGGTTCAATCGACAACCATTTCAAACCCTTGAATCAAACGGAATTCTCAAAAGTACCTGATGGAATTGCACATTTTCTTGAACATAAGCTTTTTGAAAAGGAAGATGGTGATGTTTTTCAGCAATTCTCAAAACAGGGTGCTTCTGCAAATGCTTTTACTTCTTTCACCCGTACAGCTTATTTGTTTTCAAGCACGTCCGATTTCGATAGGAATCTAACGACCTTAATCGACTTTGTCCAGGAGCCTTACTTTTCAGAAAAGACGGTAGAGAAGGAAAAAGGAATCATTGGGCAGGAGATCAATATGTATGATGATAATTCAGACTGGAGGCTGTATTTCGGGACGATAGCCAACATGTATCATCATCATCCAGTGAAAATTGATATTGCTGGTACTGTGGAATCCATTGCTGACATTACGAAAGATATGCTTTACGAATGTTATAATACGTTTTATCATCCAAGCAACATGCTCCTATTCATTGTAGGACCAGTAGATGTCGAAAGTACAATGAAGCTGATTCGGGATAATCAAAATAATAAAGACTACTACCAACAGCCTGAGGTGGAACGTAAATTTGATCAAGAGCCGGAAACCGTTGCCAAGGATAAAGAAATCTTAAAAATGAATGTTCAGACACCAAAAGTGATGCTGGGCATCAAGGCCATCAATGTTCATCAATCCGGTTTACAGCTTTTGAAAAGGGAATTGGCGACTAATATTTATTTGGAAATGCTGTTTGGCAAAAGTTCACCATTGCATGAGGAGCTATACGAAAAAGGTTTGATCGATCAAAGCTTCTCTTATGATTATACTCAGGAGCAAGGTTTTGGGTTTGCGTTAATTGGCGGGGACAGTGCAAAACCTGATGAGTTGACGGAGTCTTTATTTAGTATCCTGCAAAAATCTAAAGCCGGAACCGGCTTGAATGAAGAAAGCCTGCAAAGGACGATCAAGAAAAAAATCGGTTCTTTCCTTCGTTCTCTGAATTCGCCGGAATATATAGCGAATCAATTCACCAGGTATGCATTCAATGATATGAACTTGTTCGATGTGGTATCGGTTTTGGAAAAACTAACGATTGAAGATATAAGGGAGATCGCCAAGGACTTGATATCCGATGAACGGATGACTGTCTGCCAGGTACATCCTAAATAATATTAAAGGGGGCGGGAATGTGGGGAAACGTTTTGCCCTTATTACTGGAGCCAGCGGAGGAATCGGCAAGGAAATCGCTATAAAGCTCGCCGAGGAGAATTATTCACTTTATCTACATTATAACAGCAATGAAGAAGCGATCCTTGAACTAATTGAAGAACTGAAGCCTCATCAAGTCGAACTTATTCCTGTTCAAGCGGATTTGGCTACACCGTACGGCTATAAGAAATTGGCGGAAAATATTTTCGCCCTTCATGCAATCGTCCTTAATAGTGGGAATAGCTATTATGGGCTCATATCGGACATGGATGAGAAAATCGTAAATGAAATGGTCCAGCTGCATGTAACGAGCCCTTTCCAATTAACAAAGGAACTGCTTCCGAAGCTGATGTACCAAGAACAGGCGGCTATTGTTGCGGTTACATCGATTTGGGGGCAGACGGGCGCATCCTGTGAAGTATTATATTCCATGGTCAAAGGCAGTCAAAATGCTTTTATCAAGGCGCTCAGCAAAGAAGTATCCCTTAATGGAATCCGGGTGAATGCCGTTGCCCCAGGAGCGATTTCCACTTCCATGCTCGAATCTTTCAGTGCAGAAGATTTGGAAATCATCAAAGGTGATATCCCAATGGGCAGGATGGGTAATTCAAAAGAAGTCGCCGAGGCAGTATACTATTTGCTTTCTGACAAGTCATCTTATATCACCGGACAAATTTTAGGAGTAAATGGTGGATGGTACACATGATTTTTTTAAAGACATGTATAATTTCCCCGATTCCTTCACAAAATATCTATGTACTATTTTGAAAGGAAAGGGTGACCATACATGTCTGTACTAGACAATTGGGATCAATGGAAAAATTTCTTAGGCGACAGATTAAATCAAGGTGAACAACAAGGTTTGTCAGATGGTGCTGTTAACGACTTGGCTTTCGAAATCGGTGATTACCTTTCGAAGCAAGTTGAGCCCCAGAATGAACAACAGAGAGTACTTGCTGATCTTTGGTCAGTCGCAAGCGATCAAGAAAAACATGCCATGGCAAGCGTTATGGTTAAGTTAGTCGAGAACAATGGAACAAGGTAAAAAATATCAATCCAAAGGCCCTGTTATTATTTAACAGGGCCTTTGGATTGATATTGATCACAATTTATCCCCATATATAAAAATGAATACTTTTTATAGGGTTTTTCCTTTTAACTTATCACGAAATGCTATATTATAGAAGCTAGACAATAATAACTAATGGGTGCAGACCTTTAAATTTACGATGGATAAGTTTTGCCCCTAATTTTAGGGTAAAAGCTTTTAGGCTTAAGGAGTGTTATCGTGGAGAATAAAGAATGGTATTTTGAATATGAAATTCAAGTCAACCGTCCAGGTTTATTAGGGGATATTTCATCCCTGCTGGGTATGCTGTCCATCAATATCATCACTATTAACGGGGTCGATGAAGGCAGGCGTGGTTTACTTTTGATGGCGAAAGATAGCCGTAACATAGAAAGATTCGAATCAATCCTCCATACGATGGATACGATAAAGGTCATTAAGCTTAGGGAACCTAAATTGCGTGACCGTCTCGCTGTCAGGCATGGAAGGTATATTCAGCGCGATGCTGATGAGAAAAACACCTTTAGGTTTGTACGTGATGAACTAGGCTTACTTGTCGATTTCTTGGCCGAGCTATTTAAACAGGAAGGTCATAAATTAATCGGGATACGAGGTATGCCACGTGTCGGAAAAACTGAATCTATCGTAGCCTCGAGTGTTTGTGCTAATAAGAGATGGTTGTTTGTGTCATCGACCCTTTTAAAGCAGACTATTCGCAGTCAGCTTATTGATGATGAATATAATAATGATAATTTGTTCATTTTAGATGGAATTGTTTCCACACGCCGTGCAAATGAGCGTCATTGGCAGTTGATTCGCGAAATCATGAGGCTTGATGCGGTTAAAGTCATCGAACATCCGGATGTTTTTGTCCAAAATACGGAGTATACTCTCGAAGACTTTGATTATATTATTGAATTGCGAAACAATCCAGATGAAGAAATAACATATGAAGTTGTCGACCAAAAAGACCAGTTTTCAGGGTCCAATTTTGGCTCCTTTGACTTTTAAAATGGCAGGTGTTTTATTTGACTGAGTTAGGTAATCGATTAAAGGAAGCTAGGGAAGCCAAAGGGCTTAGCCTAGAAGATTTACAGGAATTAACGAAGATTCAAAAGCGTTACCTGATTGGCATTGAAGAGGGTAATTACAGTATGATGCCTGGAAAGTTCTATGTACGGGCATTCATAAAGCAATATTGTGAAGCGGTCGGGCTGGATTCAGAAGAGATTTTCGAACAATATAAGAGTGAAGTGCCTTCAGTCTATAGCGAGGAATTGCCAGAACAGCTTTCAAGGGTCCAATCCCGGAAAACGATGCCGGCAGGGAATTCCAAGGTTGTAGAAATGTTACCTAAGGTCCTGGCTGCCGTTTTAGTCATTGGTGCGGCTGTATTGATATGGGTCCTGGTATCGAACTATATGAGTAAGCCGGATATTGATGATAAAAAGGGCGCTAAACAGAGCGAAGCCGTGGGTTACAATAAAAGTGATGGGTTTAATGAAGAAAAAGAGAATCCAGACAAGAAACAGAATGATGTAAAACCAGATTCATCTGATAAGAAGAATGAAGATGAATCAGATGTTAAAGATGAAAAGAAAGAGCAAAAGCTTGCCGTCATCAGTTCCAGCGGTAAAAATAGTACGTATGAATTGAAAAATACGGATACCTTTAAATTAAAGGTGACTTCCAAAGGCTCACCATGGGTAGGCATAAAAAATGGTGAAGGTAAATTACTATTCCAGGGCACCATCGACAATAATGAGAGCCAGGAAATTGATTTCACCAATGAAAAAGAAGCTGTCATCAATATTGGCAGAGCGTATGAAACTGAAATTTTTGTAAATGATGAGAAGCTGGAGTATTCTATTTCACCGACTGAAGTGAATACGCAATTGGTAACGATACAATTTACGAAAGCCGAATAGTCATCTTATAGATGACTATTTTTTCTCTATACAATATTAAGACCGGATTTTGCTCTACCTGGCATAAGATTGGTTTTGAGTTAAATTATACATATAAGCATTATTTTAGATCTATAACGCATTGCCCTAAAGGCAGGCGTAAATTTTGGAGGTAAAAGTTTTGAATCTGCCTAATAAGATTACAGTAGCAAGAATCTGTTTAATACCAGTATTTTTAATCATCATGCTCGTTCCTTTTTCTTGGGGGACGTTGACTTGGGGAGAATACAGTTTGCCAGTGGCACATTTAGCTGGTGCCATCCTCTTTATCATCGCTTCTACTACTGATTGGATCGATGGCCATTTTGCCAGGAAATATAATATGATTACTGATTTAGGGAAATTTTTAGATCCATTGGCTGATAAGCTTCTGGTTTCGGCTGCCCTAATTGTATTGGTTGATCTGGATTTAATGTACGGTCAGTCTTGGATTGCTATCGTGATCATTAGTCGTGAATTTGCTGTGACCGGTTTGCGTTTGGTACTGGCGGGTACAGGGGAAGTGGTTGCAGCGAACCAGCTTGGTAAAATTAAAACATGGGCACAAATTGTTTCTATTTCGGCATTATTGCTGCATAACCTTCCATTTGCCCTCATTTCTCTTCCGTTTGCTAATATCGCATTATGGATTGCATTAATCTTTACAATATGGTCAGGGTTGGATTATTTTGTAAAAAACAAAGAAGTATTTGTTAATTCCAAGTAAAACGAATGGTGGTTTTGAAAAGATGGATGCAGAAATCATTGCAGTGGGCTCTGAGCTTCTTTTAGGACAAATCAATAACACTAATGGGAGATTCCTATCGCAGCAGTTTGCGGAAATGGGAATCAATGTTTTTTACCATACTGTAGTCGGGGATAACGACCGTCGTTTACAACAAGCTATAGAAATCGCTGAATCAAGGGCGAACTTGATCGTCTTTACAGGTGGACTAGGACCTACCAAAGATGATTTAACGAAGGAAACGATTGCTCGCCATATAGGGAAAAAGCTCGTTTTTAATGATGAGGCTTTGCAATCCATTGAAGCTTACTTCCAAAAACGGGACCGGCCGATGACGGAAAACAACAAGAAGCAGGCCCTTGTATTGGAGGGCAGTGAAGTGTTGGCGAACGATCATGGCATGGCACCGGGAATGGTCTTGTCCAAATCCGGGATTACATATATGCTTCTACCTGGTCCGCCAAGTGAAATGGAGCCGATGTTTTTAAGTTATGGTTATGAATCGATCATGAATAAATTGGATAAGCACGAACGGATCGATTCCAAGGTTCTTCGGTTCTACGGGATAGGTGAAGCAGATCTGGAAACGGTTATTGAAGATCTTCTTGTCAATCAAACGAATCCGACAATTGCTCCTCTGGCAGCCGAAGGGGAAGTGACGTTAAGGATTACCGCTAAAGACTCATCCAAAGAAAAATGCGAAGAGCTTATTTTAGAATCGGAAAAAGAAATCCTTAGCCGGGTAGGTAAGTTCTATTATGGAAGTGATAATACTTCGCTAATAAAGGAACTTGTAAAAGAATTAACGGTCCGCAAACTTTCAATCGCGGCAGCCGAAAGCTTGACAGGTGGAATGTTCCAAGAACAGCTGACAACCATCCCAGGGGCCGGTAAAGTTTTCAAAGGAGGCATTGTCAGTTATACGAATGATGCAAAGTCAAATGTACTTGGCGTCAGTGATGATACCATCTCTGAGCACGGGGTGGTCAGCGGTGAGTGTGCAATGGAAATGGCCTCTAATGTCCGGAAAAAGCTCGATGCAGACGTAGGCATAAGCTTTACGGGTGTCGCAGGACCGGATGAACAGGAAGGCAAGCCTGTTGGTACAGTATTCATTGGCATTTCTTATCGGGATGGAAAGACTCATTTCAAAGAATTGAATCTTTCCGGAAGCAGGGCGCAGAACCGTATTCGCAGTGTGAAGTACGGCTGTCATTACCTGTTAAGGGATTTATAAACGCTGAAGCAGAGCTTTTTACGGCTCTGCTTTTTTATTTGGTTGAAAAAGTTTGTTTCTTGAAAAAACGGGGAAAAAGAAAAAAGTTAATTCAAAGGAAAAAGTTTTTAAAGTGAGTAAGTGAATGGAAATGGGGATTTCCTCAAGATAAAATGGTTTTTTATAAAGAATATCCCGAAAGAAAAAAACGAATGAATGTTCGACTTTTTGCTTGGCAAAATAGTAAAAAGAGTATATAGTAAAGATAGGTTTTGAGACAGGATACAAACCTTGATCTCAAATAATTGCTAACGTTAGAAAACCTTTAATCGGACAGCCGATTATTTGAATATAGAGGAGGAAATTGAGTGAGTGATCGTCAAGCGGCTTTAGATATGGCGTTAAAACAAATTGAAAAACAATTTGGTAAAGGTTCTATTATGAAACTTGGGGAACAGTCTGATCGAAGGATTTCAACGATTTCAAGCGGTTCTTTAGCATTGGACGTAGCATTGGGAGTAGGCGGATATCCAAGAGGTCGGGTCATTGAGATATATGGACCTGAAAGCTCCGGTAAAACGACTGTTGCATTACATGCTATTGCAGAAGTACAAAAGACTGGTGGCACGGCTGCATTCATTGATGCTGAGCATGCTCTAGATCCAGCATATTCAGAAAAACTTGGTGTGAATATTGATGAGCTACTGCTTTCACAGCCTGATACGGGTGAACAGGCCTTAGAGATCGCCGAAGCGTTAGTTCGAAGTGGAGCGGTAGATATCATAGTCATTGATTCGGTTGCCGCACTTGTTCCTAAAGCTGAAATCGAAGGTGAAATGGGAGATTCCCATATGGGTCTTCAAGCACGGATGATGTCTCAGGCACTTAGGAAACTGTCTGGTGCCATTAATAAATCAAACACCATTGCCATTTTCATTAACCAAGTCCGTGAAAAAATTGGTGTAATGTTTGGGAACCCAGAAACGACTCCGGGAGGCCGGGCATTGAAGTTCTATTCAACTGTTCGTCTGGAAGTGCGTCGTGCGGAACAATTAAAACAAGGTAATGAAATTGTCGGTAATAAAACTAAAATCAAAGTTGTAAAAAACAAGGTTGCCCCTCCATTCCGTCAAGCAGAAGTTGATATCATGTATGGTCAAGGGATTTCTCAGGAAGGTGAAATCATCGATATGGGTGCAGATCTTGATATCGTCCTTAAAAGCGGCTCATGGTACTCATATAATGAAGAGCGTGTCGGACAAGGCCGCGAAAATGCGAAGCTGTTCTTAAAAGAAAATCAGGATATCGCTCTGGAAATTTCTCAGAAAATCAGAGATCACTATAATCTTGATGGAGAACATGAATTGCCACCAGAAGAAAATGAAACAGAAGAACATTTTGAATTACTTGATTAATGGTAGGAAAAGGTCTAAGCTTGATCGCTTAGGCCTTTTCTATATATTGTGAGAAAAATGTGAAATTTCCAGCGGGTTAAATGGCTGTGAAAACGGATTTACAGACATTTTCCATAATGAATGCTGTACTTAATGGTGGTTCATATAAAGAAAACTTGAATAATCATTGATACATAAGGGACAAACGCTTGACAATAAAAATTCTCAACTATACAATTAATATGTATATTTTACAATTTTTCAAACTAAAATTTTGAAAATTAAGTGCTGTATATTGAATTTAGTGCAATGTACTTGCCGACAGTTCAACATTTTATGTAAAAAGTTCATAGCAAGGGGAGGTGAAACGATGGAACCCATGACAATCATCTTCACTTTGCTTGGCCTAATCGTCGGTGCAGTTGTTGGTTATTTTATTCACAAATCAAAATTTGAGAGTAAAATAGCAGGGGCAAAGGGCTCTGCAGAACACATCCTTGAGGATGCAAAACGTGAAGCGGAAGCTCTTAAGAAAGAAGCCTTGTTGGAAGCAAAAGATGAAATTCATAAAGTTCGTTCTGATTCTGATCGGGAATCCCGTGAAAGAAGGAACGAATTACAAAAACAAGAAAATCGGTTATTGCAAAGAGAAGAGAATCTGGACCGAAAGGATGAAACGTTAGACAAACGTGAAAGCCTTTTGGAGAAAAAAGAAGATTCTCTAAACCAAAGACAACAGCATATTGAAGAGATGGAAAGCAAAGTGGAAGAGACGGTTCGTAAGCAGCAAACAGAGCTTGAACGTGTTTCCGGTTTAACTCGAGAAGAAGCTAAAGCAATCATTATAGACCGAATGGAAAACGAACTGGCTCACGATGTAGCGCTTATGATTAAAGAAAGTGATACCCGTGCCAAAGAAGAAGCTGATAAAAAAGCAAAAGAAGTTCTTTCTCTTGCCATTCAGCGTTGTGCGGCTGATCATGTTGCAGAAACCACCGTTTCTGTAGTGAATCTTCCAAACGATGAAATGAAAGGACGGATAATCGGACGTGAAGGACGAAATATCCGGACGTTAGAAACGCTAACAGGTATTGACCTTATTATTGATGATACTCCTGAAGCTGTCATTTTATCTGGATTTGATCCAATTAGACGGGAAACGGCACGCTTGGCTCTTGAAAAACTTGTTCAGGACGGACGGATCCATCCGGCTCGAATTGAAGAAATGGTTGACAAAGCAAGACGTGAGGTGGATGAACATATTCGTGAAATTGGTGAACAAACAACTTTTGAAGTTGGAGTTCACGGTCTCCATCCAGATCTTATCAAAATACTAGGACGTTTGAAGTTCCGTACAAGTTATGGGCAAAACGTACTTAAGCATTCAATTGAAGTGGCCCAGCTTTCAGGTTTACTGGCCGCAGAGCTTGGTGAGGATGAAGTTCTTGCCCGCCGTGCAGGTTTATTGCATGATATTGGGAAAGCGATTGATCATGAAGTGGAAGGCAGTCACGTTGAAATTGGCGTTGAATTAGCAACCAAATATAAAGAGCATCCAACTGTCATTAACAGCATCGCTTCCCATCATGGTGATACTGAACCAACTTCCATCATTTCAGTGCTTGTGGCTGCCGCTGATGCATTATCAGCTGCAAGACCGGGTGCTAGAAGTGAAACGCTTGAAAATTACATTAGAAGACTTGAAAAACTTGAGGAGATTTCCGAATCCTATGATGGAGTGGAAAAATCATTTGCGATTCAAGCCGGACGAGAAGTACGGATTCTAGTGAAACCAGAGCAAATCGATGACCTTTCGGCCCATCGACTCGCTCGTGATATCCGAAAAAGGATTGAAGAAGAGCTCGATTACCCAGGTCATATAAAAGTCACGGTCATCCGTGAAACAAGAGCAGTCGAATACGCCAAATAAATTGATAATGAAAGACGAAGTGGTGCAAACCACTTCGTTTTTTCTATTTCCGATTTTAGTCGTTAAGCGTAATTCCTATAATTACCCCAAATTATGTTACAATACATACTTGAATAATTCATATTATTAGGTGAATCCAGAAAGGGTTTTACAATGAAATTGCTATTTATTGGAGATGTCGTAGGGTCTCCTGGTCGTGATATGATCCAAGAATACCTTCCTAAGTTAAAAGAAAAGTATCGTCCGCATATCACGGTCATCAATGGGGAAAATGCTGCAAGTGGCCGGGGAATTACAGAAAAGATTTACCGCAGTTTTTTAGAGTGGGGAGCGCAGGCAGTGACCATGGGAAACCATACATGGGATAATCGCGATATTTTCAATTTTATTGATGACGCGAAATATCTCGTTCGGCCAGCGAACTTTCCGGACGGAGCACCTGGCGATGGAATGAAATTTTTAAAATTGAATCAACAGGAAATAGCGGTCATCAATTTGCAGGCTAGAACGTTCATGCCGGATTTGGATTGTCCGTTCAAAAAGGCGGAAGAACTAGTGGCGGAGGCTCAAAAAAGGACACCAATCATCTTTGTTGATTTTCACGGAGAGGCTACAAGTGAAAAGCAAGCTATGGGGTGGTTCCTGGATGGGAAGGTTACAGCCGTTGTTGGTACACACACACACGTCCAGACAGCCGATAACCGTATTTTACCTGCTGGCACCGCTTACATATCAGATGTAGGCATGACAGGACCGTATGATGGCATCCTTGGTATGGAAAGAGAGGCAGTAATCCATCGGTTCCTAACTAGCCTTCCTGTTCGTTTCGAAGTGCCTAAGGAGGGGCGGACGCTATTAAGTGGGGTTCTCCTTGAAATTGATGATAAAACTGGCAAAGCTAAAAAAATTGAAAGAATACTGATTAACGAAGATCACCCCTTTGATAATTGATTTGAATGGATGGACAGTCAAAATGACTTTCCATCCATTTTCTTTATTCTTTAATAAATGGTGGACAATCCAGGTTTTCTTTGTCATACAAGTTTTACTTGATGAATATAGTAGCAGTGGAAAGTGTTATAACTATTGAGCCAAAGATTATAATCGGCAGGGAAAACAAGGAGGACTAGGAATGGAAATATTAAAGGTTTCAGCAAAATCTAATCCTAATTCTGTAGCAGGCGCACTAGCGGGAGTGCTCAGAGAAAGAGGAGCAGCCGAAATTCAGGCAATCGGTGCAGGTGCGTTAAATCAAGCCGTCAAGGCAGTAGCAATCGCAAGAGGGTTTGTCGCACCTAGTGGAGTTGACTTGATTTGTATTCCTGCCTTTACAGATATACTTATTGATGGCGAAGAACGAACTGCTATAAAGCTAATCATTGAACCAAGATAATTTTATGGGTGGGTGTCCTGTTTGTCGGATGGCGAGCAGGCTCTTTTTTGTCCTGAAATCCAAATGACGAAAAATCGAGATCGCTTTATAATGGAATATATGATCTCTAAATAGATAAGGGCAGGAAGGGGGATTACATTGGCGATTTTTGATGCACATTGTGATGTGTTGATGAAGATGTTCAAAGATCCGGATATTTCTTTTTTAGATAGTGATAAATTACATATAACAAAGCGGGGGTTATTGGATGAAGGAGGAAAAGTCCAATGTTTTGCGATTTATATTCCAGAGAATGTCCACCCGGATATGAGATTTCAAGCGGCTTTGGCGATGGTGGATATTTTTCATGAAAAGATTTTATCAGAGCCGGAAATGAAATTTATAAAGACCAAAGCAGACATCGATTCTCTAAAAGAAAAGGAAATCGGTGCGATGCTAACCTTAGAGGGATGCGATTGCATTGGAAATGATTTATTGAAACTGAAAACACTAATTCATCTTGGAGTGTCCTCTGTAGGTTTAACTTGGAATTACGCTAACTTGGTAGCAGATGGGGCATTAGAATCAAGAGGGGGCGGATTGACAGGGTTTGGAACGGAGGTGGTCGCGCTTTTGAATGAGAAATCAATTTGGTGTGATTTATCCCATCTATCTGAAGCTGGATTTTGGGACACCTTAAAGAAGGCGAAATTCCCAATTGCCTCCCATTCGAATGCCTATCAGCTTTGTTCGAATCCGCGAAATTTAAAAGACGGCCAGATAAAAGCACTTTTGCAAAAAAATGGAGTGATAGGGGTAACCTTTGTCCCTCAATTCCTATCTAATGGTGAATCGGCTTCGATAAAGGATATCTTGAAACATATAGAACATATATGCAGTTTGGGCGGGGAAAGACAAATTGGATTAGGGTCTGACTTCGATGGAATCGATCATATGGTAGAAAATTTAATGTCATATAAGGATTATCATAATTTTATCAATGAACTCAACATGCTTTATTCAAGTGAGTTCGTAAAAGGTCTCCTTTTTGGTAATTTCACTCGTAATTTTCCGCTTAAACAGGAATTATCTTAAGTGATTTTCAATTCTTACTATATAGATATGAATAAATATTCTGAAAATATAAAAAACAAAAGCAAAAAGGTTGCAATTTAATGATTTAACCGATAGAATTGAAAGCGTTTAGTACACCTTTCCTAAATTAGAACGATTAATTATACATAGTCGAATGTTCTGAAGGGAGGGGCGGTTAAATGCATTTATATACGAACGTCCTAAAGGAGTGTAAGACATGATCAATCAACTTTCATGGAAAGTTGGCGGACAACAAGGTGAAGGTATTGAAAGTACAGGAGAAATATTCTGTATTGCCCTCAATCGCTTAGGTTATTACTTGTATGGCTACCGTCATTTCTCATCCCGAATCAAGGGTGGACACACGAATAACAAAATTCGTGTAAGTACTACGGAAACTCGTGCTATCTCTGATGATTTAGACATCTTAGTTGCTTTTGACCAAGAAACAATTGACGTCAATTATAAAGAATTACATGAGGGTGGCATCATAATCGCAGATGCAAAATTCAAACCTGTCTGCCCAGAAGATACAAAGGCAGAATTATATATTGTTCCATTTACGGAAATAGCAGCCGAATTAGGAACATCTTTAATGAAAAATATGGTCGCTATCGGTGCGACATGTGCTGTTCTAGGAATGGAAATTTCCGTATTCAACGATGTGGTGGATGAAATATTCGGCCGCAAAGGTGAAGAAATCGTAAAGAAGAATATGGAAGCCATTACTGCTGGCTATAAGGCAATGGAAGTGATGCTTGGAGAAAAACTGGGCGCAATGGAGCTTGAAAAAGCAGACGGCCAAAAACGATTGTTCATGATCGGGAACGATGCTATCGCTCTAGGTGCAGTTGCAGGCGGTTGCCGCTTCATGGCCGCTTATCCAATTACTCCAGCCTCGGAAATTATGGAATACCTGATTAAAAAACTTCCTCAATTGGGTGGGACGGTCATACAGACTGAAGATGAAATCGCAGCGGCTACAATGGCGATTGGTGCAAACTATGGTGGTGTACGTGCCATCACTGCTTCAGCTGGGCCTGGACTTTCCTTGAAGATGGAAGCGATTGGTTTAGCGGGCATTACCGAGACGCCAATTGTCATTGTCGATACTCAGCGTGGCGGTCCATCTACGGGACTTCCGACAAAACAGGAGCAATCCGATTTAATGGCCATGATTTATGGTACTCATGGTGAAATCCCTAAAATCGTAATGGCTCCAAGTACAGTCGAAGAAGCTTTTTATGATACGGCGGAAGCATTCAATCTTGCAGAGGAATATCAATGTCCAGTTATCGTTTTATCCGATTTACAGCTATCACTAGGTAAACAAACGGTTCAGCCGCTTGATTACAGCAGAGTGGAGATAAGACGCGGTAAATTGGTGGACTTTGAAATTGAAGAGGCTGAAAACAAATCTTACTTCAAGCGTTATAAAGTAACGGAAGACGGGGTCTCACCACGTGTAGTTCCTGGTATGAAAAATGGAATTCACCATGTTACCGGTGTTGAACATGACGAAACGGGTAGACCTTCTGAGACGGCTTTGAATCGTAAAGTGCAAATGGATAAACGGATGCGTAAGCTGAATAACTTAACTAACACATTCCAAACACCAGTATACAAAAACACACCGCATGAAGAAGCGGATTTATTAATTCTTGGTTTTAACTCTACACGCGGAACCATTGATGAAGCGATCGGCCGGTTAGAAACGGATGGAATGAAAGTGAATCATGCGCAAATCCGTTTGATTCATCCTTTCCCGGCTGATGAAGTCCTATCGTTGGTGCAAAGTGCTAAGAAAGTAGTAGTTATTGAAAATAATGCGACTGGACAATTGGCTAATATTATCAAGATGAATGTCGGACATGTTAATAAAATTAAAAGCATCCTAAAATATGATGGCAACCCATTCCTCCCGCATGAAATTCACACACAATGCAAGGAGATGTTCGAATATGGCAACGTTTAAAGAGTTTCGTAATGATGTAAAACCTAACTGGTGTCCTGGCTGCGGAGATTTCTCCGTTCAGGCTGCCATGCAGCGTGCGGCAGCCAATGTAGGATTGGAGCCGGAGAATCTGGCTGTTGTTTCCGGTATCGGCTGTTCAGGACGTATATCCGGTTACATCAAGTCATACGGTTTCCACGGAATCCATGGCCGCTCTCTGCCAATTGCCCAAGGAGTGAAAATGGCCAACCGTGAATTGACCGTTATAGCTTCAGGCGGTGACGGAGATGGTTTTGCAATCGGGATGGGACACACTATTCATGCGATCCGTCGTAATATAGACATTACCTATATTGTCATGGATAACCAAATTTATGGTTTGACAAAAGGCCAGACCTCACCTAGATCTGCTGCTGGATTTAAAACGAAATCTACTCCAGAAGGATCAATAGAACAGGCTGTTTCACCTATGGAATTAGCTTTGTCAGCTGGCGCTACGTTTGTCGCCCAAAGCTTTTCCACTGACTTGAAAGACCTGACAGCGATCATTGAAGCAGGGATAAACCATAAAGGGTTTTCCTTTATCAATGTTTTCTCTCCTTGCGTAACATATAATAAGATTAATACGTATGATTGGTTTAAACAAAACTTAACTAAATTGAACACGATTGAAGGCTATGATTCATCAAATAAAGAACAGGCCATGCAGACTTTGATGAAACATGACAGCCTTGTGACAGGTATTATCTATCAAGACTCTTCACGTCCTTCGTACCAGGAATTAGTGCCAGGGTATGCTGAAAAAGCGTTAAATAAATCCGATTTGACACTGGATCAAGCGCACTTTGATAAGCTCGTTGCTGAATTTATGTAAAAGTGAAAAGGTTCGCCCCTTAAGATGGGGTGAACCTTTTTTGTGGTTAATTATTAGGCTCTCCAGTAGATAGGCCACATGCTAGAAGACTTACGACTGGCTTAGCTTAACAACCGTTGTTGCATCTGCCGAAGTTACGGTTAAAAACCGCAACCGCCACCGAAACCGCCACCGCAACGGCCACCGAAGCCGCCACCGAAACCGAAGAAACAGCAACGATTCCTTCTTCTACAACAACAGTTGTTGTTGTTGTTGTTATGATGATGATGGTGGTGATGGTGTTGATCTCTGTCGCGGTCCCGATCCCGATCGCGGTCACGGTCATGATCGCGGTCACGATCTCTGTCGCGCCTATTACAACCTCTCACAGCACGACAAAAATCGTCTGCGATTCTATCGTTATTATTGTTGTTACCATGATGATCATGATTATGGTTTCCAGAACATGACATATAAGCCACTCCTTCAATTATTTTTGTTGTACAAGATATCTTATTCGAGAGCGGACGAGATGCTATAGAAACATGACCCATTTAACAAAAATGTACGAATGCCCAAAATCAATTTTAATATTGTACAAAAGACCGATACAAAAGCGATTAGGTATTTTTTTAATTAGTTTTTCATATCTTTACATATTAAGGCAGGTGAAAAGAGCAGCCCTATTTCAGGGGGAGTGTATATGCTGAGAGGGAAAATGAAAGCAGTCGTCAAACATCACCGAGGATATGGGGCACAATTACAAGTTGTCGATATTCCGGATATTCGTGAGGACGAGGTCTTGATTCGAGTAAAGATGACCTCTATATGTGGAACGGATATTCATATCTTCACCTGGGATAAATGGTCGCAGGGAAGAGTGAATCCACCATACGTTTTTGGACACGAATTTGCTGGGGAAGTAATGGAGATAGGAGAAAATGTGAGCAATGTTTCAGTTGGTGATTGTGTATCTGCCGAAACACATATAGTTTGCGGTACATGCAGGCAATGCTTAACCGGCCAATTCCATATTTGTAAAAAAACAAATATTATCGGACTCGATAAACAGGGATGCTTTGCAGAGTATATAGCTCTGCCGGCCAAGAATCTATGGAAAAATCCAATTGGTATGCCACTCGATATAGCTACCATCCAAGAACCGATGGGAAATGCCGTACATTCAGTGCTTGCTGGAGAGGTCCTAGGTAAAACGGTGGCCATAATCGGCTGTGGTCCAATTGGGCTTATGGCAGTTGCTGTAGCAAAGGCTGCAGGTGCCGATAAAGTGATCGCTCTTGATATTAATGATTATCGGCTTCAGCTTGCCAAAAAGATGGGGGCTACAGACCTCATACATTCAATTAAACAAAATCCACTGGAAATCACGAAAGGCCTCACAAATTCGGATGGGGTGGATGTGGTTTGCGAAATGAGCGGTAATCCTACAGCTATTGAACAAGGGTTTAAGATGGCGACGAATGGTGGAAGGATATCCATTCTAAGTCTGCCATCTCAGCCGGTCACGCTTAATATAACGGATGATATTGTATTCAAGGGTCTTACTGTCCAAGGAATAACCGGAAGGAAAATGTTTTCAACCTGGCAACAGGTTTCAAGTTTGCTTGGGAGTGGCAATGTTGATGTAAAACCAATGATTACACACCGATTTTCACTAAGCGATTTTGAGAAGGGTTTTGAACTGATGATCAAAGGTCAGTGTGGCAAGGTGCTCCTAACCCCATAAAGAGTTTGAAGGTTCACGAGTAAAACAACCAAATAAACGAGTAAAGCGGTCAAACTCACGAGTAAAATGCACAAACTCACGAGTAAAATGCTCAATTTCACGAGTAAAGTGATCAAACTCACGAGTAAAGTGCCTAAATTCACGAGTAAAGCTCAAACCCACGAGTAAAGCGCATGGTCTGCATTTAAAATAGCTGTGAAGGAATAGTATCATCCTATCATTTAATAAGAAGAGGCTAATATCGTCATATTGAATATGCGAATCAAGCCTCTTCTTTCTTGTTCTTATTTTCCGCGTTTGTGAAAAATTTCTTACAATTGAAGAAGGCACGACAGAATGATTGTTTCTTGCTGTTAAAAGCTTTATACTAAGTTAATGTGGATATATCACAATTAAAAGCTAATATTTACTGGAAATTCTTAAAAAGAAACCGTATAAAACCATTAGAAGATAGGTCTTGAAATAGTTGGTGAAGAAATAAACTAACTATTTTGAAAGGAGATTAACTATGAACGAGAAACAACGATTAGAATCACAACAAGTACAGGCTGAAAATCCAGCGGACAAAAAATCCGATAAGGACTTCAGTAAGTACTTTCAAGCCGTTTATATTCCGCCTTCCCTAAAAGATGCGAAAAAGCGAGGAAAAGAAGAAGTAGAATACCATGATGACTTTGCAATTCCTGAAGGTTTCCGTGGAATGGGAGAAGGCAAAAAGTTTTACATTCGTACATATGGCTGTCAAATGAACGAACATGATACAGAAGTCATGGCGGGCATCTTTACGGCACTTGGTTATGAGCCTACAAACACGGTGGATGATGCTAACGTCATATTACTTAACACTTGTGCGATTCGGGAAAACGCAGAGAATAAAGTGTTCGGTGAATTGGGCCATTTGAAATCATTGAAATTGGAAAAGCCGGATCTTTTGCTTGGGGTTTGCGGTTGTATGTCGCAAGAGGAGTCTGTTGTAAAGCGGATTCTAGAGAAGCACCATTTTGTAGATATGATTTTCGGAACGCATAATATCCACCGGCTGCCGCAAATTCTTAATGAAGCTTATCTTTCCAAGGAAATGGTCATTGAGGTTTGGTCCAAAGAAGGTGATGTAATCGAGAACCTTCCGAAAGTGCGTAAAGGCAAAACGAAGGCATGGGTCAATATCATGTATGGCTGCGATAAGTTTTGTACATACTGCATCGTACCTTACACAAGGGGTAAAGAAAGAAGCCGCAGACCTGAAGATATCATACAAGAAGTCCGTCATTTAGCGGCTCAGGGTTACAAGGAAATAACCCTGCTTGGACAGAATGTGAATGCATACGGTAAAGACTTTGCGGATATTGAATATCGTTTCGGTGATTTGATGGATGAAATCCGCAAAATCGATATTCCGCGTATTCGTTTTACGACCAGCCATCCCCGTGACTTTGATGATCACTTGATTGAAGTTCTGGCTAAAGGGGGAAATCTCGTTGACCATATCCATCTTCCAGTTCAATCGGGAAGTACGGAAACACTTAAAATCATGGCCCGTAAATATACACGAGAACAATATTTAGAGCTAGTAAAAAAGATTAAGGAAGCAATCCCAAGTGCATCGCTAACAACTGACATCATTGTAGGCTATCCGAATGAAACGGAAGAGCACTTTGAAGAGACGATGTCTTTATACCGTGAAGTTGGTTTCGATGCAGCATATACTTACATCTATTCACCACGTGAGGGAACACCGGCTGCGAAAATGCAGGATAATGTACCGATGGAAGTGAAAAAGGAACGCCTGCAACGTTTGAATGCCCTTGTCAATGAAACGTGTGCATTGAAAATGAAAGAGTATGATGGGCAGATTGTTGAAGTGCTTGTTGAAGGCGAAAGCAAGAAGAATGCGGAAATATTAGCAGGTTATACAACGAAAAATAAGCTCGTGAACTTCAAAGGACCAAAATCGGCAATTGGCCAAATCGTAAAAGTGAAAATCACTGGAACGAAAACATGGTCATTAAATGGGGATATGGTTGAAGAAGCAACGGCGATTGAGGTGGAGTAATATGACTAAATATACTAAAGATGACATACTGTCAAAAGCGGCAGAGCTTGCTGAAATGATTGCGAGCACGGAAGAAGTCGATTTCTTTAAACGGGCAGAAGCTCACATCAATGAAAACCAAAAAATCCGTGAAATGATCGCCAGTATCAAGAGCTTGCAAAAACAGGCGGTAAACTTCCAGCATTACGGAAAAGAAAAAGCATACAACCAAGTTCAGGCTAAAATCGATGCACTGGAAAAACAATTGGATGAACTACCGATCGTCCAAGAATTCAAACAATCCCAAGTTGATGTAAATGATCTTTTGCAAATGGTCTCATCACAAGTATCGAATAAGGTAACGGACCTGATCATTGAATCGACTGAAGGCGACGTCCTTCGCGGTGAGACAGGTTCACAGGTGCAAGCCGGCGGCGGAAGTTGTTCATGAATATTAAAAAGCCCTACTGATTTTAAAGTGTACCCCATTTTTTTGACAGTATAAAAAAATTGGCTAATAGGTGGTCCCGGTATTGTACCGGGGCCATTTTCTATAGTCCCCATTGATAACGAGACTCATTGTATTCTTCAATAACTCGATCAACTTCTTCCTTCACATCCGTTAAATTAGTACATGTTTTATATTCTGCTAAATCTTTAAAGTGGCCAAAAAAACTTTCCATCGGCGCATTATCCCAACAGTTTCCCTTACGGGGATTGCACTCGGATGGAACTCGTGATTCACAGTCTGCCTTAGCTTGTTTAATGTTTCATAAACATATTCATATCTAATGGAGTGGATAAATGATACGTAACTATTTCTTTTATGGCCGCATCTTTTACGCATGATAAATAAGCTGACCCTTTCCATAATAAAGATAGGTAATATCTTTTAGCAGAATTTCCTCTGGCTCCCTCGGTTTGAATTCACGATTAAGAAGGTTGGACAAGTAAGGTGCTCCTCCTTGGTTGTCTTAGCCATCTTTCGAGACGGTTTGGCCCTTCTGATTTTTGCGAAGAGATTATATTTTGCCATCAACCGTCTGATTTTCTTATGATTCATGACGGCCGAATGATCATTTTCCATAACCATTTTGATCTGGAGGGCGCCTGCTTTTTCCTTTTTACTGAGGAGTATATTTTTAATTAATTTTATGTCCAAATCATCCTGTTCTTCGCGTAGCTTACGGGTTGGAGCTGCCTTTAACCAATCATAGTAGCCACTTCGACTTACACCAGCGAATTTGCATAGATAGGAAACAGCCTTCTTACTGGTATTGCCTGATCGTTCTTTCAATCAGATAGAACTTCTCAGCTGCAGTGAAAATGATTTCTTTTTCAACGCCCGCCTTTCTAACTCTTCCAGCTTTTTTAGGAAGTCATTTTCCGTTTCAAGGAATTTGATTCTCGCTTCGGCCTTCCTAAGTTGATCCTCTGCAGACTGTGCCTTAGAAGAAGGGCATCTTTCCTTTTCCACGGCGTTCAGGAAGCCTTCCTCCACCAAACCTTTCAAGGTATCACGCCAGCGCTGTAGACAACGCTTAGGTTTTTCCTTACCAATGATTTCGAGATTGAATCCATGTTCTATGAAAATTTGAGAGGGGGATTTCCCCTTTTTATATTCCTTAATAGCTTTTGTTTTAAATTCAGGATTATAGGAAAATAGAACACTCTGAAGCACTTATGATTTTTGGGTTCTTTTCAAGTTCTTTAATCTGTAAATCAGTATATGTATTCTTACTCGTTGACCCCCTCCGTCCATACTCATTACTCCTATTGGAACATAAATAAACCGGAAAAGGGACGCTTTTTTATGTGTCAGCTATCAGGGCCATAGTTCAATTTAGAAGGGCTTTTTTAATACTTGGAAATCCTTATACAGCGCCCATTCGTGACACATATCCCAAAAGATGCGCATAAAATAACCTAGGTTTAAAACATTACTGCAGTTTTCAAACAATTAAAATTCTACGCACACTAGACTTTTACCACGCATAGGATGAATGGAAACTGTATGAGGAGGGTTCGCTAGCATGTCACAATATAGAGAGATAATTACTAAAGCGGTGGTGGCAAAGGGACGTAAATTCACAAAGTCCTCT
Organism: Peribacillus sp. CSMR9; assembly: GCF_033141925.1. Taxonomy (NCBI): domain Bacteria; kingdom Bacillati; phylum Bacillota; class Bacilli; order Caryophanales; family Bacillaceae; genus Peribacillus; species Peribacillus sp. CSMR9. The sequence continues at coordinate 367,049 of NZ_JAOPHO010000001.1, forward strand.
CACACCATTTGCCCGGCTCATCATCCTTCTAGCATTCTAGGTTGTTGGATCATCAACCATAAATACGATGCAAAGAAAGTCGGCAAAAAGGTAGAAATTCACGGCAGCTACGAAATCAACGTCTGGTATTCTTATAACCATAATTCAAAGACGGAAGTTGTAACTGAAAAAGTGCAATATACCGACGTGATTTCGCTGAAATACCGTGATCCCGATTGTCAAGATGACCATGAAATCGTTGCAAAAGCTGTCCAACAGCCGAATTGTTTAGAAGCTTGCATCTCCCCATGTGGACAAAAAATAATTGTCCATGTGGAAAGGGAATTCTTTGTGGAAGTCGTCGGCGAAACGAAAATTTGTGTCGCTGTTAATCCAGATGGCCGCTGTGAGGATGACTGGGGCTCTGATTTCGATGATGAGGAATTTGAAGATTTAGATCCGGATTTCCTTGATGAATTCGAAGACGAATAGAATATAGAAAGTAACTACCGGATGACATTCCCTTCATCCGGTTTTATTTATTTTGAAGCGGGGCAAGTCCTTTATCAAAAAAATAAGATTGAAATGATACTATATCCGTGTACATATTTTTGCAGATACTTAACTAGCATTCAACAGTTTAATCCCACAGGATAATTGATTTACATTCAATTTCGAATACAGGCAATGTTGCTTACCCGTATGTTATAATGAAGGACATAAATGGGTAATAGATTTTAGTTTGGAAAGGTTTTGAAAGAATGGCTGGATATACTCCGATGATACAGCAATATTTAAAAATTAAGGCAGAGTATCAAGATGCCTTTTTATTTTTTCGTTTAGGCGATTTTTATGAAATGTTTTTTGACGATGCACTGAATGCATCACAGGAGCTCGAAATCACATTAACGAGCCGAGAAGGTGGTAGTGAAGATCGAATTCCGATGTGCGGGATTCCTTATCACTCGGCTCCTAATTATATTGATATATTGATAGAAAAAGGGTTTAAAGTAGCTATTTGTGAACAGACTGAGGATCCCAAACAAGCCAAAGGTGTGGTACGCAGGGAAGTTGTCCAGCTGATTACTCCGGGAACGAAAATGGACAGTAAGGGCCTTAGAGAAAAGGAAAATAATTATATTGCCACCATCACTTATTTTACGGATGGTCAGTTTGGCTTTGGATACAATGATTTATCGACAGGGGAAAATAAGGTCACTTTGATTGAGAGTTTTGAAGAAGTTCTGAATGAATTTGCCATCCTTGGTGCTAGCGAAGTGGTCATCGCTGAAGATTTCAATGAAGAATGGAAAAAAAAGCTGCAAGAACGGGGAGCTGCCGCTCTGTCCCTAGAGAATAATTTGGTTCAAAGCGAGTCATTCGCTGCATTGCTTCAACTGTTAAAAGACCAGAAACTGGCGACAACGACCTCACGTTTATTGAATTATCTATACCGTACCCAAAAACGCAGCCTGGATCATTTACAGCCAGTGCTTGCATATGAAACGTCACAATATATGAAAATTGATTATTATAGCAAACGCAATTTGGAGTTGACTGAAACCATTCGTTCCAAAGGTAAAAAAGGCTCATTATTATGGCTGCTTGATGAAACGAAAACAGCTATGGGCGGAAGGATGCTGAAGCAATGGATTGATAGACCGCTCATTAATAAAAACCAGATCGAGCGGAGGCAAAACCTTGTTGAAACCCTGAAAAATCAATACTTCGAACGGCAAGACTTACGTGAACGCCTGAAGGAAGTGTATGACTTGGAGAGGCTGGCCGGAAGGGTCGCCTTCGGGAATGTAAACGCTAGGGACTTGATTCAATTGAAGCGTTCATTGCAACAGGTGCCAATCATTCGTGAAATCGTGAAGTCAATGGCTTCCGATCATGATATTTCAATTCTTGCCGAAAAATTGGATCCTTGTGAAGAAGTGACGGATTTGCTTGAAACAGCGCTTGTTGAAAACCCGCCATTGTCCGTCAAGGAAGGGAATATCATTCAGGACGGTTTCCATAAGGAGCTGGATATATACAGGGATGCCAGCAGGAACGGGAAAACGTGGATTGCTCAGCTGGAACGTGAAGAGCGGGAACGTACAGGAATCAGATCATTGAAAATCGGTTATAATCGTGTTTTTGGCTATTATATTGAAGTCACACGAGCCAATTTGCACCTGCTTGAAGAAGGGCGCTATGAAAGGAAGCAAACTTTAACGAATGCCGAACGTTATATCACACCTGAATTAAAAGAAAAGGAAGCTTTGATTTTACAAGCAGAGGAAAAAAGCATCAGTTTGGAATATGACCTATTCCTCAATCTTCGTGAAGAGGTCAAAAGCTATATCCCGCGCTTACAGGATTTGGCGAAAGGCGTCAGTGAATTGGATGTCCTGCAGTGCTTTGCGACGATTAGCGAAGAACGCCATTATGTGAAGCCTGTCTTTTCTGATGATCGAAGAATCGTCCTGAAGGAAGGCCGGCATCCAGTAGTGGAGAAAGTCCTTCAATCACAGGAGTATGTCCCAAATGACTGCTTTATGGATGGAGAACGGGAGCTACTCTTGATCACAGGGCCCAATATGTCGGGTAAAAGCACGTATATGCGCCAGCTTGCACTAACATCGATTCTAGCGCAGATTGGATGCTTCGTTTCCGCAAGTATAGCTGAATTGCCTATTTTTGATAAGGTATTTACTAGGATTGGCGCTGCTGATGATTTGATTTCCGGTCAAAGTACATTCATGGTCGAGATGCTTGAGGCAAGAAATGCCATTATGAATGCGACTGAAAACAGTTTGATATTATTTGATGAGATCGGGCGGGGAACATCAACTTACGATGGGATGGCACTTGCCCAGGCCATCATTGAATATATTCATGAAGAAATTGGGGCAAAGACCCTCTTTTCGACTCATTATCATGAATTGACGGTATTGGCATCGGAACTGCCTAAATTGAAAAATATCCATGTAAGTGCTATTGAGCAAAATGGAAATGTCGTTTTCCTTCATAAAATTAAAGAAGGGCCAGCAGATAAAAGTTATGGAATTCACGTGGCAAAGCTTGCTGATTTACCGAAGCAGTTAATTGATCGGGCCGCTGCTATTTTAGCGAAGTTAGAGAATGAAAATGGACAAGAAAAGGGGATGCATGAGCAGCCTGCTGCTGTTGTAAAAGCACCTATCGCCGAAGCAGCTCCTGTAACATCAGTCAATGAAGCACAGCTTTCCTTCTTTGGGGAAGAGGCTCCTAAGGGAAGAGTGAATTCTTCACCTAAGGAAAATAAGGTGCTGGACGACATAAAATCACTGGATATCCTTGAAATGACGCCGCTTGAGGCGATGAATATTCTTTATAAATTACAAAAGAAACTAAAATGAGAACAAAAGCGAGGCGATAAAAATGGGGAAAATCATACAGCTTGACGAGGCTTTATCTAATAAAATCGCAGCTGGCGAAGTTGTAGAACGCCCTGCCTCAGTCGTTAAGGAACTTGTGGAAAACGCAATAGATGCAAACAGTACCATTATAGAGATTGAATTGGTGGAAGCTGGACTTGGTTCCATTAGGATCGTGGACAATGGCGATGGGATTTTGGCTGATGACATTGAGGCAGCATTTAAACGTCATGCCACAAGTAAAATAAAAGATGAAAATGACCTCTTCCGAATTCGAACACTGGGCTTCCGGGGAGAAGCGATGCCCAGTATTGCTTCAGTTTCCCGTTTCGAATTGAAAAGCAGCACTGGCGAAGGTGTAGGAACGCGCATACTTCTTGAAGGCGGCATGGTTAAAGAACTCGAGGCTTCATCCAGCCGTAAGGGAACGGATATCCTGGTTTCCGACTTGTTTTACAATACTCCTGCAAGGTTGAAATATATGAAAACCATTCATACCGAGCTAGGAAATATTACGGATGTCGCTAACAGGCTCGCACTTTCGCACCCGGATGTTTCTATACGGTTATCCCACAATGAGAAGCGTATCCTGCATACGAATGGTAACGGTGATGTCAGGCAGGTGCTAGCAGCAATCTATGGGACGAATATCGCCAAAAAGATGATTCCGATTCAGGCAAGCTCTTTGGACTTCAAATTATCCGGATATATAGTTATGCCGGAGGTCACCCGGGCTTCAAGGAATTATATATCAACCATGATAAACGGCCGCTTCATAAAAAACTATGCACTCGTGAAAGCGATCTTGGATGGGTACCATACACTTCTCCCAATTGGCCGTTTTCCAATTGCTTTGTTGAATATTGAAATGGATCCGATTCTTGTCGATGTCAATGTCCATCCATCCAAAATGGAGGTAAGGCTCAGTAAGGAACAGGAGCTTTACAGTCTTGTATCAGAAACGATTAAATCTGCGTTTAAAAAGCTATCTCTCATTCCTAGTGGATATACACCTGCACCAAAGCCGGAACAGGTGAAAAGTGAGCAAACTACTCTGGATTTGGACCATGTCGTGGAAAAGGGGAAGCGTATCCTTGAAGAAGCCAAGAAAGAAGCTTCACTCTTGAAGGATACCTTAATCCGGGAAAAGCAGGGACAAAAGAATTATGAGGATCATGTTGAAGAATTCAATCTCGAACCGATAAAGGAATTAATCTACAGCAATGAACAGCAGCAAATGGGAGATGCCTATATACCGGTCTTACCAGAAGATGAAAGAAAACCATATTTCGAATCGGCTGAAAAATATACAACCTACACTGTCGAGCAAGAGGAAGAAATCGAGGAGGATGAGTCGGAGAGTCGAATCCCTCCCATGTACCCAATTGGGCAAATGCATGGAACATATATTTTTGCCCAAAACGAAAAAGGTTTGTATATCATAGACCAACATGCTGCCCAGGAACGGATCAAATACGAATATTTTAAAGAAAAAGTCGGACGAGTCGAAAACGAGCTACAGGATATGCTCGTACCCATCACGCTTGAATTTTCGACTGACCAATGTATCCGGATAAATGAATATCGACATGAGTTGGAACGAGTCGGCGTCTTTTTAGAGGAGTTTGGCTATAACGCCTATATTGTCAGATCGCATCCTCAATGGTTCCCTAAAGGAATTGAACAGGAAATACTGGAAGAAATGATCGAACAATTGTTATCGATGAAAAAGGTAGACATCAAAAAACTGCGCGAGGAAGCAGCAATCATGATGAGCTGTAAAGCCTCCATTAAGGCAAACCGTCATCTGCGCAATGATGAAATTCAAGCACTTTTGGATGAACTAAGACGGACAACCGATCCCTTCACATGCCCTCATGGAAGACCTATCATCATCTCTTATTCCATTTATGAAATGGAGAAAATGTTCAAGAGGATCATGTAATAATAAACACTGGAGAACCCTTATTTACAAGGACTCTCCAGTGTTATTTTTATTAAAGGCTCTTTTCGTAAAGATTGTTGTTTTTAAAACGAAACTATTTAAGGTTGATTGGAGCGGAAGTGCGAGACT